>JBGPXY010000014.1:0-25206 GCA_041492985.1 Candidatus Eiseniibacteriota bacterium
CACCGACTCGGGCCAGGTGATGCTCGGCTTGCCCGAGCCCTTCTTGCAGAAGCCGACCAGCAGTTCCGCGGCGGTGGCGTGATGGCGCTCGAGCCAGCGACGGAACTCTGCCGGGGTCTTGAAGAAGGTCGGTTTCAAGCGCGGTGCCTCGGGGGGTCGCGCGACGCTTCGCAGGCGATGCCCAGGGCGGGCACGCTACCACGGCCCACATGCGCTGGCCGCCTCGTTGTGGCACATTCGCGGCCGGCAGGCGGATCGACCGTCGGTGCGCTCGCCGAAGCGCAGGGCTCGGGTCCACCCGCAGGCCGATGGGGTCGGGACCCTACGGCTCGTGTGGCCCGCGGTTCTCGAATCGGACGCTCCGGGCGGTCTGGCAGCGGAAAGGACGGCAATGAAGATCAGCATCTTCGGCCTCGGCTACGTCGGGGCGGTGTCGATGGCGTGTCTCGCCCGCGACCGGCACGAGCTGCTCGGTGTCGATGTCGACCCGGTCAAGCTCGAGCTCATCCGGAGCGGCAAGTCGCCGATCATCGAGGAAGGCATCCAGCAGCTGATGCAGGAGGTCGTCGCCTCCGGTCGCGTGCGGGTCACCCACGACGCGCAGCAGGCCATCAACGAGACCGATCTGTCGTTCGTCTGCGTCGGCACGCCCTCGAGCCCCAACGGCAGTCAGGATCTCGGCGCCATCCTGCGTCTGGCCGACCAGCTCGGCGAGGCGCTCAAGCACAAGCAGGGCTTCCACACGATCGTCGTGCGCTCGACGGTGCAGCCGGGCACGGTCGATGAGCTGCTGAAGCCGCGCGTCGAGGCGGCGAGCGGCCGGCAGGCGGGGAAGGACTTCGCCCTGTGCTTCCAGCCGGAGTTCCTGCGCGAGGGTTCCTCGATCAAGGACTACGACCGCCCGCCGTTCACGATCGTCGGCAGCGAGAGCGAGGAGGCGACCCGCCGGCTGCGCGAGCTCTTCGGCCATCTGCCCTGCGATTTCGTGGTGACCCGGGTGCGCACCGCCGAGACCATGAAGTACGCCTGCAACGCCTTCCACGCGCTGAAGGTGACGTTCGCCAACGAGATCGGACGCCTCGCGCAATCGATGCAGGTCGACGCGCACGAGGTCATGAGCCTGGTGTGCAAGGACCACCACCTCAATATCTCGCCCGCCTACCTCCGGCCGGGGTTCGCGTTCGGCGGATCCTGCCTGCCCAAGGATCTCAAGGCGCTGCTCTACATGGGCAAGCAGCGCGACGTGACGACGCCGATGCTTGCGGGTCTCCTCCCCAGCAATCGCGTGCACATCGACCACGCCATCGACCTGGTGCTCGCGCGCGAGCAGCGCAACGTCGGCATGCTGGGCCTGTCGTTCAAGACCGGCACCGACGACCTGCGCGAGAGCCCGCTGGTCGCGCTCGCCGAGCGCTTCATCGGCAAGGGTCTCAACCTCCGCGTCTTCGACCCGGAGGTGAATCTGTCGCGCCTCATGGGCGCGAACAAGCGTTACATCGAGAGTTCGATCCCGCACATCGCCCAGCTCATGTGCTCGACGGTCGAGGAGATGATTCAGCCGTCCGACATCATCGTGGTGGGGATCGGGCATCCGGCATTGATCGAGCGCGTCTCGGCGCTCGCCCGGCCCGAGCAGTACGTCCTCGATCTGGTCCACATGCCGGACCGCGCGCGCCTCCAGGCGCAGTATCAGGGGATCTGTTGGTGAGTCGACGCGATCGATTGTTGTTCGTGTCACCGCGATTCCTGTTCCCGGCCGACTCCGGCGGGAAGATCCGCACCTCCGAGATCCTGCGCAACCTCAAGGGCGGTCGATTCGAGATCACCCTCGTGAGCCCCGAGACCGGCGATGAGGCCGGACGCTTCGCCCGGGAGGTGACGGCCCTCTGCGACCGCGTCGCGTACTGGCCCAAACGTGCGCCCAGCCCATGGCGATCGATCACCCGGATGCGATACCTGACGTCGAGCGTGCCGATCGCGGTGGCGACCGACCGCTCCCGGCGGGGTGCGGAGCTGGTCGCGCGGGAGCTCGCCCACGGACCAGGCCTCGCGGTCTTCGACTTTCCGCACGCCGCGGTCCTGGCGCCGGCGGTGCTCGGCTGCCCATCGGTGTTGTTCACGCACAACGTGGAGGCCGAGATCTTCGCCCGGCACGTGCAGGTCGCCCGCGATCCGTTCACCCGTTGGGTCTGGCAGGATCAGCACGGCAAGATGCGAGACTTCGAGCAGGCGACGCTGGCGCGCTTCGATCGGGTCATCGCGGTATCCGAGCGGGACCGGGGAATGCTGACCGCCGAGTATGGCGCGCGCGACGTGTCGGTCATTCCGACCGGCGTCGACCTCGAGTACTTCGCGTACGGTGATCCCGAGCCGAATCAGCGGGTCGTCTTCGCCGGATCGATGGACTGGATGGCCAACATCGACGGCATCGCATTCTTCATGGACGCGGTCTGGCCGCGGGTGGCCGCCGCGGTGCCCGCGGCTGAGATGACGGTCGTCGGTCGCAGCCCTCCCGAGCAGCTGCTCGATCGCGCGCGTGGTCTGCGCTGGACGTTCACCGGGCGTGTCGACGACATCCGCCCGCACGTGCGGCGCGCGGCCGCCTACGCCATCCCGCTGCGGGTGGGCGGGGGGACCCGGATCAAGGCGTTCGAGGCCATGGCCATGGGCGTGCCGGTGGTCTCGACGGCGATCGGCGTCGAAGGCCTGGACATCGTCCCCGGACGGCACTTCCTGCTCGGCGACACCGCCGAGGCGATGGCCTTAGGCCTGGTGCGGTTGCTGACCGAGCCCGAAGCGGGTCTTGCGATCGCGCGCGCGGCGCGCACGCTGGTCGAGACGAGGTTCTCCAACGCCGAGGTGGCCCGCTGCTTCGAGCGGATCTGCGGCGAGACCCTCGATGCACGCCGGCCGGCCGACCCCCCGTCGCCTGGCGGCGTCGTCCGGCGAGCCTGACACCGATCCCCGCGGGTTGTTCCGCGGGGATCGGTCAGTTGACCAGGATCAGTGACCGCACCGAGGTGGTGTTCCCCGAGCGCAGGCGCGCGTGGTAGACACCCGCGCGCGCGCGCGCGCCGCTGTCGCCGTTGCCATCCCAGGTCGCCGAGTGGACCCCCGCGTCACGACCGCCGTCGATCAGCGTCCGGACGAGTCGACCCGCGGCGTCGTAGATCTCCAGCTTCACGCTGGCGGCGATCGGCAGCTCGAACGAGATCGCCGTGCTGTGACTGAACGGGTTGGGCCGCATGTCGATCAGGCGGGGCCGGGTCGTCGCGATTCCCTCCTCGACGCCCGCCGTGCCGAAGGCCGGGCCCCGCGTGGCCGCGAGGACGTCGGTGCCCGTGCCGGGCTTGAACAGCCCGAGCGTACCGTCGCGGTCGACGGGTGTCGCGTCGGCGTCGAAGCGGAAGTTGACCAGGTTGCCGAAGACCAGGGCGTGCGCGTTCGGGTCCGTCGCGAAGGTCGGGCACTGCCAGGTGATCACGCCGTTCGCGACCGAGACCGTCCAATCGTTGGACGGGTCGCTGTCGTTGTCGTGGTAGCCGATGTTGGCGATGTTGAACACGCCGTTGACCGGGAGGCTGAACGACCGGATCTGACGGTCGGAAGTCCTGTTGAGCAGCGCGTACTCGTAGTGGTAGGTGCTGCCTCCGAGGGCCGTCGTCTGCACCGCCAGCGTGACCTCGCCGTCGTTCCCCGCCGCGGCCACCGTGGTGCGGAGATCGCCCCAGCGTCCGATGGCCGGCCCGGCGAGCAGGGGATTGCCGGTGCCTGGCGTG
This sequence comes from Candidatus Eiseniibacteriota bacterium, assembly GCA_041492985.1. Classification (GTDB taxonomy): domain Bacteria; phylum Eisenbacteria; class RBG-16-71-46; order RBG-16-71-46; family RBG-16-71-46; genus WS-11. The sequence goes on from JBGPXY010000014.1 coordinate 3,780, forward strand.
CTGAAGCTCCAGGCCGAGCCGGTCGAGGTCATGGTGCAGCGGCGGGATCCCCAGTTGTTCGTGAGACTCTGATCATCGCGCACGAAGTAGCAGGCCTCGTAGTAGTAGGTGGCCCCCGGATTGTCCAGATCAACGTCGGCCACGACCAGTCGATGCTCGACAGCGTCATGTCCCGACGACCCGTGTCGCCGCATGCAGTCCGGAACGCCTCCGGAGAAGTGGGAGCCGGTGCAGGTCCAGACGGCGGTATAGGGGTTGACCTCGCCGCGCGGACCCAGGTAGTTCCGGTTGGAATTGTTCGAGACGGCGTAGGTATCGGAGCAACCAAGCCCGAGGTAGGAGCCGTCCGTCTGTTCCTGGCAGGCGGTGCACTGGCTGTTCGACAGGGCGAAGAACCCGTGCTTCATCCATGAGATCCCGACCTGCTCGAAGCGCCCATTGAGCAGCCGATAGAGCGCCATGTGGATGAGCGGGTGGTTGACCTGCATCGGGCCCTGCCACGGCACGTCGACCGTCCCGAAGTTGCAGATCGTCGTCTCCATCGAGAGCCCGGCCGTTCCGGTCGGGAACGTCCCGATGTGACCGACCTGCTGGATCAGCGTCAGATCGCCGAGGCCCACGTCGAGGTTGGCGCCGGTGAAGTGGGGCTGATAGCGCGGCACTGTGGATGGCGTCGACGAGACGAGCTTGACGTCGGCCCTCAATTCGCCGCCGCCGATGATCCACCCCGCGAGCTCCGGTCGGCCGATCGAGCGGGCCAGGGCCTCGGTGATGCGGACATTGAGATAGTGGATCTGGAGTCCCTGGTCCTTGCGTCGGAAGTCCAACATCGAGTGCACCAGCTCGGAGAAGACGTCCTTGGTCGCGCCGGAACGCAGCAGCAACGTCTCGGTCCCATTCCGTCCGTTCGGATCCTGAGCCTTCGCGGCGAGCCGGGCGATCTCCAGATCTTCGAACCGAGCCTGCTTGCCGCTCGCGCGATCGCGCACGGTGATGGCGCCGCCGAGACGGAGCGCGGATCCCTCGAGTCCTCCTGCCAGGACGACTCCGTAGCGTGAGCGGAATCCCAGGTCGGTGCCCTTCAGGATCGGGAATGTCCAGCACGGCGCCTCGACGCCGAAATCGCTATTCGGCTCGATGGGGTCGGCCTCGACCACCAACTCGATCCCGAGATCGTGCAGCAGCTCCATGTTGAAGTTGAAGACGGCCTGGCCGGAACGAACCGAGTAGCGTTCGTCGGCCCCGACCGGGCTCGCGACCAGCGCGGCGGTCCAGAGAACCACGAACGCGGCCGCCAGAGATCGCGCGAGCCTGCCTTCGCTGTGGAGACGATGCGGCGAGGTGGGGAAGCCAGACTTCATGCCGACGGCCATGGGTACTCCCTCTGAGGGTGAGGGCCGGATGCCTGATCGCCTCGGCCAGATCGGGCGGCGAGGCGAGGCGCCACCCGGGGACGCCGAGAACGACACGTTCTGTGCGGAGGACCAGTTTAGACCACCCCGCCCGCCCGGCGAAATGAGAATACGCACGCGGGCCCGGGAACGGCAGGGCGCACTGGCGCTGGCCGCGGGTCCCAGCCGCTGCCCGGGCGGCGGGGGTCCCTCAGCCAGGCCCGCCTGGCTCGATGTCGTAGATCCGATAGCGGTTGGCGTCCGGGTCGGCGCGTTCGGCGTCCGGCCAGAGGACATCGCGCCGCCGCGTCACCCATCCCGGAGGCAGCACGGCTTCATCGCGCAGGACGCGCTCGAAATCGTCCGGGTTCGCGAACAGGACCGTCAACCGGCGCGGATGCGCCACCAGGGACTCACGCAGACGCTCCACCACGCGCGTCAGGATCGCGCCGCGGAACGGATTGAAGAAGTGGACGATCGTCCCGTCCGCCGGGAGCGCAAAATCCCGCGCGTCGGCCGCCTGCACCTGCACGTCGCGGCACCGCAACCGGGGCATCGCCCGCGACACGTTCTGCCGCGCCTGGGCGGCGAACGCCCCGATCAGCTCGACCCCGACCACACGTCGAAAGGGCATCGTCGCCGCGACCACCACCACGCGACCCCTTCCGGCTCCATAGTCCACGAACACATCCTGCCCGGCACGCACGGTCAGCATGCGCATCACGGCATGAAGGCTGGGATAGCTGATCGGCGAGTACGCCTGGAACTCCGGGTCGGTGAACCCGAAGCGGTGGAGCGTCTCTTCGCGGCGCGTGTCGATCCCGAGGCGCCGCTCGTGCCACTCCTCGGACAGCCGGGAATACGCGTAGCGCGCGAACCGGATCGGTCCCTGCCACCGCTGGCTGGGCAGCGCACGGTCGTCGGCTCGGAGCATGGACCCTCGACGTCGGGCCCGCGTGGTCGAGGGTCGACGCCGACCCCGGCCCGCCCGGCCCGCTTCATGACTCGGCTGGGGACCACATGGTACACTTCGCCGCTGCCGCGGGTGCGCCTCGGCCTCTGGACCCGGCGCCGGGCGTCCGTGGGGAGCAGGACCATCTTCGATATCAACGCGAGTGTCGCCGGCGTGGTCCGGATCGACGAGAGCGGCTTGGGCTGGTTCCGCTTGCCGGAGTACGTTGACCGATCCGAGGGTGCCCCCCGAATGGAGATGGACCTCGAATCACGCGCCTCGCATGGAGGCCTGATGGCCCGATCGGCCCCGCGACCCGCTCCGAGTGTGGCCGGTCCGCTCGCGGATGACGGCGTCGACGTCGTCGTCGCCCGGCTCGACGGGGGACCCGGGGCCGTCCGTGCCTCGGCAGGGCTGCTCTCGGACGCCGAGCGGGCGCGGGCGGATCGTTTCGCCTTCGAACGCGACCGCTGGCGATTCATCCTGGCGCGCGGTCGACTGCGACAGCTGCTGGCCGAGCGGCTGGACGTGCGCCCGGAAGCGGTCGAGCTGGGCTACCGGGCCTACGGGAAGCCGATGCTCGCCGGGCGCTTCGCGCGTTCGGGCCTGCGCTTCAACCTCTCGCACTGCGACGATCTGGCCGTCTTCGCGCTCGCATCCGGGCGCGAGGTCGGGATCGACGTCGAAGCCGTCCGGGTGTTGGCGGACGCCGACGATATCGCCGCCCACACGTTTTCGCACCGCGAGAGCGCGGCCTACCAGGCGCTCGACCCGCGCGAGCGCCCGCTGGGGTTCTTCCAGTGCTGGACGCGCAAGGAAGCCTTCATCAAGGCGCTCGGGGATGGGCTCCAGCATCCGCTCGATCGCTTCGATGTCTCCCTCGCTCCGCGCGAGCCCGCGAGGATCCTGCGCGTCGACGACACTCCCGGAGATCACTGCGGCTGGCGCATGGAGGGCTTCTCACCGGCCCCCGGCTTCGTGGCGGCCGTCGTCGTCGAAGACCAGGAGCACCGTGGCGGTCGCGCCCGTCCGGACCTCCTCGGCGATGGGACATCATGGCCCCGGTGACCTACCACTCCTCGTGGATGAACGACGAGCTGCGGATGTTCCGCAAGTCGGTGCGCCAGTTCCTCGGGGAGGCGTTCGTGCCCCATCAGGCCCGGTGGCGCGAGCAGCAGCGCCCCGACGCCGAGGCCTGGACGCAGGCGGGAGGCGTCGGCATCCTGCTCCCCGACGTGCCCGAAGCCTGTGGCGGTGGCGGTGGGACCTTCGCCCACGAAGCGGTCGTGCTGGAGGAGCTCGCGCAGGCCGGCGTCCAGTTCGGTTGCGGCCTCCAGAGCGTCGTCGCCCACTACCTCCTCGCCTACGGCACCGAGGAGCAGAAACAGGCCTGGATCCCGCGCATGGCACGCGGCGAGCTGGTGGCCGCGATCGCCATGAGCGAGCCCGCAGCCGGGTCGGATCTGGTGGGCATCAAGACCACCGCCCGTCGCGACGGCGACCACTACGTCGTCAATGGCTCGAAGACGTTCATCACCAACGGCTGGCATGCGGGCCTGATCTGCCTCGCGGTGAAGACCGACCCGAAGGCGGCCGGATGGAAGGGCATCTCCCTGCTCATGGTCGAAACCAGGGATCTGCCCGGATATCACGTGGGCCGCTCGCTCGAGAAGGTCGGCCTGCACGCGCAGGACACCTGCGAGCTCTTCTTCGAGGATGTCCGGGTCCCGGTGGCGAATCTCCTGGGATCCGCGGAAGGCAAGGGGTTCTCCCAGATGATGGAACGGATGCCCTACGAGCGGCTCACGGTCGCCGTGACCGCCGTCGCGATGGCGGAACAGGCCGTGACCGTCACCACCCGCTACGTGAAGGAGCGCACGGCCTTCGGCAAGCCGCTCATGGAGTTCCAGAACACGCGGTTCAAGTTGACCGAGTGCAAGACCGAAGCCCAGATCGGCCGCGTCTTCCTCGACCACTGTATCGAGCGCCACCTGATCGGCCAGCTCGACGAGATCACCACCGCGATGGCGAAGTACTGGCTCACCGATTGCGAGTGCCGCATCGTCGATGAATGCGTCCAGCTGCACGGCGGCTACGGCTACATGATGGAGTATCCGATCGCCCGCATGTGGGTCGACAGCCGCGTGCACCGCATCTACGCCGGCTCGAATGAGATCCTCAAGGAGCTGATCTCTTGGTCGTTATGAACCTCGCGTTCCGCCAGGATGGCGCCCCACAGCAGCGTTCGCCGCACGAGGACGTCGGATCATGACCCGGGCAAGCAAAGGGAACGGGTCACACGATCCGGGCCTGCCGGAGTCGGCGGGTCTCACCGACGCCGAGCGACGGAAGCTGCTGGTCGAATGGAACAGCACGGCGGTGGCCTACGCGGCGAAGGATCTCCCGCTCCACCGCCTGATCGAGGAGCAGGCCGCGCGCACTCCGGGCCAACCGGCCCTGGTCTTCGAGCAGAAGCGGTTGACCTACGCCGAGCTCGACCGGCGAGCGGATCGGCTCGCCCGCCATCTGCGGGGACTGAAGGTCGGGCCGGATGCGCCCGTCGGCCTCCTCGTCGAGCGCTCGCTCGAGATGGTGGTGGGGATCCTCGGCATCCTCAAGGCGGGGGCCGCCTACCTGCCGATCGACGCGGCGGCTCCGGCACAGAGGATCGGCTATCTGCTGGGCGATGCCCGAGCCACCGTGCTGCTCACCCAGAGCGGCTTCCTCAAGAGCCTGCCGTCCGGCAGCGCGCGCGTCGTCGACCTGGACGCGTTCGATTGGAACGGCGCGGAGGGTCCGACGCAGAACGAGGCTCCCTTCGACCCGGGGCAGCTCGCCTATGTGATCTACACGAGTGGTTCGACCGGGCAGCCCAAGGGGGTGGGCGTCGAACATCGCAACATCGTGAACTACGTGCTGGGCGTCTCGGAACGGTTCGGGTTCGAGCCCGGCATGCACCACGCCACGGTGTCGACGATCGCCGCCGACCTGGGCAACACGGTGCTGTTCCCGGCGCTGGTGACCGGCGGCTGTCTGCATGTCATCGCGCAGGAGCGGGCCGAGAGCCAGGCGAAGCTGTCGGAGTACTTCACCCGCGAGCGGATCGACGTGCTGAAGATCGTGCCGTCCCATCTGGCGGCACTCCAGACGGGACGACATCCGGAACAGGTCATGCCCCGGCGCCGGCTGATCCTCGGAGGCGAGGCCTCGCGGCTGGACTGGGTGGAGAGACTCCGCGCCCTCTCGCCCGACTGCGAGATCCACAACCACTACGGCCCGACGGAGACGACCGTGGGCGTGCTGACCTTTCACGTCGAAGGGTCATTGCCCACGACGCAGACGGGCACGCTCCCCCTGGGCAGACCGCTTCCCAACAGTCGCGTCTACATCCTCGATGAGCGACTGGAGCCGGTGCCGGTCGGCGTCCAGGGCGAACTCTGCATCGGCGGCGCCGGCGTCGCCCGGGGCTATCTCCACCGCGCGGAGCTGACGGCGGAGAAGTTCGTCCCCGATCCGTTCGGCGGCGTCCCCGGCGGCCGTCTGTATCGGACCGGCGATCTGGCGCGCTGCCTTCCCGACGGCACCATCGAGTTCTGCGGCCGCATCGATCACCAGGTCAAGATCCACGGCTATCGGGTGGAGCTGGGCGAGATCGAAGGGGCGTTGCGCGAGCAGGGCGGCGTGCGGGACGCGGTGGTGATGGCGCTCGACGACGAGTCCGGTGGCAAACAGCTGGTCGCGTACGTGGTGCCGAAGCGGTCGGACCAGCCGCTCTGGGATCGCAAGGCGGTCCACGTGCTGCCCGACGGGGCGCCGGTGGCCCACCTCAACCGGAACGAGACCGACTACATCTACAATGAGATCTTCGTCCTGCAGGCCTACCTCCGGCACGGCATCACCATCGATGACGGCGACTGCATCATCGATGCGGGCTCCAACATCGGCATGTTCACGGTCTTCGCCAGCCGGCTGGCCAGGAACCTCCGCATCACGTCGTTCGAGCCCAACCCGTCCGCCTATGCGTGCCTCAAGGCGAACGCCGAGGCGTGGGGCAGCGGGGTGAAGTGTCTGCCGCTCGGCCTCTCGAGCGAGAACCGGACCGCCGACCTGACGTTCTTCGAGGGGCTGTCCCTGCTCTCGGGGATCTACGCGGACGCCGAGGTCGAGCGGGAGATGGTCAAGAACTACGTGTTCAACCAGGACTCGGAGTCGCAGAACGATCAGCAGATGGCCGCGGAGGTCAGCGCGTTGATCGAAGGGCGGCTGCACGCCCGGAAGGAGTCCATCCAGCTGCGCACGCTCTCCAGCATCATCGAGGAGGAGGGCATCGACCGCATCGATCTCCTCAAGGTCAACGTCGAGAAGAGCGAGCTGGACGTGCTGCGGGGACTCGGCCCCGCGGACTGGCCCAGGATCCGTCAGCTGGTCATCGAGGTGGATCTTCAGGAGAACCTGGAGCCCATCACGACCCTGCTGGAGAATCAGGGCTACGAGATCTTCGTCGAGCAGGATCCGCTACTGAGGAAGACGGAGCTCTGCTACGTGTACGCGATCCGGCCGTCGACCAGGGGTTCCCGGCTCATCCGGGAGCAGTCGGGCACCGCGTATGTCCGCTCGCTTCCACCCGCGAGCGAAGACGTCCTCTCCCCACCGACGTTGCGCAGGTACCTGAGAGACCGGCTGCCCCCGTACATGGTCCCGTCCGCATTCGTCCTGCTGGACAGGATCCCGCTGACGCCCAACGGCAAGGTCGATCGCCAGGCGCTGCCCACGTTCTCGTTCGAGAGGATCCAGCCCGCGCAGGACTTCGTCCGTCCACAGACCGAGACCGAGCAGGCGCTCGCCGCCATCTGGTCCGAACTGCTCAAGGTCGAGAGCATCGGGACCCGCGACGATTTCTTCGACCTGGGCGGCCATTCGCTGCTGGCGATCAAGGCGGTGTCGCGCATCCGGGACGTATTCGGCGTGGATCTGCAGACCCAGGCGCTGTTCGAGCATCCGACCATCGCCGGTCTGTCCACGCTCCTCTCGGACGCCAAGCGCTCGAGCGGAAGCGCCCTCAAGATCGAGCCGCGCAAGCGCGGCGGGCCCAGTCCGCTGTCCTTCGCCCAGGAGCAGCTGTGGTTCCTGGACCAGCTGGCACCCGGCAGTCCCGTCTACAACATCGTCGACGTCATCCGCATCAACGGCAGGTACGACGCCGAGGCGATGGCGAGGGCGATGCAGGAGCTGGTGCGCCGTCACGAGGTCCTCCGCACCGCGTTCTCCTCCAGCGATGGACGACCGATGCAGGACGTGCGGCCGAGCGTCGATCTGACGCTTCCCGAGCGCGATCTGAGCGGCCTCTCGGAGCAGGAACGGGAGCACGAGTGGATCCGCGTGGTGCACGACCAGGGCCGGGCAGCCTTCGACCTGTCCCGCGCTCCGCTGTTGCGCGGGACCGTCGTGCATCGGTCACCCCAGGACCACCGACTGTTGCTGACCATCCATCACATCATCGCCGACGAGTGGTCGATGGAGCTGCTGCAGCAGGAGATTCGGCAGCTCTACGAGGCGTTCTCGCAGGGCCGGCCCTCTCCGCTGCCGGAGCTGCCGATCCAGTATGCCGACTACGCCTGCTGGCAACGGGAGTGGTTGCGCGGCGACGTGCTGGAGAGCCAGCTCGCCTACTGGAGGGGAGAGCTGAAGGGGGCGCCGCCCATCCTGGAGCTGCCCACCGACAGGCCGCGTCCGGCGGCGCAGAGCTTCCGCGGCGCGACCGAGATCTTCGAGCTGCCGGAGACGTTGATCGAGCGCATGAGATCGCTTGGGCGCGAGGAGCAGGCGACGCTCTTCATGATCCTCCAGGCCGGCTTCATGGCCCTGCTGCACCGCTACACGGGCCAGGACGACCTCCTGGTGGGGACCCCCATCACGGGCCGGACGCACAGCGAGACCGAACGACTGGTGGGTTACTTCATCAACACCGTCGTCCTGCGCGCACGCTTCGCCGACCGGATGGATTTCCGGACCCTGCTGCAGCAGGTGCGGGAGCGGGCCCTGGGGGCCTACGCGCATCCGGACCTTCCCTTCGATCACCTGGTGGCCGAGCTGGCCCCGGAGCGCGATCCGAGCCGCACGCCGCTCTTCCAGGTGCTGTTCGTCCTGCACAACGCCGAGGGCGTCTCGCAGGTCTCGAAGGTGTCCGGGAACCGGGAGCTGGAGACCGGGACCTCCAAGTTCGATCTCTCACTCATCCTCTCCGAGAGCGGTCGCCGGCTGCAGGGCTTGATCGAGTACAACACCGATCTGTTCGACGCGGCGACGATCCGCCGCATGTGCGGACACTTCGGGACGCTGCTGGAGGCGATCGTCCGCGAACCGGATCGGCGCATCGCCAGCCTGCCGATGCTCACCGAAGCCGAGCGCCAACAGCAGCGGGTGGATTGGAATCGCACCGCCGTCGCCTGGCCCTCGAAGGACCTCCGACTGCAGCAGCTCATCGAGGCTCAGACGGCGCGGACTCCCGATCGGGTGGCCGTGGTCTGCGGAGGGCAGACCATGAGCTACCGCGAACTCAACCGTCGCGCGAACCAGCTCGCCCGCTACCTGGGTGACCAGGGGGTCGGCCCGGGAGTCCTGGTCGGGATCGCCACGGAGCGCACGCCCGAGATGCTGGTCTCACTGCTGGGAGTCCTCAAGTCCGGTGCCGCCTACGTCCCGCTGGATCCGACGTACCCGAAGAAGCGTCTGGCGGGGATCATCGAGGACGCGGCCGTGCCGGTGCTGCTGACCCAGGAGCATCTGAGGGGCCAGTTGGACTCGCAGACGTCGCGCCTGGTGTGCGTGGACAGCATGTGGCCCGAGATCGCCAGGTTCGAGGACGGAGATCTGAAGAGCGACGGAGGTCCCGAGGATCTGGCCTACGTGATCTTCACCTCGGGATCGACGGGGCGGCCGAAGGGCGTGGCGGTGAGCCACCGGGCACTGGTCAATCTCCTGGAGTCGATGGGGCGTGAGCCGGGGCTGGGCGAACGGGACGTGCTGCTCTCGGTGACGACGCTGTCGTTCGACATCGCCGCTCTGGAGCTGTACCTGCCGCTGATCAAGGGCGCGAAGGTGGCCTTGGCGAGCCGCGATGAGGCGCTGGACGGGCCGCTGCTGATGGAGTTGCTGAAGAGCTCCGGTGCCACGGTGATGCAGGCGACGCCGGCGACGTGGCGGCTGCTGATGGAGTCGGGGTGGGAGGGGCCGGGGGGGCTGAAGGTGCTGTGCGGGGGAGAAGCACTGTCGCGCGAGCTGGCGGACGCGCTGCTGGGGCGAGCGGGGGAGGTGTGGAACGTGTACGGGCCGACGGAGACGACGGTGTGGTCGTCGGTGTGGCGGGTGGAGGCGGGAGACGGGGTGATCTCGATCGGGCGACCGATCGCGAACACGCAGATGTGGGTGGTGGATGGGCAGCTGCAGGCGATGCCGGTGGGGGTGCCGGGCGAGCTGTGTATCGGCGGGATGGGGGTGGCGCGGGGGTACTGGGAGCGGCCGGAGCTGACGGCGGAGCGGTTCGTGGCGGATCCGTTCTCGGGCGAAGCGGGCGCGCGGCTGTACCGGACGGGGGACGTGGCGCGGTGGCTGCCGGATGGGCGGCTGGAGTGTCTGGGGCGGGTGGATCACCAGGTGAAGGTGCGGGGGTATCGGATCGAGCTGGGGGAGATCGAGGCGGCGATCGCGCAGCACGGGGCGGTGCGGGAGGTGGTGGTCGTGGCGCGCGAGGACGTGCCGGGGGACAAGCGGCTGGTGGCGTACGTGGTGGCGCCGGAGGCGCCGGCGGACCTGGTGGAGCAGTTGCGGGGGCTGATCCGGGCGTCGAGCCCGGAGTACATGGTGCCCTCGCACTTCATGACGCTGGACGCCCTGCCGCTCACCCACAACGGCAAGATCGATCGCAGGGCCCTTCCCGCGCCGTCCGCCGGACCCCGCATCGCGCGCTCGCACGCCGCGCCGAGCACGCCCACCGAGCGCGCGGTCGCCGCGATCTGGAGCGCGGTGCTGGGCATCGACCCGATCGGGATCGAGGACGATTTCTTCGAGCTGGGAGGCCATTCCCTGCTGGCGACCCAGGTCGTCGCCCGCGTCCGACAAACACTCAGCGTCGAGCTGCCCCTGCGCGACCTCTTCCTCGCGCCGACGATCTCGCGTCTCGCGGCGCGCGTTGACGAGCTGCGCGCGGCGTCGAAGCCGGACGGCGGCCCGGCGCTGCGCGCGGAGCCCGGCAGCGGCCCCGCGGAGCTCTCCCATGCTCAGCATCGGCTCTGGTTCCTGGACCAGATCGAGCGGGGCGGCGGGACGTTCGTCATCCCAGCCGGGCTGCGGATGCGTGGACCACTCGATGTGGCGGCCCTGGAGATGGCGTTGAGCGCCGTCGTGCGCCGTCACGAGCCGCTGCGGGCGACGTTCGCCGACACCGAAGGGAGTGCGGTGCAGAACGTCGCGGATCCGGCCGCCGTATCGTTGCCGGTCGTCGACCTGAGCGGGCAGCCCGATCGACTGGATGCTCGCATGCGCGAGGAGGCCGGCCGCGGGTTCGATCTGGAGCAGGGACCGCTGTTCCGTGCCGTGCTCTACCGCCTGGGCCGGGAGGAGCACGTGCTGCTGCTGTTGCAGCACCACATCGTCTCCGACGCGTGGTCCGTGAACGTGCTGGTCCGCGAGCTGGGGATCCTCTACAGCGGTCTGGTGAGCGGCACCGCCCCCACGCTCCCCGAATTGCCCGTCCGCTACCGCGACTTCGTGCGCTGGCAGCGGGAATGGCTCACGGGGGAGACGCTCGCGCGTCAGCGGGAGCACTGGCGGTCGGCTCTGGCAGGGGCGCCGCAGGTGCTGGAGTGGCCGACCGACCGACCGCGGCCGCCCGCCGAGTCGCACCGCGGGGCGCTCCTCTCCTTCGTCATCCCTCAGGAGGTGAGGCAGGGCATCGAGGCCCTCGCGCGTCGCGAGGGAGCGACGCCGTTCATGGCGCTCCTGGCGGCGCTCGACATGCTGCTCTGGCGGTACTCGGGTCAGGAGCATCTGCTCGTCGGCACGCCGGTGGCCAATCGCAGCCGCCCGGAGCTGGAGGCCCTGATCGGGTTCTTCGTGAACACGCTGGTCCTGCGCGGCGATCTGTCGGGGGACCCGACCGGACGGCTGTTGCTGGGGCGCGTGCGCGAGATGTGCCTCGGCGCGTACGCGCACCAGGAGTTGCCGTTCGAGACGCTGGTGGAGGACCTGCGACCCGACCGGGACCTGAGTCGGAATCCGATCTTCCAGGTGATGCTGGTGCTTCAGAACGCGCCGCAGCAGCCGTTCGCGGCGCCCGGGCTTTCCGTGACCCCCGTCGTCGTGGACCGGGGCGCGTCACAGCTCGACCTCACTCTGTATGTCGAAGAGACCAGGGAGGGATGGCTCGGGACCTTCGAGTACGCGACCGACCTGTTCGATCGGGAGACGATCGAGCGCATGGCCGGGCACTACCTCACCGTCCTGCGGGCCATGCAGCAGGATCCAGCCCATCCCGTCTCGGAGCTGGTCGCGGCCCTGCCGCTCACCCAGGACGGCAGGATCGATCGCAAGGCCCTCCCCGCGCCTCCCTCGCCTGTCGCGGCGCCCGCGGCAGGATCGCTCGCGCCCCGGACGCCCACGGAAGAGATGGTCGCGCGCCTGTTCCGTGAGGTGCTCGAGCGCGCGGACTTCGGCGTGCTCGACAACTTCTTTGATCTCGGCGGCCACTCGCTCATGGCGGCACGGCTCATGTCCAAACTCCGGGCCGGCTCGGGCGTGGGCCTGACGTTCCGCAACCTCTTCGAGCGGCCGACGGTCGCCGGGCTGGCCGAGATCATCGATCGGCTGACGTGGGTGACGCGGCCGAAGCCTGCGACCGGTGACGCCAGCGGCCGCGAGGAGGTCGAGTTTTGAGTGTCGCGGCCTTTCTCGCCGAACTGCGGAGCCGCGACATCCAGGTCTGGCCAGACGGTGACCAGCTTCGCTGCAATGCTCCCGCCGGCGTGCTCACCCCCGAGCTGCGCGAGCAGATCCGGCAGCGCAAGCCCGAGATCATGGCGTTCCTCCGCTCGGCCGAGGCGCTCGCCCGGCAGGAGCAGGCCATCGTCCCGCTGCAGTCCGGCGGCACGCGCGTCCCCATCTTCGGCGTGGCCGGGCACAACGGTGACGTGTTCTGTTATCGGGCTCTGGCGCAGCACCTCGGAGACGAGCAGCCGTTCTTCGGGCTGCAGCCTCCGGGTCTCGATGGCGCGAGCGAGCCTCTCACCAGCATCGAGGCGCTGGCCGAGTACTTCGCGAAGCAGGTCCGGGCGTTCCGTCCCGACGGTCCCTACGTGATCGCCGGTTACTGCGCCGGGGGCTCGATCGCCCTCGAGCTGGCGCAGCAGCTCCAGCAGCAGGGCGCGGACATCCGCTTCGTCGCCCTGTTCGCCAGCCCCTACCCGACCGCCTACCGTCCGCTGCCGACGCTGCGACATCACCTCGGCTATCAGGTGGGGCGTGTCACCAAGCGCGTCCGTGCGTTGCTGTCGCGTTCCTACCGGGAGCGCCGGAAGGTCATGACCGCGGGGCTGAATCGGCTCCAGACGCGTCGTGATCCCGGCGAATCGCCCGCGCGCGACCCGGTGCAGGTGCTGCGCGCCAGGCTCGAGCACGTTACGATCGGCGGGCTGCGTCGCTACACCCCACGCCCGTTCGCCGGGCGCCTGAGCCTCTTCCTGCCGAGCCGGGCGTTCCTGGGCTCCGGCAACGCGCTTCGACGCTGGCGGGACCTGGCGCGCGACACCGAGGAATACTGCGGGCCGGATGATTGCGAGGGGGACTTCATGCTGCTCGAGCCCAACGTGGGAGTCTTCGCCGAGCTGTTCCGGCGCACGCGAGATGGGAACACGGACACGGCTTCAGCTCCCAGCTCGCGCGTGAGCAACGGGTAGGACCGGAGTGCCCGAACCGGGCCCCGCATGAGCGACGAGACCGCGAGACTGCCGCTGACGCGCGCGGTCCCTCCGCCGCACGGCGGGCACACGGTCCTGGTGCTCGGCACGCCGCTCGACCAGGCCCGGGCGGCCATGATCCTGGTGCACGGGCGAGGCGGCACGGCGGACGACATCCTCGCGCTGAGGGATCAGTGGCCGACGACCGGACTCGCCTTCGTCGCGCCCCAGGCCGCGGATGACACCTGGTATCCGTACTCCTTTCTCGCGCCGCTCTCGCGGAATGAACCGCATCTGTCGTCGGGCCTCGCGCTGCTGGGCGCGATCGTGGACGAGCTGAACGACCGCGGCATTCCTCCCGAGCGCCAGATCCTGCTCGGGTTCTCGCAGGGCGGCTGCCTGGCGCTGGAGTTCGCCGGGCGGAACGCGCGCCGCCGCGGCGGAGTCGTCGGACTTTCGTCGGGACTCATCGGGCCGCCCGGCCGGCAGTGGGACTTCGCCGGCTCGCTCGATCGCACGCCGGTCTTCCTCGGCTGCAGCGACGTCGACCCTCACATCCCGCGCGAGCGCGTGGAGGCATCGGCCGCGGAGCTGGAGCGGATCGGCGCGCAGGTCGATCTGCGCATCTACCCCGGGCTCAGGCACACCATCAACCGGGACGAGCTGGGCCACGTGCAGCGCATCGTCGACCGGATGAGCTAGATTGCCCCCCGCCTGAGGTAGACTTCCCTCCTGCGGATCACGGTTGGATCAGCCGCACCGCCCGGTCGTCCGCCGGCGGCAGCGAACGCCCAAGAGGGGGCCGTTCATGATGGAACTCTTCAGACACCGCAGGGTCCCGACCCTCACGCTCGGCGGTCGAATCGCGCTGGCCGGTGTGCTTGTCCTCTGCGGCCTCGCGAGGGTCGTCCCGCCGGCGTGGGCCGACGCGCCTGCCCGGGAGGAGAGCCCGGGCGAGCCCATCGATCAGGGCTTGCCTCCCGAGCGGCCCGACGATCCGCCGGGGGTGCCTGCCCGAGCGTTGTCGAGCGCCTCGGCCGCCGCGACCGTCCCCTACGGGCGGTTCACGAGCATCCAGGTCAACGTCAATGGCGCCGGGGCCAACGTCCCGGGTGATGCCGCCAACGAGCCGTCGATTGCCGTCGATCCGACGGACCACGACCGCATGGCGATCGGCTGGCGGCAGTTCGACACCATCAGCTCGAACTTCCGGCAGGCCGGGTTCGGATACTCGAACGATGGTGGCCTGACGTGGACCACCGGCAAGATCGAACCGGGGGTGTTTCGCAGCGATCCGGTGCTGGGATTCGACGGCGCGGGGAAGTTCTTCTACAACAGCCTCACCTCGGCGGCCACGATCACCTCTCAGATCTTCCCATCGACCAACGGGGGGATGACCTGGGGCGCATCGGTGTTCGCCTTCGGTGGAGACAAGCAGTGGATGGCGATCGACCGGACCGGTGGACTGGGAGACAGCCAGATCTACCAGGCCTGGAGCACCGCCGGGAATTCCTACGCGCCGAACACGTTCGACCGATCGATCGATGCCGGGCTGAGCTTCCAGTCCCCGACAAGCATCCCGAACTCGCCGGTCTGGGGCACGCTCGACGTCGCTTCGGACGGCACGGTGTACGTCGTCGGCACCGCCGGGCCCGGCGGTCCGATCTACGTCGCGCGCTCCACCAACGCGAAGAACCCGGGTTCCGCGCCGACGTTCACGACCGTCGCTGCCGATCTCGGCGGGACCATTCAGACCGGCGGGCCGAACCCGGCGGGGCTGCTCGGGCAGCTGTGGATCGGCGTCGATCGCTCGGCCGGCCCCAGGGCCGGGTGGGTCTACGTGCTCGCGTCGGTCAGGACACCCAGCGACCGGATGGATGTCCATTTCATCCGCAGCGCCGATGGAGGCCAGACCTGGAGCAGCCCCGTGCGTGTCAACGACGATCCCGCGGGGAACGGGGCGTGGCAGTGGTTCGGCACCATGTCGGTGGCCCGCGACGGCGGGATCGACGCGGTTTGGAACGATACGCGCGCATCGGCGGACAGCTCGATGAGCGCGCTCTTCACCTCGTCCTCGTCCGATGGCGGGACGACCTGGTCGCCCAACGAGCAGGCGAGCCCGGTCTGGAAGAGCACGATCGGCTGGCCGAACCAGTCGAAGATCGGCGACTACTTTCACATGATCTCCGACGTGGACGGTGCCGATCTCGCCTGGGCGGCCACCTTCAATGGAGAACAGGACGTCTACTACCTGCGCCTCCCACGACCGGCCACGGCGATGGTGGGCGACCTGACCCGGCGGTTCCGGCTCCATCCCAACCTGCCCAACCCCTTCGCGTCGTCCACGACGATCGACTTCGAGATGCCGCCGGAGGGCGGACGCGTGAAGCTCGAGGTGTTCGACACCGGCGGTCGTCGCGTCACCACGCTGATGGATGCCCTCGTCGGTGGAGGGGCGCAACGGGCGCGATGGACCGGGATCGACGAGACCGGGCGCGCCGTGAAGACGGGCATCTATCTCTGCCGGCTGAAGGCGGCCGGCTTCTCGGAGACTCGGAAGATGATGTTGGTCCGGTAGCGGTGCCCATCTCCTGCTGCCCGCCCGGACCTCGAAGCCCTTGCGGTCAGCCATCTCACTCCCCAGGTTCTCGTCGTGCCCGTCGCGGTCCTTCCGCGGCCGGCGTCGCGCGCGCGAAGTCGATGAACCCGCGTTCGGGATCCGTGCGCAGCAACCGCACCCGCACCGGGTCGCCGACATCGAGGCCTTCCTGGCCGCTCTCGACCCTGCCCTCGGCGGGTGGTTCGACGATGCGCACCCAGGTGCCCTTGGCCCCGGCGCCGGTGATCAGCCCATCGAACTCATCGCCGATCCGTCCGCTCAGCAGGCAGGCGGCGGCCGCTTTGCGCAACAACCGCTCGATCTTCTGGGCGTCATCCTCCTTCTCCGTGCAATGCGCGGCAAGGGCTTCGAGGTCCGGGCGGGCATACGGGCACGCGCGTCCAGACAGCGCGGCCTTGAGGAGCCGCTGCGTGACGAGATCCGGATAGCGCCGGTTGGGTGCGGTCGAGTGGGTGTAGTCGCTCACGGCCAGCCCGAAGTGTCCTGTCATCTCCTGGCCGGGGAAGCTCGCAACGTACTCCCCGCGGCCGAGCAGCTTGATCACCGAGAGTGAGAGGTCGGGGAAGCGCAGAGGGTCGGCGGCGCGACGCCGCACGAGGAACTGCTGAAGCGCCTTCGCGTCGGGAGTCGCCGGCAGGGGCTCCTGAAACGTCGCGGCGATGTCGACGATCCGCTGCCAGCGCTCGGGCGAGCGAACGACAAGGCGCATGATGGGAAATCCGTGGCCCATGAGGAACCGCGCGATGACGCCGTTCGCCGCGATCATGAAATCCTCGATGATCTGCTTCGACCGGTTCGGCTCGTCTCTGGCAAGCGCGGTCACGGCGTCGCCCTCCAGCCGGGCGTGCACTTCAAGCGTCTCGAGCTCCAGAGCGCCATGCTCGAGACGGTTTGCGCGCAGGCGCTGGGCGGCCTTGTCCTGGAGTTGGAGGTTGGCGGCGAGCCCCGCGGCGGTGCCGATCGCCGGAGGCATCGCGCCCTTGCCCTCGAGCCACGCGCCGACGCTCGGGTAGGCGAGCTTCGCCATGTTGCGCACGACGGCCCGGTAGACGTCGGGTGTGCCGGTCGACCCCGAGCCGTCGACCACCACCTCGATGACGATGGCGAGCCGGTCATCACCCTGGCCGAGGGATGTCAGGTCGGTGCTGAGACGCTCCGGCAGCATCGGGAAGTTCTGCGGCGGGGTGTAGATCGAGGTGGTGTTGACGACGGCGTGGGCGTCGATCGCCGATTGCGGAGGGACCGACGTCTCGACATCGGCCGCCGCGATCAGGACGCGTGTGCCGCCGCCGGGAAGTTCCGCCGCCACGGTGAGCTGGTCGAGATCGCGGGAGTCGTCGTTGTCGATCGAGCACCAGGCGAGCTTCCGCAGGTCACGTACATCGGTGGTGTAGGGCGATGCCGGTGCTGCGAGCTTCGAGGCTTCGGCAATGGCCTCGGGCTTGAAGTCGGGCTCGAGTCCGCGCTCGATCATGGCCTGCCGGGCCACGCGCAGCAGCAAGGCGCGGTGACCGCTGCCCGCGACGCTCATGCCTTGCCCGTGCAGGTGAGCGATCTGGCGATGGCCGGGGTCCTTGCGTCCATCTCCGGCGAGAGCCCGTGCCGGAGGATCTCGAGTGCTTCGGCCGGGCTGTCGACGATGCGGAACAGGGCAAGATCGTCGGCGCTGATCATGCCGTGCCGCACCAGCGCCTGGAAGTCCACCACCTCGTTCCAATAGCTCGAGCCATAGAGGATGACCATCACCCGACGGTCGAGTTTGCGTGTCTGCGACAGCGTCAGGATCTCGAAGATCTCGTCCAGGGTACCGAATCCCCCCGGGAATGCGACGATGGCGCGCGCGAGGTGGGCGAACCAGAGCTTGCGCATGAAGAAGTAGTGAAACTCGAAGCAGAGTCCGGGCGTGATGTAGGGATTGGGGCGCTGCTCGTGGGGCAAGCCGATGTTGAGCCCGATCGTGCGCCCGCCCGCGTCGCACGCGCCGAGGTTCGCGGCTTCCATGATGCCGCCGCCGCCGCCCGAGCAGACCAGGAAGCGATCGGCCTTCCCGGGCAGTCCCTTCGACCACTCGGTGATGAGCCGGGCGAGCTCCCGCGCCTCCGCATAGAAGGCGCCCAGGGGCCCCTCCTTGCGGAGCCTCGCTGAACCGAAGAACACGATCGTGTCGTGAACGCGGTGATCCCGGAAGGACTTCAACGGCTGCAGGTACTCGGACAGGATCCGGAGGGGCCGCGCCTCGTCGCTGTCGAGGAACTCCAGGTCGCGGTAGGCGAGCGGCGGTCCGTTCGCAGGGGGCGGGGTCTCGTCGGGCTTCGTCAATGGGATCTCCTCGAGGGCCGGGTCGCGGTCCCGACCGGACGCGCGGCCGCCATCGTAGCGGGTCCGGACGGGATCCGCAGCAAGCCTGCCCGTTCCTGGGTTACTTTCCCGCGTCATGGCCGCTTCGACTTCCCGCCACCCCTGGGTGTGGGCCGTCCTCTACTTCCCGTTCGGTCTGACCTTCGGGGTCCCATCGATCGCGCTGGGGTATCTCGCCAGCCGCGCGGGCGTGCCGGTCTCGGCCATCGCCGCGGTCGTGGGCATGACCTTCCTCGCGTCGGGCTGGAAGTTCGTGTGGGCACCCCTCGGCGACTACACACTCTCGCGCAAGCGCTGGTACCTGATCGCCATCTCGTTCGTGTCCGTGGGATTCATCGGGATGACGATGCTTCCGATCACGCCGCGCACGACGCCGATCCTCTCGGTCCTGGTGCTGGCGACGAGCGTCGCCGGCACGTTCATCGCGTTCGCGACCGAGGGTCTGATGACGCACAACACATCGGCCGCGATGCGCGGTCGCGCCGGTGGCTGGTTCCAATCCGGGAACCAGTTCGGACAGACGGCCGGCGGCGGCCTCGCGCTGTGGCTGATGAAACACTTGCCGTCGCCGTGGATGGCTGGTCTCGCGCTGGCCGCCATCCTCTGGACGTGCTCGCTGGCGCTGCGCGGGCTCGAAGAGCCGCCACGTGCCCTGCACGGAGCGTCGGTCGGCGAGCGGGTGGCCGACGCGTGGCGGGAGCTGGCGACCGTCGTGCGAGCCCGGGCCGGGCGGATCGGCCTGATCCTCGCCGTCCTGCCCATCGGCACCGGCGCCGCGCAGGCGCTGTTCGGCTCGATCGCCCCCGAGTGGCACGCGGGTGCGGACACCGTGGCGGCCGTGCTGGGACTGGGTGGCGGCCTGGCGATCGTCGCCGGATGCTTCGTGGGTGGGCGCCTCGCCGACCGCATCCACAAGCCCGCATCGTACGCCATCTCGTCCGGCCTGGGGCTCCTCGCCTGCGTCGCGATCGCCCTCTCGCCGCGCACCGGATTCGGGTATGCCGCTTCGACCTTGTTCTACACGTTCTCCCTCGGCATGTGCGCTGCGACGCTGACCGCGCTGGTGCTCGCGATCATCGGCGATACGGCCGCGGCGACGAAGATCAATCTGTTCTTCGCGCTCAACACGCTCTTCAGCCTCGGCATGCTGCGCGTGAACGGCTGGGCGCACGACACGTGGGCGACGTCCGGCATGCTCTACACGGAAGCCCTGGTCGGTGTGGCCGCACTCCTGCTCTTCCTGGTGCTCGCGCGACGGGTGCGGGGCACGGAGCTGACGGAGGCGGTGTAGCGCGCGACGATCGGGGGCTCCCCTGGCGAGACGGGGACTCGGCGGCAAACGCCAGGGGCGGTGTCCTTGCGGACACCGCCCCCACGGCGCGAGGTGGTACCTCGAGCGTACTAGGCCTTGCGAACGTTCGCCGCCTGCAGCCCCTTCGGGCCGCGCGTCACGTCGAACTCGAGCGCCTCACCCTCGGCGAGCGTCTTGAACCCTTCGCCGCCGATCGCCGAGAAGTGGACGAACACATCCTCGCCGCCATCGGTCTGGGTGATGAATCCAAAGCCCTTCGCCTCGTTGAACCACTTCACAGTGCCACTAGCCACTTGAAACTCCTGTTGTATCCGGGTCCGAAGACCCGCACTTGCCGCGAATCACGCTGCGGCCACGTCCGGTCTGAATGACCGTTGCTTCGATCGATCGCAGGTCGCCCGCCAACAAAAAACCGCCAGAGAAGTCTCTGGCGGAATCTGAACGCGTGCGAATCAACCACAGGCAACCGAAGACGAGCGGAGTATCGACCACCGTTCGGCAGAATGCCAGTGAAATCGTCGTGAAGCCCGCACCCCTCAGCGATCGTGCGGATTCCCCAGTGAAAGCGTGGTTTCGGCCACCGGCGCCGGTGGCCCCGCGGGTGCCGGCTCGCCCATCACCACACGCACCCGATGCACCGTGCCGTCGTCGACCAGAGGGATCGCCTGGTGCTCGACGCGCACTCCGTCCAGCACCGCCTGCGCGACGCCGCGGTTCCTGCGCCCGGGATTCTCGACCGTGATCTCGTAGAGGGTCGAGCCATGGCGCCAGCGCACCACGAACCCGTTCCACGATCCGGGCATGCAGGGAGCGACCGAGAAGTTCCGGCCCCGGCGCCTGAGTCCCAGGATCGACTCGAGACCGAGGCGGTACATCCAGGCCGCCGAGCCGGTGTACCAGGTCCAGCCGCCGCGGCCGATGTGCGCCGGGTGCATGTAGACATCGGCCGCCACCACGTAGGGCTCGACCTGGTAGCGCTCGACGTCGGCGGGCGTGCGGGTGTGGTTGATCGGATTCAACATGTGGAACAGCTCGACCGCTTCGTCACCGCTGCCGAGGTGCGCGATCGCCATCACGGTCCAGAGCGCGGCGTGGGTGTACTGGCCGCCGTTCTCGCGCACGCCCGGCACGTAGCCCTTGATGTACCCGGGGTCGAGCGGCGTCTGGTCGAACGGTGGCGCGAGCAGCTGGATCACGCCGGCGTCGCGCCGCACCAGCTGCATGCGAACCGCGTCCATGGCGCGCTCGGCCCGGCCCGGCCGCGCGGCGCCCGAGAGCACGGCCCAGCACTGCGAAATCGCATCGATCCGGCATTCCTGCGCCTGAGCGGAGCCGAGCGGCGTGCCGTCGTCGAAGTACGCGCGGCGATACCAGTCCCCGTCCCACGCCTGTTCGAGCATCGTCCCCATCCGCTCGCGTTCACCGCGCCAGCGGGCGGCGCGCTCCACGTCCCCGCGCGCTCTCACCAGCGCGCCGAAGTCATGCACGATCTTCGACAGGAACCAGCCGAGCCAGACGCTCTCGCCGCGCCCGCGGTGTCCGACACGGTTCATGCCATCGTTCCAGTCCCCCGAGCCGATCAGCGGCAGTCCGTGCGCGCCGACGGCGAGCTGGCGCTCGATCGCGCGGATGCAGTGTTCGTACAGGGTCCCGCTCTCACCCGTCGTCACGGGATGACCGTAGGCCTCCGATTCACCGGGCGACAGCGCCGGCGCGTCCAGGAAGGCCACGGGGACGTCGAGCACCGCGTGATCGCCGGTGCACTTCACGTAGTGGGCGACCGCGTAGGGCAGCCACAGCAGATCGTCCGAGCAGTGGCTGCGCACGCCGCGACCGGTATGGTCG
>JBGPXY010000168.1:0-6185 GCA_041492985.1 Candidatus Eiseniibacteriota bacterium
CGCTCTCCGTAGCGCTTGGAGACCTGCTCGAAGGTGATCATCCCGGCCAAGCTAGCAGAGGGCCGGAGGGGGCTCAACCTCCGCGGTCCTCAGCGCGCGTTCCTCGCAACGGATGCGGACCCGCAGCGCCAGCAGGTCGGCGAGCGAGAACACCAGTGCGGTGCGCCACGCTCCGAACAGGAGCGGTGCGGCGAGGAACTCGATCACCACCGCGACGTAGTTCGGATGGCGGAGCCACCGGTAGGGGCCCGCGCGTACGAGCGATGAGCCGGGCAGCACCAGCACGCGCGTGGTCCAGCGCCCTCCCAGTGTTCGCATCGCGGCGTAACGCAGTATCTGCGCCGCCAGCAGGAGCGTGATCCAGAGCGGCACGAGGCGACCGGGGCGCGCGTGGAGCACCAGGACCTCGGCGACCAGCGCGATCGGGAACAGCGTGTGCAGCAGCACCAGCAGCGGGTAATGCTCGCGACCGTGCTCGCGGGCGCCGCGCGCGAGCAGCCGGCGCGCGTTGCGCGCCGAGACGAACAGCTCGCTGACGCGCTGGGTGATCAGGATCAGCAGATAGGCGACCAGGCCGGCGACCGGGACACCCTCGCCGTTCATGCGGTGGCCGCGCGCAGCAGCACGTACTCGGCGCAGAACCCCGGGCCGAGCGCCGAGAGCACCGCCGTCTCGCCGGGGGCGATCCCCCGGGCTGCGAGGAAGCGTTGCAGCACGAACAGGCAGGTGGGCGACGACATGTTGCCGTGGTCGCGCAGCACCTGGCGCGCGTGGCACAGCGCCCTCGGCTCCAGGCCCAGCGCCTCCTGGTAGGCGGCCAGCACCTTCATGCCGCCCGGATGCGCGACCACGTGGTCGAGTGTTTCGATCGTCAGGCCGTGGCGCTCGAGGAACTCGGCGAGTCCCGGGCGCACGCGCTCGCGCACGATGCTCGGGATGTCCCGGGCGAAGATGACGTGCAGTCCGGCGCCGTCCACGTCCCAGCCCATGACGTCGAGCGTGCCCGGCCAGAAGGTGCTGGAGGAGGCGACCAGGTCGAGGCGGGGCTCCCCGTTCCCGGGCGCCGCCCGCTCGTCGGCCACCACCAGCGCCGCCGCGGCGCCATCGGCGAACAGCGAGGTGGCGACCAGGTTGCGCTTCGAGATGTCGTTGCGCTGGAACGTGAGACTGCAGAGTTCGAGCGCGATCATCAGCACGTGGGATCCGGGCTCGGCGATGGCGAACTCGCGCGCCCGCGCCAGGCCCGCCGCACCGCCCGCGCACCCCAGTCCCCAGATGGGCGTGCGCCGGAGATCCCCGCGGAGCCGCAGCACGTTGGCGAGCCGCGCGTCCACGGTCGGCGCCGCGATGCCGGTCGAGGACACGAACACCAGATGTCCGATGTCCCGGGGCGTCACGCCGGCCTTCGCCATCACCTGCTCCGCGACCTCCTGGCCGAGTCGCACGGCATGCTCCACGTAGAGCGCGTTCTTCTCGGCGAAGTCGTGATCGGTCGCCAGCCAGTCGAGCGGCACGCACAGGTTGCGCGAGTGGATCCCCGCGTTGTCGAACACCGCGAGCAGCCGGTCGTCATCCTCGCGCAGCACCTCGTGGAAAAGGTTGCGCGAGAACTCCTTCACCTGCTCCTGCCCGATCGTGTGCGGCGGCACCGCGGTCGCGAGCGCCACCAGGCGCGGCATCATGGCAACACGACGAGCGTCCCGGTCATCCCTTTGTTCGCGTGATGGTCCACGTGACAGAAGAACGTGTAGCTGCCCGGGGTCGTGGGCGTGAACTTGAGGTGGTCGGTCCCGAGCCAGGCGCCCTCGTTCAGCTTCAACGAAGGGTCGGCGATGGTGAAGTTGTGCGGCATGAACTTCGTGTGGTTCTTGAGGGCCAGGTCGACCGGATGCCCGGCCCGCACCACGATCCGGTTGGGCTCGAAGTAGTAGGCGTGCATGTGCACGACCACGCGCTGCACTCCCTGGGGGTCGGGCTCGAGTTCGGCGCTCACGATCGGGCGCTTGAGACCGGAAGAGCAACCGGCGAGAAGGAACAGAGGGAGCGCGACCCAGAAGGAGCGAAGACGATGCATGGTTCCTCTCGTGCGGCGATCCCGGCGGTGATGACGGGGAGTGGATGATCCGGTGCCCGCGGGGGGCGGGAGTTGAAGACGCCCTCTTACGATGCCGTCCTGGAGGGTCGGATGCCGTCGGAATCGCAGCTCGGGCGGAGTCTCGACCCCCCGGCCCCCGCGTCGCTCACCCCTCGGGGCGCGTTTCCGGGATGTCGCGGACCAGGTCCCGGGCCGCCACGCGGCTGAGCGAGCCGTGCGGCAGGGCGAGCACCTCGCAGGTGCGCCGGCCGGTCGGGCCGACCAGCGTGATGTGGTCTCCGGGTCTCACGCCGTGGCTCGGCTTCACCAGCGCGCCGTTCAGCAGCGCCGCGCCGTCTTGGATGGCGATGTTCGCCTGCGCGCGGCTCTTGAACAGCCGCAGCTCGGACAGCGCGAGATCGAACCGCATCGGTGTGCGCCCCGGGAACGCTGAGACGTGTCTCGACCGGGCTCAGGACCTGTTGATCTGGATATGCGCCTTCGCGCGCAGACCCTTGACCCATTCCTCGAGCTTCTCGCGGAACAGCATCTCGCTCACCGCGCTGGGCAGCTCGGCCTTGATCTCCTCCATCGCGTACTGGCGCTCGGCCTTGCGCTCGGTGATCCGGAAGATGTTGAAGCCCGCCTGGTTGATCAACACGTCGGTCACGCCGCCGACCTGGATGGAGTCGAGTCCGGCGCGGATGTTGGGCTGCAGCGTGGTGAGCGGCAGGAAGCCGATGTCGCCGTCGTCCGCATGCGGGCCGGAGTAGCGGCTGAACTGCTTCGCGAGCGCGCCGAAGTCCTTCCCGGCGGCCGCCTGCGCCCGCACGCTCGCGGCCAGCTGATGGGAGCGTTCCACGTCGTCGTCGGTGAGCGGCACGCGCACCAGGATGTGGCGCACGTGGGCTTCGAGCACCGGCTTGCCCTCGCGGTCGAGCGTGTCGCGACCGGCGCGGGTCTTCAGCGTGTCGCGGTCGAGGACCTCGAGGATGTGCCATCCGTAGATCGTGCGCACCGGGTCGCCGACGGTGTTGAGCTTGCGCGAGAACACCGCCTTCTCGAAGACGGGATCCATGTTGCCCGCCGGCAGGTACCCCAGGTCCCCGCCCGCTTTCGCCGAGGCGTCGTCGTCCGAGACCTCGGCGGCCACCTTGGCGAACTTCTCGCCGGCGGCGATGCGCTTGCGGATGGACTCGGCGCGGGCCTTCGCCTTCACCTCGGCGACGGAGTCGGGCGAGGCCGGGATCTGGATCACCGACAGCCGCACCTCGGCCGGCGCCTTGGGGAACTTGTCCTTGTGCGCCTTGAAGTAGGTCTCGGCCTCGGCCTGCGGCGGGGTGCGGCGGACGATCTGCTTCGCCACCATGCGCGAGACCATCCCCTGCCGGCGGGACTCGTCGCGGAACTTCTCGAGGAGCTTCGCCTCGGTCATGTTCTCCTTGCGCATCTGCTCCTGGAACGCGGCCGGGGTGTCGAACCGGGCCCTGGTCTCCTTCAGCGCGTCCTGCGCCTGCCGGCTCAGCTCCGCATCGGAGATGGTGATGCCGAGCCGCTGCGCCTCACCGACGATCAGCTTCTCGTCGATCAGCTGGTTCAGGATCTGGGTCCGCAGCGTGTCGACGGTGGCCGAATCCACCTCGGTCTGGGTGCGCGTGAGGAACAGATAGAGCTGCTCCTCGACGTCGCTCTGCAGCACCACGTCGTTGTTGACCACGGCGGCGATGCCGTCGAGGCGCCGGGACGCGGCCGGCACCGGCGCGGCCGAGGTCGATGGGGTCGGGGGCGGGGTGGGCGATTGGGCGGTCGCCGGCACGGCGCCCACCAGCGTCAGGACGAAGGCGACGGTGTTCAGGAGCTTCAAGGAGAGACCTCCATTGGGCCGGGACACGGCGCCGCTCAAGATCCTCAGCTCGCGCCGTGCGGACGTGACAGGGTCGTGACCGACGGAGGACCGCGGTCCGGAAGCAGCGGCGGAGTATAGGCCAGTGCGGTCCACACTTGACATAGCAATTTGGCTGCCGCACAGAGTCCTGACAGGCCACCGCGAATCGGCACGGGCCAGCGCCGCGTGCCGCCAGCGCTCCGCAGGCCGTCGCCGTGGCGTTGCGGCCGCGCTCGTCGTCCGGTTGCCGCGCCGGTCGCGTGGCGGGCGAGGTCCGCGCGCACGCGCCGCTAATCTCAGGGGTCCGGACCGTGCCACCGGGGGCGCGCCGTCCGGTTGAGCCGGTCCCGGCCGTGTGGGAGAGTCGCTTGGTGATTCAGGATTTCCGCGTCCGCCGGGTGCTGGCGGTCGTCGGGGTGGTGATCGCCCTCGCCTTCTCGGCGCCCCGCCTGCTCACCCACACGCCCTATCAGCGCCTCGGCGTCTCGCTCACCGTCGACGCCTCACGCGGGCTGCCCAAGGTGGACCGCGTCATCGGACCGCCCTCGCAGGGCCTGCTTCGATCCGGTGACGTGCTGATCGCCGTGAACGGCGAGCGCATGAAGCCGCCGCGGATGAGCCCCTCCGCGCCGCGCGCCGCGCTGCCCCGCGACGCGTTCATCCTCGACTTCGAGCGCGCCGGCCAGCCCATGCGCGTGACACTGCCGCCGGTGCACCTGTCGCCGTGGCAGCGCCTGCGCGTGCTGCTGGTGCCGCTCACGGCGGTGGTGGCCGCCCCGCTGGTCGCGTTCATCCTGGTGTGGCGCCGTCCCGACCTGGGCACGGCCTGGGTGTTCCTGCTGTTCGCCAACCTCCAGGCGGTCTCGGTGGTGTACGAGATCTACCGCAACCCCGAGATCGAGCCGGCCGGCCTGTTCAAGCAGTACCTCACCTTCTATGGCTGGCTGGTGTGCTGGACGCCCGCGACCTTCGTGCACTTCATGGCGGTGTTCCCGCGCGCCCGCTGGCGCGCCGGTCAGGTGTGGCGCAGCGCGTGGTCGTGGCTGGTGGCGGCAGGCTACGTCGTGCCCTTCTACTTCGTGTGGCAACGGATCACCACCGGGCGGCCCGACGTGCAGCAGTTCGGCGTGTTCCAGACCGTGGCGATGGCGATCGGCGTGATCTCGATCGTCGAGCGCTACGGCCGCAGCGGGCCCGACGACTGGCACCCCTCGCGCAGCCAGCGCGGGCTGGCGCTGCTGGTGGCGTTGTTCCTGCTACTGGGTGCTGTGTCCGACTGGGCGCTCGAGAACGAAGCCTTCGCGGCACTGCTCCAGTTCCCGGTCTACCGCGTGCTGCTCACCGGGGTGAGCTTCGGCCTGCTCTTCACGCCGTTCGTCATGGCGTTCCTGATCGCCCGCGATCCGGTGTTCGACCCCCGACGCCTGCTCGAGCGGGGGCTTCCCTACGCGCTGCTCTCGGGCGTGGTGGCGGCGATCTACGTCGCCATCGTGCTCGCGGGCCAGCGGCTGTTCGCGGCGATGACCGGAGAGCAGGCGCTGGTGATCAACGTGGTGGCAGCCCTGGTGGTGGCGTTCGTGTTCGCCCCGCTGCGCGAGCGGCTGCAGCGCGGGCTGGACCGGTTGTTCCGCCGTGACCCGATGGCGCTGCGGGCGGCACTCGATCAGGCCGGACACGAGCTGCTGCAGGCGCTGGACCGCGACGACGCGCGCGCCTCGGTCGAGGCGGCGTTGACGCGCGGGGTGGGGCGGCAGGTGCAGCTCGAATGGCCCGAGTCGGGGCCGCCGCGGCTGGCGGCCGGCGAGGAGCTGCCCGAGCACGCGCACGGCGCGGTCGAGAACCTGCTCATGCAGGCGGGACTGCGGCTCGAGAACCTGGGACTGCAGGAGCAACGCGCCGCCGCCGAGCGGCGAGCGGTCGAGCTGCGCGAGGCGGCCACGCGCGCCGAGCTGCGGGCGCTCCACGCGCAGGTGCAGCCGCACTTCCTGTTCAATGCGCTCAACGCCCTCTCGTACCTGACCGAGACCGACCCGCGCGCCGCGCAGCGTTTCACCGAACGGCTCGCCGACATGTTGCGCTACACGGTCGAAGCGAGCGGGCGGGCGGCCGCACTGCTGGCGGACGAGATCGCGTTCGTCGAGGACTATCTGGGCGTGGCGCGCGAGCGCTACGAGGGCGATCTCGCGTTCACCTACCGTGGACCGGACGAGTTGTTGTCGGCGACCG
>JBGPXY010000188.1:0-5139 GCA_041492985.1 Candidatus Eiseniibacteriota bacterium
ATGTACGCCCTACCATTTCGCCCTCAAGACCAGAGATGGCAATAACAACTGGTCAGCGAGGGGCGTGCTTTCGACCTCGACCATGTGCGGTGGTGGGGGTGGTGGTTTCTCCGCCCACCGGGTGGATGGTGGCGCCGAAGGCGCGAGTGCCGCAGTCGCCGTGTCGGCGACGGTTTCGCCCTCCGATGCGGCGGAGTCACCGCTCGCCGAGGCCAATGCCCTCGCTCCGGCTGCGGGTGCGCTGGTAGCCGAGACCCGGCGCACGCCGGAGAGAGGCTGGCAGGTAATCCTGCGCATGGTGTCCGAGCCGGAAGGGCTCGACCCCGCGCTGGCCGGGGCCATCGTCTCACAGGTGCGCGACAACGGGGGTGTGTGGAAGACTCTCGGTCGCTACCAACCCTCGCCGGGGCAGAGCCCGCTCGGACTCTGCGCCCTCAGGGACCAGGGCCGGGTGGTGTTCCCGGCGGGCTATGGGCTCGACCGCGTGGTGAGCGGGATGCGGGCCGGCGGGCAGGACTTCGCGCTGAGCCTCGCCGATCACTCCCGCCTGGGCTCCCTGGGCGGAAGCTTCCTCGCCAGCGGCGGGGCCGTTGAGATGGCGCTCGGAGACGCACTCACCGCCAGCTACGCGCCGAGCGGTGGGGCGCTCCCCGGGGCGGCGGGCTGGTACCTGTTGGTGCGGCCGACCGGCATCGCGGGGCCGTCAGCCACGCCAGCGCGCCGAGAACCCGTATCAGCGATCCCGACGCGCTTCGCGCTCCACCAGAATCAGCCGAACCCGTCCCGGCGCAGCACCACGATCGCCCTAGATCTGCCGGTCACGACTTCCGTCACGCTCGAAGTGTTCGATCTGCTTGGGCGAAAGGTGGCCACGCTCGCGCAGGGTGAGTATCCAGCCGGGACTCACACGGTCGTGTGGAACCTGAGCGATGCGAGCGGGGCGCCGGTGCGCTCGGGTGTCTATGTCTATCGCCTCCAAGCGGGGGCGTTCCACGCGAAGAGGAAGCTTGGCGTCTTGCCGTAACGCCTGAGGCACCCGAGATGCCGCGCGGGGCCGGGGTTATCCACCCCGGCCCCGCCCACAACGCGACCGCCCCTACGCCCAGGCCGCGGTGCGGCGCGCGGCCTCCTGGCCGCCGAGCGTCATCGCCAGCAGCGAGCCCGCCAGCATGGCGCGATCGAGATCCAGCTCGTCGAAGGGCAGCCCACCCTGCTTGTTGCTCAGGTTGAGCACGCCCACCATCCGGTCGCTGTGGATGAGCGGCACGGCGATGAAGGAATCCGAGTTGTAGACGTCCTGGCCGGTGTACTGCACCGCCGCGGCGTCCTTCTTCACCCGCACGAACAGGGGCTTGCGGTTGTGCGCCACCCAGCCGGAGATCCCCTGGCCGACCCGCACCTTGACCTTGCCCGCGATCGTCGGGTCGATGCCGCGGTGGGCGGCGATGCGGAGCGTCTCGCTACGGCCGTCGAGCACCATCAGGCTGCAGCGCTCGACGCCGAAGTGCTCGCTGAACCACGACACCATGGTCGAGGAGAAGTCCTGCGTGTCGTGTTCCTGGGACAGCACCTGGAAGACGTCCTTGAGGAAGCCCACGGTGCGGTCCAGCTCGGTCATGCGCTCCTGGGTCTGTGACAGCTGCGAGTAGGCGTCGCTCAGATGCTGCGTCGCCGCCGTGGACTGCTCCTCGAGGGCGCGCAGATGCTCCTTCACCCGGGCCAGCTCGTGCTTGTACTGGCTCGAATTCCGGTCGAGCAGCTCGATCTCGCGCGTCAGCGCCTGCAGCTTCTTGGCCTTGGCGCTGTTCTCGCCGGCGAGCTCCGCGGTCTGATTGTTGAGACGGCTGATCCGCTCCTGGAAGTCGGCGGCGGCCGCCCGCCCGGCCTTCGGCTCCTCGCCGGCCGGGAGCGCGCGCGAGGCGCGATAGAGATGCTGCGCGAGCGCCAGGGCCGCCATGCTCTTCACCGGGACGAGATCGCCCACCACGCGGCTGCCGAAGGCGCCCTTCTTGGGGCTCACCACCACCAGCATCGCCAGCAGATCTTCCTGGTCCGCGAGCGGCATGCAGATGCACGACTGCCAGTCCTGGATCGGGGTCAGGGCGGTCAGCGAGGGCGCCTCGGTCGGGTCGGCCTCGTAGAACGGCGAGTTCTGGAACAGGGTCGAGAGCAGCGAGCGCCGGTTGGTGGCATTGAAGAATGCACTGGGGTGGAAGAACTTTCGCACGAGCCGTGCGGGGAGCCGGTCCACCGCCATGGTCACGTCGCGCCGGGAGAGCCGGTTGCCCTGGCGCTCGTAGATGCTGACCAGCGCATCACGGCTGACCTCGTAGAAGGCCAGGGTCGCGCGCCAATCCGACCGCATCGCCTGCAGATAGCCGAGGAACTCGAACACGACCGCGTCGGCGTCCTTCGAGCCGGAGAGCCGCTGCGAGATGTCCCGAAGATCGAACTTCGACATGGGCTGCTCCTTCCGATGCGGGGCGTCGTGGATGCCGGCCGCCGGAACAAGGCAATGCTCGTGCCGTGCGGCACGACGCCCGGGTCGTGCATTTCGCCCGCCGATGGCGCGTGTTAGATTGCGGTCGTCGTCATCGCCCAACACCCACGAGGAGACCCCGACCCATGCCCCGACTGATCGCAGACCGCCCCGTCCTGCGCATGACCTCCGAGCTCGGCAAGGTGATGGCCGCGGCCCGCTCCCGCGAGCAGGCGGGCGAGCGGATCATGCACCTCGAGCGCGGCGAGCCGGACTTCGACACGCCGCCGCACATCGTCGAGGCGCTGGCGGCGGCGGCACGCGCGGGCGAGACCCACTACCCGGATCAGCGCGGCACGCTGTCGCTGCGCCAGGCCCTGGTCGAGAAGCTGGCGCGCGAGAACCGCATCGCCGCCGAGCCCGATGACATCGTCATGGCCAACGGCGGGACGCACGCGCTGTTCCTCGCCTTCCAGGCGTTGCTCGGCGACGGTGACGAGGTGCTGGTGCTCTCGCCCCACTGGATGGCGATCCCCAAGCTGGTCGGGTTCGCGGTGGGCGCGCGCATGCGTACCGTCCCCGCCTATCTCGATCTGCTCGAGGGCGCACTCACCCCGGCCGCCTTCGCGGCGCGCCTGCGGGCGGCACTCCAGCCGCAGACGCGCGGGATCTACCTCAACAGCCCGAACAATCCGACCGGCGCGGTGCTCACGCGTGAGCAGCTCGCCGCACTCGCCGAGGTGGCGATCGAGCGGGACCTCTGGGTGATCAGCGACGAGGCCTACGAACACCTGGTGTTCGACGATGCGCGACACATCAGCATCGCCAGTCTGCCGGGCATGGCCGAGCGCACGTTGAGCGTCTACACGTTCTCCAAGTCGTACGCCATGACCGGCTGGCGCGTGGGCTACATGGTGACACCGCCTGCGTTGCGCGCGGTGATGGGCCCGCTGCTGGCCTTCTACACCACCCACGGGGTGTTCCCCTCGGTGCAGAGCGCGGCGCGCGCGGCGCTCACCGGTCCGCAGGACGCGGTCCAGATGATGCGGCGGGCCTATCTGGAGCGACGCGACCTGCTGATCGCCGGGCTCGCCGGGCAATCGGCCATCCGCGTGCCGACGCCGCGCGGCGCGTTCTACGGCTTCGCCAATGTCGGCGGGGCGCTGGGCGGCCAGGACGTCTGGGCGCTGGTCGAAGCGTGGCTCGCGATCGGGGTGGCCGTGCTTCCCGGCACCGCCTTCGGCTCCGAGTTCGGCGACTGGGTGCGCCTCTCGCTGGCGACCCGGCGCGAGGACGTGGTCGAGGCGGCCGCGATCCTGAAGCAGCGCTACGCGACGGTCGGCACCCACTGACCGCGGAGGACGTGATGGGCTTCTGCCCCGAATGCGGCGCGGGCTACGAGTCCGCGGTGGTCGCCTGTCCGCGCTGCCGCGCGGTGCTCGGGCCCGACCCGAGACCCAAAGGCGGCGCGCCCGAGGTCATCTACCGCGTGCCCGATGTCGCGGCCGGCGCGCTGCTCCAGGGGATGCTCGAGCACAACGGGATCAGCGCCCTGCTCCGCAGCACGGCGCTCCCGGCGTATGGCCTGGTGCGCCGAGACTGGTCCACGACCGCGTGGGGCGAGATCCTCGTGAACCCGGAGGATGGCGCCGAAGCCCGCTCCCTGATCGCCGACTACCTGCTGGCGCTCGAGCGCGGCGGCCAGGTGCGCGATGAGGACGTGGACGAGGACGATGCCGAGAGCCGGGGCGAACCCCGGCCGGGGCGCGGCTAAGGCGTCTTCGCGAGCAGCCGCTCAGCCCTTGCGGCCGCTGCGCGCGGCCCGTCGCAGCTCGTCCGGTCCCGGTTCGGGGGTCGGCATCTGGTCGTCGCCGACCTCGATGACGAAGTCGCCGGCCACACGCTGCGGCACGATGACGCGGTGGAGCGCGAGCGCGAAGACCTGGTCCATGGTCTCCACCGGAACCAGGTCGAGCTGAGCACGCACGTCCTCGGGCACGTCGTCCAAGTCCTTCACGTTGACGGCCGGGAACAGGATGGTCTTGATGCCCGCGCGATAGGCGGCCAGCGCCTTCTCGCGCAGCCCGCCCACGACCAGCACCTTGCCGCGCAGGCTCACCTCGCCAGTCATCGCCATGTCGCGACGGATCGGCTTCTCGCTCAGCACCGAGGCGATGACGAGCCCCACCGTGATGCCGGCCGAAGGGCCATCCTTCGGCACCCCGGCGGCCGGGAAGTGGATGTGGATGTCGTAGTTCGAGAACGCCTCGGCGTCGATCTCGAGCATGTCGGCGCGCGAGCGCACGTAGGAATGCGCGGCCTGGACGGACTCCCGCATGACCTCGCCCAGCTGGCCGGTGGTCACCACCCGTCCGCTGCCGGGCATCTTGAGGGCCTCGACCACGAGGATCTCGCCGCCGGCCGCGGTCCAGGCCAGCCCGTGCGCGACCCCCACCTCGTCCTGCCGCTCGATGACCTCGGGCGCGAAGACACGGTGTCCCAGGTACGGATCGAGCTTGTCGGCCGTCAGCGTGTGGCGCCGGGTGTCGCCGGTCACGTGCGCGCGCGCCACCTTGCGGCACACGGTCGCGATCTGGCGCGCCAGCCCCCGGACGCCGGCCTCGAGCGTGTAGTGACGCACCATCGCCCGCAGCGCATCG
>JBGPXY010000176.1:0-5829 GCA_041492985.1 Candidatus Eiseniibacteriota bacterium
ATGTCCTGGTTGACGAGCCGGTCCTTGTCGTCCTCGGCGCCGACGTTGCGATAGAAGTTCTCGTGCGCGAGCACGTACTCGTTGGCGTGGCCCTGGTAGTTCCACCACATGCGACCGTCGTTCAGGCGCGAGAACAGCGCTGGCGTCACGGTCGCCCGCGTGTTGTTCTGGGTGGCGATCAGGTCGGGCCGACAGGGCGGATTCCCCCCGTCGTTCGTCTCGCCCTGCAGCCAGACGCCCATGTCGAAGTGTTCGACGTCGCTGCGGCGCAGGCCCGCCGAGTCGACGATGGCCGCGCGGATCGTCTCGTTGAGCAGGCGGAACCGGTCCTCGTAGAAGCGCTGACAGTACCCCGCCCCGGCGCCGCCACCCCCGAAGGTCGTCGCCCCCGAGTAGTCGTCGTCGCTGAACAGCAGCAGTCGGTTGCGCCACGCCTGGACGGGCGTGACGTTCTCGTAGGCGACCAGCTTCGCCACCACGTCACTGGCCTCCTGCACGGTCGTGACCGGCAGCCGGCCGATGAACAGCTCGGGCAGGATGGGCGGCGGCTGACCGGTGAAGGGATCCGGGTCGCAGCCGTTCAGACACCACACGTACCAGCCGTCGCTCGGGATCACCTCGCGACCGTCGGACACGCCGACCGGTCCGGCGATCTGCTGCACCGGCACGACGTCGGGCCCGGAGTTGCGCGCGAAGTTCTGCGGGTCCTCGCTGCCGTCACCGACCAGCACCACGAACCGGGCGTTCCAATTGTTGAGCGCGAAGCGGATGTAGCGCTTGAGGGCCCAGGACGAGCGGCGCCCGCCGTTGAACTCGTCGAAGATCGTCTCGAGCGGGCTGAGCGCCACGTCGAGCCCCTCCGCCTCACGCAACGTCTTCAAGGGCTGCACGGCGCCGAGAAACGCGTCGGGCGCGATGAGCAGGTAGTCGCCGGAGGTCCGTTCCGCGAGCGCCGGGCGCGGGAATGCGACCGGTGTGATCCTCGCCGCCGGCACCGCCCTGGCCTGCGCGAACACCAGGTAGCGAAGCGGCACGCCGACCACGGTCGAGTCCTGAAGCCGGAGCGCGAACTCGGCGCCGATGCGCTCGCGCCGCACACCGGTGAGCCGCAGCGGCACGAGCGGATCGGTGACGTCGTACGCCCGCAGCGCGGTGGTGTCGGTGAATCCGGTGGCGAGGATCTCGTAGGGACCGACCGCGTCACCGCTGTTGCAGGCCAGGTAGTCCGTGATGCCGCGGTAGCTGCGCCAGTAGGTGGCCTCGAACCAGTTGAGGCTGACGCTCGCGAACGCGTTGGTCAGGGGATTGGGAGGGGCGCTGGAGCTGCGCCCCCACATCACGATGCTGTTCGTGAGCCCCTCGGTGAGGGCGTTCCCGGGCAGCGTGGCGTTGATCACCAGGTTGGATTTGCCGGTCCAGGCGACCGAGTCCGCCACGACGCTATAGGTGGCCACACCGTTGCGCACCTGCCCCCAGGTGAGGTACGTGCCGCCGACCTTGCGCCCCTGCCAGGCGACGGTGAACGGGATGGCGTGCGTCGGATCGAGGTGGTTGGTCTCGAAGCGGAGGGTCTCGGGCCGCACGTAGTAGGGCAGCAGGTCGGTCCAGTGGTACTGGTCGTAGGTCGTCTCCGCCGGCGCCGTGCCGGGGAAGGGCATGTGGACCAGGTTCTTCTCCCAGTGCTGCGTCCAGGGGTAGGACGGCAGCGGGGTGAGCCCGATGGCGTCACGCCAGCCGCTGCGACCGCCGATGCGGAGCCCACCGCGCGCCACGCGGGTGGCGTAGATGACCTCGCCGTCGCCCCAGACGCGCTGCGGCAGCGAGGCGGCCGAGCGCTCGGCCCAGGACTGGACGAACACGACGATCCGGTCGCCGCTGCCGAAGAAGCCGTCCGCGGGCTGCGCCTCGTCCACCTCGATGGGCAGCTCGATGGTCTGGTAGGCGGGGACGGCGCCCTCCACGAACTCGTGGCGATGCACGCTCACCTGGCCGACCGGGACGCCAACGGGGTACCCCTTCGCCGCCAGCGCGTCGTAGGGCAGCTCGTAGACCCCCGTGCTGTCGAGCAGGACGCGCACCTCGGGATCGCTTTCGTCGAACAGCGCCACACCCGTTGCGGCGACGAAGCCGGGCGCGCGGTCGAAGAGGGAGCGGCCGCCGGTCGCGCCGCGCCGCGTGGCCGCGGGCCGAGCGACGCGCCAGCGCTGGCCCTGCTCGAAGTTGAGTACCGCGCCGCGCAGCACCGGGTCCCAGTGCCGGTCTTCGGTCGCGGGAGCGAGCGCGCTCGATCCCGCGCCGGCGCCGGCGAACTGGACGCGCACCCGCATCCGGTGGCGCGCCCACAGACGGGCGGCGGCCTCGTCGTAGCGGAACGGTTGGAAGCGGATCGCCACCAGGCGCTGGCCGCGCAGCGTGAAGGGTGCGCCCAGCTCGATCGGCGTCGTCGGCCAGGCGCCGTCGCGGATCGGATCGGCCGCCTCGGCGGTCGGCACCAGACCCACCCCGTGCGGGTCCTCGGCGAACCCGCGCCGGTCGCCGAGCGTGAGCCGCACGCGGTCGCGGATCTCCTCGGCGTCACCGTCGATGGCGCCCAGCACCGGGTGGGCTCCCGGCGGCAGCGCGACCAGCACCGACGCCGCGGGCAGTACCGGCCGGCCCGGGAGCGTGTGCGCGTTGAGGCCCGCGGCGGTGAGCCGCGAGCGTCCGTCCTCGCCTGCCTTCCCCAGCGCGTAGTCGGGGAGCGTCATCTCGAGCGTCACGCCGCGATCGTCGCTGGCGACCACGCGCACCGGGTCGGCGTAGCCGGGACGGGCGACGAGCAGCGGCAGGGCGAGCAGGAGGGCGGCCGCTCGGTGGGACAGACGGAGGCGCATGAGCGGGTGAGTCTAGGGACGCCGCGGAGAGCGGGTCAAGTCACTGCTATACTGCCCGCTCTCGTTTCTCACGGTCACCATCCTCGGGAGGTGTCATGTCGCTGTGGGGCCGATCGCGCCGGGCCGGATCCCTGTCGCTGCTGGCCGCCCTCGCCGTGTCTTCGTTCGCGGCGTCCGCCTTCCCGGGCGGTGTCACGACGTCGGGGGGCGCGGGTGCCAAGAGCGCCCCGCGCGCCACTTCACCCGTGCGCCTGCCGCAGGGTCGGCCGCTCGCCGACACGGTGCTGGCGGTGGTCGGCCGCGGGCGGACGATCGACGCCGAGACCTTCCGGCGGGGCTGGGCGCAGATCGCCCCCCCGGCCCGGGCTGATTCTCTTACCCCGGAGAGCGCACGGCGGTTTCTCGATCTTCTCATCGACAAGGAGGCGCTCGCCGAGCGCGCGGTCGAGGAGACGTTCGAGTGGACGTCGCTCGAGAGCGCCGAGGTGGTCAGCATTCGAGACCGGACCATGATGCGCACCGCGCTCGACTCGGCGCTCACCGTGGCGGCCCGGGCCCGTGCCGCGCGAGGCGAGCCGCCGCTCGGGGCCGAAGCACTCGGGGTGGCGGCCCGCGAGAGCACCGTCTCGAGGCTCGACGTCACCTACGAGGAGACGCTGGTCGCGCGCCTGGCGAAGGCGTTCGCGGACATCCCGCACCCTTCCGGGGACTCCTCGCTGTGGTCGAGGCTGCAAGTGATGGGGCAGATGCCCAACATCGACCCCGCCGACTCGGCGCGCGTCGTGGCCTGGTCGAGCGCCGGCACCTACAGGGTGGGCGAACTCCGGGATGCCTGGCAGAAGCTCAATCCGATCTTCCGCCCGCGCATCGAGAACGCCGAGGACGTGCACGATCTGGTCGAGAACGGCCTCTTCGAGCGCCTGCTCCGCCGCGACGCCGGGCAGCACCACATGGAGCGCCATCCGCGCGTGGTGGAGGCCGTCCAGCGCCAGCGCGAGTACCTTGCCGTGCAGTACTTCATCATGCGTGAAGTCTTCGATCAGATCCCCACCGACTCGCTGACGCTGCGCCGGTTCTACGACAAGGACATCGACGTGTGGGGCATCCCCACGCGGCTCCAGGTCGTGCGTCTGCTGTTGCCCGAGCGCGGTGAGGCCTCGCGCATGGCGGTGCGGCTTCGGGATCCGGCGGAGGCCGAGACGCTGGTGGCGCGCGCACGGCGCGAGCGCGTCGACTACACCGCCGAGATCACCGCGCGCGGCGACAGCGCCCTGTTCGCCGCCGCCATGACAAGCGGCACCGGCACGGTGCTGGGCCCCGACTCGGTGAGCGGCGGCTGGCAGGTGGTGCGGGTGAACGCGGTGCTCCCGTCGCAGCGGCGCGCCTTCGACGACGTGCGCCAGTTGGTGCAGCGCTCATGGAGCGATCAGGACGGCGAGCGTCGGATCCAGGCACTGCTGGCGACGCTGCGCAAGCGCACGCGCGTGGTGGTGAACGAGCCGGCGCTGGCGCGCCTGGTGAGACAGGGAATCCGGCGGGCCGCGCCCGGACCGCGTTCCGCGCGGCCCCGCTAGCGCGAGAGTCCGCCCGCGATCACCGGTACAGGCTCTTGACCTGCCCCCAGGCGACGTTGCGCACCGGCACCGCCGCGCAATCGGCCCCGACCCCACCCTGCCAGCGCGCCCAGTTCGCGGCGCCCGGCCCGGGCGTCTGCAGGAAGTAATCGCCCCCGGGCGAGCCCGGCACGCGTCCGACCAGGATGGAGTTGAGCACCAGGCACGCGGCCTTGTCGCACCCGCCGCATGAGGGCGTGCCGACCGTGTGGTCGTTGTTCACCACGATGCGCGCGGCGTAGTACATGCTCGACCCGTCCACGCTCACGGCGTCCTGCGGAAGCACGCTCGCCGCCACCTTGACACGGGCCTGGCTGCCGGCGCCGCGCGGCTCGGCGGGGATGTAGCCCTGGATCCCGGCGATCGCCGGCGTCCCCTGCCACATGTCGTTGCACGCGCTCCGTCCCCCGGGGTCGGCGAAGGCCTGGATGTTCCCCTCGTGGCAGCCACCCACGTCCAGCCGCCACCAGTCGGGCAGCGACGTGTCGGAGTGCTGGATGTCCATGACGATCTCGACCGCCACCACGTTGCCGGCCGCCAGCGGCATGATGAACGCGCAGTACAGCTCGTTGGAACCGCTGTTGGTCAAGCAGTCGAAGACCCGATTGGAGACCGCGGTGGACCCCTGGGAGCAGTCGTTCCAGGTCAGGTAGAGCCCTTCGGCCGCGGCGGCAGGACGGGCGGCCAGGGCGCCCGATACAAGGGCCGCAGCCAGCGCGGCGCCGGTCAGGCGGAGGGCGAGGATTGTGTTCTGGCCAATCGTTCGGCGGCCGCCGGGGCAGCAGCCGGGCGAGAGACCTCTTGGGGCGGGACCATGCGAAGCAGGATGACGAGCGTGGTGCTGCACGGGACGACCCCTCTCCGTGGGGTGCTGAGCCTATCCGTGGGATGGACCCGAGCGCAGTGGCGACCGGGGGGAGGCTGGAATCCAAACCGCGGCAGAACGCGACCCGCCCGGTCGGCTGGGTGCCTTCGATACTACTCGCGCGCTCTGCGCAGGCAAGCGAAAACACCATGACACGTTGCGTGCGACGGCCCGTCGTCCAGCCGGGCCGTACGCGGAGGTGGTGCACACCTGTGACAACGGCTGAACGACTCGCGTGCATCGCGCGAGGGGGACGTCAGGCGCGCATCCCGCAGCGCGTAGCGTCAGGGTCTCGTCCACACCGACGTGTCGCATCCGCCGTGGCGGTGTGAGTGTCGTCCGATTCCTTGACCGGCGCGGAGACCACCCCGTAGACTCTCGTGCCGCTTCGCTCACCTGTGCGACTTCTTCGGCCGACCCTTGGGAGACACCATGACGTCACGCCCCGTCGCGCTCGTCTGCTTCCTGGCGCTCTCCG
>JBGPXY010000178.1:0-5672 GCA_041492985.1 Candidatus Eiseniibacteriota bacterium
CGACCACCTCTTGGCCCCAACCACTCGACAGCCCAACCGCGCCTCCGCCGTCGTGCTGCTCGTTCGCGGGCGTGGCGACGGGCTCGAGACCTTCTGGGTGCGGCGCAGCGACAGCGTCAGCTACATGCCCGGCTTCCGCGCGTTCGTGGGCGGCACGGTGAACCCGGAGGACGCGGAGCTGCCGATCGAGGGCGCCCCCGACGGTGCGCAGGGCGAGCTGATGGCCTGCGCCCTGCGCGAGGCGTTCGAGGAGGCGGGCGTGCTGGTGGGAGTGGAGGAGCCCGGTCCGGCCGAAGGCGTCGCCGAGGCGCGACGCCGGCTGCTCGCCGGCGAGGCCACGTTCCCGGCGCTGGCCCTCGAGCACGGCTGGCAGTTCCGCGGCGATGCGCTGGCGTTCGCCGGTCGCTGGGTGTCGCCGCCGTTCGCCCCGCGCGGGTTCGAGACCGACTACTTCCTGGCGCGCGTTCCCGATGGCCAGGAGGCCACGGTGCACGTGGGCGAGCTGGCCGACGGTGAGTGGGTGCATCCGCGGCGCGCGATCGAGCGCTGGCGCGCGGGACACGAGACGTTCGCCGCACCCATCCTGTGGAGCCTGATCACCATGGCCGAGGGCGACGACGACCTCGCCGCCCGACTGGTGAAGGCGCCGCGACGCTCGGGCCAGCCCGTGCGCCGGATCGAACTCAAGTGGGGCATCGTGCTCCTGCCGATGAAGACGCGCCCACTGCCGCCGGCGACGCACACCAACGCTTACCTTGTGGGCGAGTCCGAGATGGCGCTCATCGACCCCGGCAGCGGCGAGCCCGCCGAGCTGGAATCGCTGTTCGCGCTGCTCGACGAGCTGCGGCGCGACGGCCGACGTCTGCGCATCATCCTGCTCACGCACCATCATCCCGATCACGTGGCCGGGCTCGAGGCGGTGCGCGAGCGCTTCCCGGTGCCGGTCGCGGCCCACGCCGAGACCGCGATGCACGTGCGCGTCGACCTGGTGCTCAAGGACGGCGACTGGATCCCGCTCGTGCCCGGGGCCGGCGACTGGAACCTGCGCGCACTCCACACCCCGGGCCACACGCGCGGGCACCTGAGCTTCCTCCACCCACGCACGCGCTCGCTCTTCACCGGCGACCACATTCCGGGCGGCAGCGGCACGGTGATCATCGATCCGCCCGAGGGCGACATGGCCGCGTACGTCGCCTCGCTCGAACGGCTGCTGACCGAGCCAGTCGAGACATTGTTCCCCGGCCACGGCGCGCCGCAGGGGGCGGCGATGCGACGCATCCGCTGGCTCATCGCCCATCGGCGGGAGCGCGAAGCGAAGGTGCTGGCCGCACTCGCCGCCGAGCCACGGGCCCTGGGCGAGCTGGTTCAGCGGGCCTACACCGACACGAAGCCCGAGCTGTGGCCCTACGCCGAGCGCTCGCTGCTGGCGCACCTGCTCAAGCTCGAGGGCGAGGGGCGGGCACGCCGTGACGGGGACGCCTGGCGGCAGGGGTGAGGAGGGTGTAGACCCGCGGAGGAAACACGATCATGAGCAAAGTGAAATCGATACCCGACGGTGTCTCCGTGGTGACGCCGATGTTGGTGTGCCGCGACGCCGCGGCTGAGATCGACTTCTGCAAGACCACGTTCGAGGCCGTGGAGCTGGTGCGGCGACCGGGCCCCGACGGGGCCGTGGCGCACGCGCTCGTCAAGATCGGGCCGGCCATGGTCATGATCGAAGGAGAGTGGCCCACCCTCGCGAGCCGCGCCCCGCAGCCGGACGCCAGCTCGCCGGTGGTGCTCTACGTCTATGTCGAGGACGTCGACGCGGTGATCGCGCGGGCGGTGGCCGCCGGGGCGAGGCTCCTGCTCCCGGTGACGAACCAATTCTGGGGCGATCGCACCGCGCGGATCATCGATCCGTCCGGGCACGTGTGGACCGTCTCCACGCGCGTCGAAGAGACGTCGGCCGCCGAGAGGCAGCAGCGGTGGTCGAGCATCGCCAAGGGTTGAGGTGGTCCTGACCGGGGCGTGAACACTGTGGCGGGTGGGCGGGCCGGCGGGAGCCGGGTTTCCACTCCCCGCCGACCCGGTGTGACGGGCGGCCGCTTCGCGCGTTCGCGGTAGGGACGACCTACTTCGCGCCCGGTACTGGCCCGGTGGCGGCCAGGCCGATGCCCGGAGCATGCCCCGATGCCCTCCCTCGACCGCCGCACCGTCGGACTCGTGATCGGGCTGATCGCCCTCGCCCTCTGTGCCCAGCCCGCCGGCGCTGGCTGGAGCAGCGACTCCACGGTCGGCACGCCCGTGTGCCTGCAGCCCGGCGACCTGACCGATCCGATGATGGTCAGCGACGGCGAGGGCGGGTTCATCGTCATGTGGACCGACTTCCGCAAGCCCGGCTTCGACCCCGACCTCTACTGCACTCGCGTGAACGCCCAGGGCGACACGCTCTGGGGCGCCGGCGGGACCGTGGTGTGCAACCTGGCCGGCCTGCAGCTGCGGCCAACGATCATCGCCGACGGGGGCGGTGGCGCGTTCATGGCGTGGGTCGACCTGCGCACGACCGGCGGGGCGCAGGGGTACTACGTCCAGCACATCGCCGCCAATGGCATGCGCCGCTGGGCGGCGAACGGGATCCGACCGGTGGGCGGGCTCAATTCGCAGTTCGGCCCGAAGATCTGCC
Source organism: Candidatus Eiseniibacteriota bacterium (assembly GCA_041492985.1). GTDB lineage: Bacteria > Eisenbacteria > RBG-16-71-46 > RBG-16-71-46 > RBG-16-71-46 > WS-11. The sequence goes on from JBGPXY010000178.1 coordinate 2,666, forward strand.
GCGACCTGACCGGAGGCATCTTTCTGACATTCGCTTCCGGGAACCCCGGCACTCAGGTGCAGCGGCTCGACTCGCTCGGAGTCAAGCAGCTCGGAGCCGCCCCGCCCGCCGAGGGACCTCTGCTACGGGCGAATCCCTCGGCGCCGCTGGCGATCGTTCCCGACGGCAGCGGGGGCGCCATCGTGGCGCTGGGTTTCGGGGGCACCACCCCGGTGGATGTGGCGGCGCAGCGCGTCACCGCGACGGGCGCAGTCCTCTGGACCGCAGGCGGCGCCACCGTGTGCGCCGCGACCGGAGCGCAGGGCCCCGTCGACCTGGTGGGTGACGGCGCCGGTGGCGCGATCCTGGCGTGGGACGACGGACGCACCACCAACACCGATATCTACGCACAACACATGTCCGCTGCCGGCGCACCGATGTGGACCGGCGATGGTCTCGCCGTGTGCAGCGACGGCGCCATCCAGAGCGGGGTCCAACTGCGGGCGCTCGCGGGCGGAAGCGCGGTCGCCGTGTGGCGTGACTACCGCAGCCTGCCCGCGACCAGCATCTACGCTCAGCGTGTCGCTGGCGACGGGGCCTTCGCGTGGACGGGCGGGATGCAGGTCTGCTCCGGCGCCCCGGCCATTGAGCGCTTCGCCGTGGTGCCCACCGGCGGCGACAGCACGTTCGTCGTGTGGAACACGACCGACTTCGCCGGCGGCGACGTGTTCGCGCAGAAGATCGATGGCGCCGGGGTGCGGCAGTGGGGCGAATATGGCATCACCGTATGCCGCGGCCCGCTCGGTCAGACCTCCAGCGCCGCGGTCGGCGACGGGGCGGGCGGCCTGTTGGTGAGCTATCGGGATGCTCGCGTCGCAAGCAACCAGAACCTGTTCGCGAATCACCTCGGGCCCAGTGGATTGCTCGGCACGCAGACTCTCGGCGTGCCGTGGCTCGAGCGTGTGAGCCACGGGGTCCTGCGTACCGCGCCCAATCCTGCCCGCGGCCTGCAGCGGGTGATGTTCGAACGGCCGCTCGAGGTAGACGCGCGCGTCGAGGTGCTCGACCTGCTCGGTCGTCGCCTCAGATCGGGTGCGCTGGCGGCCGGCGTGCTCACCTGGACATGGGACGGCCGCGACGATGCCGGGGGGCGCGCGCCGACCGGCGTCTATCACGTTCGCGTCACCACCGCCGGGCGGGTCGCGATCGCTCGCCTCGTGCGGCTCGACTGAGCCCAGGGGGTCCGCGGGGCCGCCACTCATGGCACCCGACGCTGTTTAAACAGTCTTTACATGACTCATCCCGCCGCCGGGGTGTTAGAAGATTGACCCACTCCCCTCGATGCCATACCGACGTGTGCCCACGCGTGCCCTTCCACCAGGCCGAATCGAGGAGATCTCGGGCGGATTGATCCGCCGCCGTTCGCTCCCCTCAGAGCCCTGTCGCACCCTGAACGGTCGTCTCGCCTCTCCCCACCGGCATGACCGTGCCCTCGTCCTTCGCATCCGGCTGCCATCGAGCCTGCGATGCGGTGGAGGACCGTCATGCACCGCATCCTGCCGAAGGTGTCACCAGCAGCGCGATCTGGATTGGTTGTGTTCACGCTCCTCCTCTGCGTCGGGTGCGACTCCCACCACCTGACCACCGCTCCGCCCGTCAAGTCGGATGTGGCCGAGGCGACCCTGGCCGTTTCAGAGCTGGCCATGTCCGATAGCGTTTCCGCGGACGTCACGTCGCCCGCGGACATGGCAACCTCCACAACTCTCGGAGGACCGCTCGAGGGCCTGGATGCGGCCGACCTGGCGCGCTTCGCGGCAGGCCTGGCGGAGTTCCAGGATGTAGAGACTACCGAGGACGGACTCGGGCCCGTGTTCAACGAGGCCTCGTGCACCACCTGCCACAGCGGTCCGGTGGGTGGCACGACCGGGCGGGCAGAGACTCGGTTCGGCAGGTGGGGACGAAGAGGATTCGATCCGCTGGCCGAGCTCGGCGGCTCGCTCCTTCAGGATCACGCGATCGGTCGCGTCGACACCGAACACGGCGCGTACACGTTCGTTCCCGAGGTGGTGCCCCGCGCGGCGAGCGTGAGTGCGCTGCGAATCACCACGCCGCTCTTCGGTCTCGGCCTGGTCGAGGCGGTCACCGACGCCTCATTGCTCGCGCTCGCCCAGTTCCAGGCCAGCCACTCGCCCTCGACCCGTGGCACGCCGCACATGGTCACGGAGATCCGCACGGGCGCGACCCGCGTGGGTCGCTTCGGTTGGAAGGCGCAGGTCGCCACGTTGCACCAGTTCTCGGGCGACGCCTACCTGAACGAGATGGGGATCACCAGCCCGGACTTCCCGGAGGAGAACGCTCCTCAGGGCAACCGTGATGCATTGGCATTCAACCCCGTTCCGACCATGAACGACGACGGCGAGGGTGTGGAGCGGTTCGCCGACTTCATGACCCTGCTCGGGCCGCCGCCGCGAGGCCCCAGGACTGGCCAGACGATTGCCGGCGGTATCGTGTTTCTGAAGGTCGGTTGCGCGAACTGTCATACGCCGACTCTGGTCACCGGAGACAGCCCGGTGCCCGCCCTGGCGCACAAGGCGTTCCAGCCGTTCTCCGATTTCCTGCTGCACGACATGGGAGTGCTCGGTGATGCGATCGTTCAGGGCCAGGCTTCTGGTCGCCAGATGCGTACCGCGCCGCTGTGGGGCCTGAGCGCGCGCCCGGTGTTCCTGCACGACGGGCGGGCGAGGACCCCGGTGGACGCGATCCTCGAGCACGGCGGTCAGGGGAGTAGCGCTCGCAGCCGCTTCACGAGGCTCGATGCTCGTGAGCGGCAGGCGCTCCTCGCATTCTTGAATTCGCTGTAACGCGCCGGGAGCGAGACGGCCGGCACCCACGCGTATGCCGGCCGTCGCTATGGGGACGGTTCCGGATCGAACCGGTAGCCCAGACCCCAGAGTGTCACGAACAGTCGGGGGGTCTGGGGGTCTGCTTCCAGCTTCTGTCGGAGGCGGCTGACGAGATTGTCCACCGC
>JBGPXY010000012.1:0-27498 GCA_041492985.1 Candidatus Eiseniibacteriota bacterium
CGTCCACTCGTATCCGAACGTGTCGCCCGGGGAGGCATCGTCCCCCGCCCGGATGGATCGGACGCGTGATTCGTTGTACACGTCTCCGGGGGCGAGCTGCGAGTCCATCGCCTCCTTCTTGCCGTACGCGCGCGGTTCCTTTCCTGGCGTCGCGAGCCAGGCGCGCATCGACGTCACCTTGCCGGAGGCCACGGAATACACCGCCTGGCACGCCGCCGAGCTGCGTCCCTCCTGGGCGAGCACGCGGATCGCGCCGCGCTCAGTGACGACCATGTGGCCATCGGGCTCGACGCGCACCACTCGCTCACGGAGCAGCTCCGCCGCGTGGACCCTGTCGCCGTAGTCCGGGAGCGGCGCCGCGATCACCGCGGTCAGCCACGGCGGTGGGGCGTCGCCGGCGAGCGCGAGCGGCGGGAGGCTCGAGACGAGCAGGACCAGCGCCGCGCACGGCGCGACAGTCTTCATTCTGGAGCCGCCGGGTCGAATATCGTCAGCAAGTGGGCGTCGCGCTGCTGGATCGAATCGAACGTCTGCTTGAGCAGGGAGTAGCTCCCCTTCGGGAAGTAGATCGTCTCGCCGTCCCCGAATCGGAATGCACGGGTATAGATGAGGGTTCGCGCGTCGGGAGAGAGGCGCATGGTGGCGATGTAGCTGCCGACTCCCGGAAGGTCGAGCCCCTTCGGCTGCTCCGCTTCGTCCACCGCGTAGCCCTGCGGCAGCGTGATCCGCACCGAGTCCTGTTCGCTCCACGGATAGTGGAAATAGATCGGGTAGCGACGGGTGCTGCTCGGGAAGGTGGGCGCGGCGCCCTTCTCGAAGAGGTTCGGCTGGAGCAACAGACGCCGGCCCACGCGCCGCGCGTAGTCCGGCACGCGCAGGTGCAGATGGACGACATAGGGCTGTGACACCTGCGTGGTGTCATCGAAGCGCACCCGGCTCACTTCTGCCGTGCCGAGGGTCCCCTCGAAACGGTCGGTGATGCGCTTCACCCTCTCGGCGACCGACTCGCCCGCCTCATCGAGCCGACGCTCCATGTTCATGTGCCCCTCGAACGTCATGCGCAGCTCTCCCTCGAGAGTGCCATCCTGGGACAAGGTGAGGTCGGCGACGCGAGTCTGCGACGTGAAGGCAGGCGTCGCCATCGGCAGATCCATGAAGCGGGTGCTGTCGCGGTCGCAGAGCAAGGCCTGCTGTCCATCCTCCTGCCACCTGAGCGTGCCGAACGGCATGGGCGTGTCGCCCGGGGAGAAGCAGCGCCACGCTCCGTCGAGCCGCAGGGCGATCGCGGATGACACCAGGAAGTAGGCATTCGGCGTCCGGGGGTCGAAGAAGTAGCGGTCGCGGTCGGACATGCGAGCCAGCCGCACGTCAAAGCCCGCAGCGCGCGCCAGCGCGCCGAACAGGAGGTTCACGTCGCTGCTCGTCCCCGCACGCTGGGCGAACACGTCGGCGGCGCTCTCGTTCGGCTTGATCTTCGTGTCGGGTACCGGGATGTTCGCGAGCGCGTCGTCGGTGCGGTTGCGCACGTTCGTCCGGCACCAGTCGAACAGGCGACGCAGCCCTGCCTCCGACCCGGAGGTGCCCGACGTCAGGCTGTCCGCGACCGATCGCATGCGCCCGTTCGCGCGACTGACCGTCTCGAACCACTTCGCGCTGGTTTCACCGACGTCGCGCCAGTAGCCGTCCGGGTCGCTGTGCTCCTCGCCCGAGTAGTAGATGAGGATCCAGCCGCTGATCTCGGCCCTGGGCGGCATGTACGGCTCTTCGACGAACGCAGGCAGGTTCTTCGCGGTCGTGGTGTGGAAGCCCATCCCGGATCGATCGAAGCGTGAGGTTACCGCATGAAATGTCATGGTGCGCATGCTGTAGCTGGGCGAAACGAACGGGCGAATGATGTACCGCACCAGCTGCACGGGCATGTCGAGCTGGAGGGGTAGCGACATGTTGTGTGCGAGGAACTCATGGCGGGCCTCACGGTACCGATACTCCACGATCGCACCCGGTTCCACTCCCGGCAGCGCGAAGCTTGTGGTTCGGATCTCCCGCTTGTTCTGCTTTGCAAGGGTGCTGGTGAAGACCGCATCCTTCGCCAGCGAGACCCCGGAGCCGTCGGTCCTTGTGGTGCGCGCCCGCACAAAGCCCACCGTCGAGTGCTTCTCGTAAGCGATCGAGACCTGCCTGAACCTGTCCGCTCCGGCCGCGGTGAAGATCTTCACGCGCAGATAGTGATTGAAAACGGTGCTCGTCGGATCGTCCTCGGGAGCATCGTCCACCGAGATCTCCCAGAGCAGGACCTCGGCGTCGGCGCCCGGCTGAACCGTGGAGGTCTTGAGCGCCAGTTCGTCGGGGGTGGCCGTGGTCCAGTCGTCGGAGCGCGCGAGCGCTGGGACGAGGACCCACCCGAGAACCAGAGCACAGCGGGCGATGAGGGGACGACGGCGATTCGTCATGCGGCGGCCTCCCGAGGATGCGCGTCGGGGCAGAGCTTCATCTTCGGACGGGTGGGCGGCAAGCGGCAAATGGCCCGTCAGACCCCGGGATCCTCGACGGGATCCGGGTCCGTCCAGGGGTGTATGCTGCCTCGGGAAATGAGGACGCGGCCGGCTCGGGGATCCCTGCTGCTGACATGCGGCCACGACAAGCCGACCGTTGGGGAACCCCCATGCACTTCAAACAGTTCTATGTCGGCTGCCTGGCACACGCCTCCTACCTGATCGGCGATGGCGGCGAGGCGGTGGTCGTGGATCCCTCGCGCGACGTGCAGATGTACCTCGACGAGGCCGAGGCGCACGGGCTGCGCATCACCTGGGTGCTCGAGACACACCTGCACGCCGACTTCGTCTCGGGCCATCGCGAGCTGGCGGCGCGCACGGGGGCCACGATCGGCATCGGTTGCAAGGCCGAGGCGTCGTACCCGCACCGCGGCCTCTGCGACGGCGACGAGGTCCGGATCGGGCAGCTGGTCTTCCGCGCGCTCGAGACCCCCGGGCACACGCCCGAGAGTCTCTCGTTCCTGGTCTTCGAACGCGCCGGTGACGCATTGCCGTGGGGCGTGTTGACCGGCGACACCCTGTTCGTCGGCGACGTGGGCCGCGTCGACATCCTCTCCTCTCGCCTGCCGGTCACCGATCTGGCGGGGATGATGTACGACAGCCTGCACCGGAAGCTCCTGACACTTCCCGACGAGACGCGCGTCTATCCTGCCCACGGGGCGGGCTCGCTGTGCGGTCGCAACATCAGCAAGGACACCTGGAGCACCATCGGCCGCGAGCGGGCGATGAACGCGGCGCTCAAACCCATGAGCCGCGAGGCGTTCATCGCCGAGGTGACGCGCGACGTGCCCGAGACTCCCATCTACTATCTGCACTCGCGTGACGTGAACAAGGCGGGCCCGGCGCTCGATGCCGAGCGACCGCTGCCGCCGACGCTGACACCGCGGGCGTTCGCGGCTGCCGCCGAGCGTGGCGCTGTCGTCGTCGACACGCGGCCGGATGAGGCCTTCGCGATCGCGCACGTCCCCGAAGCGCTCAACGTGTCGCTCGACGGACAGTACGCCTCCTGGGTGGGGACGCTCCTGCGGCCCGACCAGCCTCTGTTGCTGATCGCAGAAGCCGAGCGGATCGAGGAGGCGGTGATGCGCCTCGCGCGCGTCGGCTACGAGCAGGTCGTCGGCGTGCTCGAGGGCGGCATCGAACGCTGGCGCGCCGAAGGGTTGCCGGTCGGTGCGACGGCACGGGTCCCGGTCGAGTCCCTGGCGACCGAGGGCCGCAACGTCCTCGACGTGCGACGCGCGGGCGAGTGGCAGAACTTCCACCTGGCGGGGGCCACGCACATACCGCTCGCGCAGCTCCAGGAACGCGTCGGCGAGCTCGACCGCGATACCGGGTGGGTCGTGGTGTGTGCGAGCGGCTACCGCAGCAGCATCGCTAGCAGCGTGCTCCAGCGCTCGGGTTTCGCGCGTGTCGCGAACGGCGTGGGCGGGATGGACGCATACCGCGGTGCCGGTCTGCCGGTCGAGAGCGGCGCCGCGAGCCGGACGTGAATCCGAAGCCCGACGCCGAGGAGTCGCGACCGGGACTCGCCGAGACGGCGCGGCACTTCGGGGATCACGCGCGCCAGTACGCGGTCAGCCGCGCCCACGTCGAGGGCGCCACCCGCCACATGCTGCTCGAGCGCATGGAGCCGGTCGCGGACGAGACCCTGTTGGACGTGGGCAGCGGGCCCGGGCCCGTGGCCATCGCCTTCGCGCCGTACGTCGCGCGCGCCGTCGCCTTCGACGCCGCGCCGGAGATGCTCCACGCCGCCCGGCTCGCGGCGAAGCGCGCGGAGCTCGCGAACGTCGATCGCGTCTGCGGCGACGCGCACCGGCTGCCGTTCGCCGACCGCAGCTTCGGCCTGGTCGCCTCGCGCGCGTGCCCGCACCACTTCGCCGACATCCGGGGTGCCATCGCCGAGATGACGCGCGTGCTCACGCGCGGCGGCCGCCTGGGCATCGCCGACGGCACCGTGCCCGACGATCCCGAGATCGACGCGTTCCTCAACGAGCTCGACACGCTCCACGATCCGACCACCGTGCGCAATTACAACGCGCGCGAATGGCGCGCGTTCATGGAAGGCGCCGGGCTGCGTGTCGACTTCGTCGAGGACTATGTGGTCGAGATCCCCGAAGGGCGCTCGCTGCTCGACTGGCTGGCGCGCGTCGGCGCCTCGAGCGTGGTGGTGGACGAATGTCGCCGCATGCTGCTCGAAGCGCCGGCCAAGGTGCGCGATTACCTGCGCGTGCGTCCCGACGGCGAGGACGTCATCTTCGAGCTGCCGCGCGTGGTGATGGTGGGGAAGCGCGTCGATTGAGCGCGGCGTCCGCGGCCGGGAGACGCGGGACGCCTACTCGACGACCGTGAAGCGCGTGCGCAGGAGCGCGACGGCGCGCTCCAGGTGCTCGGCCTTGATGAGCAGGTAGTCGGTGTCGTAGGTCGAGAGCGCGAACACCGGGATGCCTGCCGAGGCGAGCGGCGTCGTGAGCTTGGCCGTGACGCCGGTCATGGTGAGCGGGAGCGGCCCGTCCACCTTGAGTGCCACCCATCCCTTGTCGACGCGGGCCACGGCGGGCGGAACATCGTCCTCCGGGCACACCACCGAGGTCTCCTCAGGCGTGCGCATCACCGAGAAGAACGTCGCCTCGGCGTGGAACACCCAGGCGGGCAGCGGGCCGTCGGCGTCGAGGCGGCAGACGGCCAGCCGGCCGGCCAGCACCCTCATGGTGAGTGCGTGCGGGGGGTTGCTCGTCGATTCGCTCACGGGAACACCTCGTTGCCGTCGTCGTCCTCGACCACGATCGCCGAGCACGGACAGGCCTCGGCCGCTTCGATCAGCTTCTCCAGCGGCGCCGCCTCGGCATCGAGGACGATCGCCTTGTTTCGGCTGTCGAGCGCGAACACATCGGGTGCGATCTCACAGCACTCTGCGTTGCCGCAGCATTCAGCACGGATGATTCGAACCTGCATGCGCTCGGGTCAAGGGGGGAAATGCGTCGATTCAGGGGGTGCATCCTCACAGGTGCGAAACCTTTCTGCAAGCCAGGACGTGCCGCACATCGGCTACAGTGAGCCCGTGACGACTCGTCGCGTGGACGACGAGCGCTTGGAATCAGGAGCGGCATGAGGGGAGGCAGGGACCCCATGACTTGGCTCTGGTGGGCGCCGCTCGGCGCCGCCGCCCTCCACATCGTGGAGGAGTTCGTCTATCCCGGTGGGTTCGCGTCCTGGGACCGCGCATACCGCCCTGCCATCCGGAGCAGCATCACGCCCAGGATGCATGTCGTCGTGAATGCCCTTCTGCTGGTGGCGTGCGCGTCCGTCGGCATTTCGGGGATGCCGGGTGGAGTGGTCGACGTGGGAGGTCTGCGCCCCCGATCGTTCATCCCGGTCTCCCTGGCGGTGCCCGGATGGCTGGCCCTGGCCGCGCTGCTGTTCTCGAATGCGGTGTTCCATCTCGTCGGCACCTATGAGACGAAGCGGAAATCACCCGGGGTTCGCACCGGAGTGCTTCTCCATGTGCCCCTCGCGCTGTTCGGGTACTGGCACTTCCTGCGCGCGGGGCAGGTCTCGGTCGTCATGGCCGGAGTCTCGGCTGTGGTGGGAGGGTCCTATCATCTCTGGGCCGCTTTGGCGCACCAGTGGCGTTCGCGGCGCCGTGAAGTGTGACCGCGGCGCCCGACGTAGGTCCCCTCCCGGTTCGAGGCCAGGGTATCTCTCCGTGAACAAGTGGGCGACAGCCACTTCGATCGTCGTGGCGTTTGTGGGCTGGCCGTGCCTCGCGGTGGAGGCGGTTCGGCCCAACGTGAGTCGCGACTCGTGCGTCGTGCTGATCCGCGAAGCGACGTCCGGTGACATCCTCATCCGCGAGCGCAACCCGCTCCTGGGTGCTCCCGAGAACGCGAACAATGCGCCGGGGCCGGGCTCGCTTCGCGCGGTCGTCCAGGCCGGCTCTCCGTCCATCCTCATCGTGGACACCGCGACGGCCGCCACGCGTCGACTATGCTCCGGCAGCAGCCCCCGGTTCTCGCCCGATGGTCGTTGGATCGCATGCAACCGCCGGGTGTCGCGGGCGCGCCCCTGGGTGCTGGCGCTGGTCGATGTGCGAACGGGGAGCGTTCGCATGCTCGAACGCGTCGGCCACATCGAGGATTACGCGTGGTCGCCGGATTCGAAGCGGCTCGCCTTCACATCGATGCCTTACGACTCGAACTATCGCTGGGACATCGGCTGGATCGACGTCGCCGGCGTAAGCCCACACGTCCTCGCATCTGACACTGATCGCTATGTGGAATACTACGACTGCGAATGGTCGCCCGACAGCCGCCGCTTCGTGGTCAGTCGCCATCGTGAATACGAGCACGACGACAGCGTGTATGCACATGACCTCTGGTTGTTCGACGTCGATGGCCGTCCCTGTCGGCTGACCCACACACCCGATCTTGAAGAGAGCTTTCCGGGCTGGATCGACGACCATGACATCCGCTACGAGGGGTCGGACTGGAAAGACGAGGACTCCGGCGAACCATCGCGATACGTCATCGAACTGGGCCGAACGCCGACGAGGCGTTGACCCTCCAATCCGCCCCCACGACGGCGGGGATCGAACCAGGGCTGCTGTGCTAGAGTGCGCGACCCGAACCGCGCGCACCTCCGATTCCCGACTCCGGAGCCCCGCCCTATGGACGCCCTCACCGCGTACCTCGAGAAGAACCAGGATCGCTTCGTCGAAGAGCTGAAGGCGGTGCTCCGCATCCCGAGCGTGAGCGCCAAGACGGAGCATCGGGCCGACTGCGTGCGTTGCGCGCAACACATCGCCGATCACCTCAAGGCCCTCGGCATGACGCGCGTCGAGGTGGTGGCGACCGCGGGGCATCCGGTCGTGTACGCCGAGTGGCTGGGGGCCACCGGACGCCCCACCGCCCTCGTCTACGGCCACTACGACGTGCAGCCGGCCGAGCCGCTCGAGCTGTGGACGACGCCGCCCTTCGAGCCGGTGCTGCGCGATGGCAAGCTCTACGCGCGCGGCGCGGTGGACGACAAGGGACAGGTCTACATGCACCTCAAGGCGATCGAAGCTCATATGAAGGTGAACGGCGGGTTGCCCATCAACCTCAAGCTGGTCATCGAAGGTGAAGAGGAGGTGGGGAGCGACAACCTGGCGAAGTTCCTGCGCGATCGTCGCTCGCAGCTGGACGCCGACGTCATCATCGTCAGCGACACCGCCATGCTCGGCCCCGATCAGCCGGCGCTCACCTACGGCCTGCGCGGGATCTGCTACACGCAGATCGAGGTGACCGGTCCGTCCAAGGACCTGCACTCCGGACACTTCGGCGGCGCGGTGATGGATCCGGCAAACGCGCTGTGCGGCATCATCGCCGCGCTCAAGGACGCCGACGGCCACATCACGGTGCCCGGGTTCTACGACAAGGTGCGGTCACTCAGCGCCGCCGAGCGCACGTCATTGAACGCGATCCCGTTCGACGAGAAGGGCTTCCTGCAGGAAAGCGGATCGTCAGGGCCCTGGGGCGAGAAGGGCTGGACGACGCTCGAGCGCGTCACCGTGCGCCCGACGCTCGACGTGAACGGCATGTGGAGCGGGTACATCGGCGAGGGAAGCAAGACCATCCTGCCGGGATTCGCCGCCGCGAAGGTGAGCATGCGTCTGGTCCCGGACCAGGACCCCGCCGAGGTCTTCCGCAACTTCGAGAGCTTCGTCAAACGCATCATGCCGCCGGGGGTGACCGTCAAGGTGATCGACCTGCACTCGGCGCCGCCGTTCCTCACCGCGCCCGACCATCCCATGCTCGAGGCGGCGAAGCGTGCGCTCCAGCGCGCGTGGTCGAAGCCGGCGGTGATGATCCGCGAGGGCGGCTCGATCCCGGTGATGGCCACCTTCCAGGAGACCCACGGGCTGCCGAGCATCCTGATCGGGTTCGGGCTGGACGACGACCAGGTGCATTCTCCCAACGAGAAATTCTCGCTCACCTCGTTCCACGGTGGGACGAAGAGCGTGGCCTACCTCTACGAGGAGCTGGCCCGCACCCGGTAGTCCATCTCGCGTTCCACCCCCGGAGGCCCCACCCATGAGCCACGGGATCCCGATCCTGGGCGAGCTGCTGGTGCTCGCCGGCGTCTCCCTCGCGGTCGTCATGCTGTTCCGCCGGCTGCGACTGCCCGCCACGATCGGTTTCATCGTCACTGGCGTGCTCATCGGCCCGGGCGGCTTCGGGCTGATCCGTGACGCGGAGCTGGTGCGCACCCTTGCCGAGTTCGGCGTCGTGCTGCTGCTGTTCACGGTCGGGCTCGAGCTCTCGCTGGCCGACCTGGGTCGCGTCGGCCGCAGGGCGATCGTCGCGGGCGCCTTCCAGGTGCTGCTGACCGTGGCGCTGGTCTTCGGGGCACTCGCCATCGCCGGCGTTCATCCGGCGCGCGCCATGTTCTTCGGTCTGCTCATCACGCTCTCGAGCACGGCGCTCGTGTTCAAGCTCCTCACCGACCGTCTCGAGCTGTCCTCGCCGCACGGCCGGGTGGTGACGGGCATCCTCGTGTTCCAGGACCTGATGGTGATCCCGTTCGCCATCGCTGTGCCGTGGCTTGCCCGTTGGGTTGGACGCGGCTCCGATCTGGTCGCCGGTGCGGCCGGTGCGGGAGCGCCGGCGGCCGCGGGGGGCGGGTTCCGCTCGGTCGTCATGCTGCTCGTGGTGGCGATCGCCTTCGCGATCGCGCGGCGCGCGGTCCCCTGGCTGCTGGCGCACGCGTCGCGCACGCGCTCGCGCGAAGCGTTCCTGTTCGGCGTCGTGCTGGTGACCCTGGGAAGCGCCTGGCTCACCTCATGGGCGGGCCTCTCGCTCGCCCTTGGCGCCTTCCTCGCGGGACTCATCCTTGCGGAGTCGGATCTCAAACCGCAGATCGCCGCCGACGTGCCGCCGATCCGCGATGCGCTCTCGAGCGTGTTCTTCATCACCATCGGCATGCTGTTCATGCCGCGTCTCCTGGTGGATCAGCCGTTGCTCGTGCTCGCGAGCACCCTGGGGCTGGTCGGGGTCAAGGCGCTGGCGGCGCTCGCGGCGTTGCGCCTCGCCCGGATCCCCTGGCGCGTGGCGATCGCCGCGTCGGTGACGCTCGCCCAGATCGGGGAGTTCTCGTTCGTGCTGGCCGAGGCGGGGCTGCCGAGCGGGCTCCTTGGTACGATCGGCGGACAGGCGTTCTACGCCGGTGCCGTGTTCTCGCTGATGCTCACCCCCTTCCTGGTCGAGCGCGCGCCGGAGCTGGCGCTGAGCCTCGAGCGCCGCTACGCGCGCGCCCCCGCCGGCGTCCCGCCGCCGGCGGCGGGGGAGGCCACCCATGCCGAGCCGGCCCCGATGACCGACCACGTCGTCATCGCCGGGTTCGGGCTCAATGGTCGCAACGTGGCGCGGGTGATGCGGGCGGTGCGTCTGCCGCACATCGTCGTCGACCTCGACGCCGAAGCGCTGCAGACGGGCGTGAGCGAGGGCAGCCGCGGGCTGGTGGGCGATATCACCAATCCCCACATCCAGGAGCGGGCCGGGGTGGCACGCGCGCGCACGCTGGTGCTCGCGCTCAGCGACCCGACGGCCACGCGGCACGCCTGTCACCTCGCCCGTTCGCGCTCCCGCGCCGTGCACATCATCGTCCGCACACGCTACGTGACCGAGATCGACGAGCTGTACCGGCTGGGAGCCAACCAGGTGTTCCCGGAGGAGTTCGAGACCTCGATCGAGATCTTCACCGCCACGCTGAGGGAGTTCCACGTGCCGGCGAACGTGATCCAGGCGCAGATCGCGCTGCTCCGGCAGGAACGCTACAGCCTGCTGCGCGGGATGAAGCTGCCCGGCTCGGTGGTGCAGCAGCTCGATGCCATCCTCACGCAGGGGACCTGCGACACCTTCCTGTTGCTCCAGCACTCGCCGGCGATCGGACGGGGGCTCGACGAGGTCGGGCTCATCGGCGAGGGAAGCGCGCACGTGGTCGCGGTGGTCCGCGGTGGGACCGCGATCGCCGCCTTCGCGGACGACTTCCGCCTGCGGGTCGGCGACACGCTGGTGCTGGCCGGGACCCACGCCGAGATGGAGCGGGCGTTCCAGCGCCTGAGCCCGGCGGGAGAGGCGGAGGCCTAGGGTCCCCGGGGCGGTGCGGGAGGTCCGTCCGCCGCGTCTCCGAGCGGTCAGCGCTGCTATACTATTCCCCGTTCCCCTTCCGGAGTCCCCAGGAATCCTATGAGCATCCGCCACCGTCCGGCTTCGGTCTGCCTCCTCATCCTGCTCACCTTCCTCACCCTCACCCCCGCGGCACAGGCGTCTCCCCGGGACCGCAAGACGCTGGTGCTGCGAGGCCGGGTCACCGACGCGGAGGGCTGGCCGGTCGTCGGGGCGCGCGTCAGCGCCCTGGGCACACGGCGGGCACGCGTGACGGTGGACGACGCGGGCCAGTTCGCGCTCGATTTCCCCTTCGGCTCGCTCGACGATCTCGCCCGCAATCCGGTCTCGATCCGCGTGCGCGCCGAGCAGAAAGGGTGGACCCTCGCGATGCCGAGCGGCGAGCCCGACCTGGGCTTCGAGCTGCGGGTCGTGCCCGGGGACAAGGGTGTGGCCCGTTGCGAGGTACGCGCCAACGAACCCCATGTCGCCGCGGCGCTCGTGCGTGCGCTCAGCGTCGAGGGAGACGCCACCGGGGTCGCGATCATGAGCTTCATCGGCGCGCGCGGCGGGGCGATCGCCACCCCCGCGACGCTCGACCTGCCGGTGGTGGAGCTCATCCCTCTCAGCGGCGTGGATGCCCTCCCCGCGCCGGTGCCCCCAGTCGAATCGAGCGAGCCGGTGACGGTGGGGAAGAAGCACAAGAAGGGGGACGGTGACCAGACGCTCGAGACTCCCGAAGCGAAACCGTCCAAGAAGAAATCGAAGAAGCAGCCCGAGCTGAAGGCCGAGTTGACGATCGAGTCGAAGAAGGAAACCAAGAAGGAGTCGAAGAAGGAGTCGAAGAGCAAGTCCAAGCCGGCGCCCGCGCCCGAGCCTGTGGATCCGCCCGTCACCATCGCCCCGGAGACACCGCCGGCGGCTGCGCCGCGCCCATCGAGCGCCGCCGAGCGGGAGCTGGCCGAGACGAAACTGCGCGCCGAGCGGGAGCGCTCGGTGGCGCGGGAGGAGACGAGACGCCTGCGCGAAGAGGCTCAGAAGCGCGACCGACTCCAGCGCCGCGGCAGCGACGAGGAGAAGCCGCGCATCCTCGATGACGGGACGGACCATCGGGTGGCCGAGGACGCGCTCAAGCAGACGCGGGATGTGCAGGACAGACGCTGGGAGGCCCTGCGGCACGAAGTGCACATGATCGCCGGGTCCGGCGACACCACGTCGGCGCCCCCGGTCACCGCGCTCGACGGGATGGCCGGCGCGCCGGCCCGGCCCGAACACCGCGACAAGGAGGTGGCCGCGCCGCCGCTGACGGCGCGCAGGGATACGGTGGCGGTGCACCCGCCACAACCTGGCCCCGAGCCGCCGCCGCCATCGCCCTGGGCGCGCATGCCGGCGACGAGCGCCGGTGGTGACGCCGCGGCGGGTTCGTCCCGCGTCTTCCCGCGCCCGGATGGGGAGTCGCGCGCCCGCGCGCTTCCGCTCGTCATCCGCGCGCCCGGGCTGCGCCCGGCCAAGCCCGACACGGCGACCGCCACCGGAGACTCTTGCACCTGTCGCATCAAGGGCACGGTGGAGGTGGTCTCGGAGCAGCCGCTGCCGAGCCGGACGCGCGTCGCGATCTCGCTCGTCTGGTATCCGGCGGTCGCCGACACGGTCGAGCTGTTCATGGGCTCGCCACGCAGCTTCACCCTGCCGGTCGCCCCGTGTGGTCCGCAGCGTCTCCGGCTCGTGAACCTCGGCGGGATGCGATTCGACGTGACCTCGCGTGAGGCCATGGCGGGTTTCCGCTGCGAGGGCGGCCGACCGCGTCAGTTCCGCGTCATCCTGCAGCCGCGCTGAGCGCCCCGCCCCCGGCGCTCGTCGGCGCGGCGGTTGACCCTCCCCGGGGCGGTGTCCTAGCGTGCGGGGCCTCCACCCATCCTCTTTCGACCGGGAGACTCCCATGCGCCGTCCCGTCTCGTTCGTGACGGCCGCCTACTGCGCGGCCGCATGCCTGCTCTGGGCCTCGCTCGCCGGCGCCGCGCTCCGGCACATGACAGAGCAGGACCTCTATCGATTCGTCTGGGTCGCCGACCCGCAGATCTCGCCGGATGGTTCGCGCGTCGCCTTCGTGCGCGTCACCACCGATTCGGCGGCGGACGAGTACCGCACCAGCATCTGGGTGACGGAGACCTCGGGCGGCGCGCCGCGACCGCTCACCGCCGGGCCGCGCGACGGACAACCCCGCTGGTCTCCGGACGGCACGATGCTGGCGTTCACGCGCGGATCCGAGGGGAAGCCCGGACAGATCCACCTGCTGCCGATGTCCGGCGGCGAGGCGACCCAGCTCACGCGCCTCAAGGGCGGGGCGTCCTCGCCCGCGTGGTCACCCGACGGCAAGCGGATCGCGTTCTCGAGCGGCACCAACCCGTCGATCGACGACGACACCACGCGCGCGAAGCCGAAGAAGGAGCCGGGCCGCGTCATCACCCGGCCGATCTTCCGCCTCAACAATGTCGGTTACTACGACCTCGAGCATCCGAGCCACGTGTGGGTGATCGACGCCGCGGGTGGCAAGCCGCGCCAGCTCACGACCGGCACCTTCGTCGAGGGCGCCCCCGATTGGTCTCGCGACGGCGCGTGGGTGTGCTTCACCTCCGATCGGAGCAAGGAGCCCTGGTTCGGGCAGGGCGACGACAACCTGTACGCGGTGTCGCCGGGTGTGGCGAGGCCCGCCGACGGCCCGGGCTTCCGCACGCTGGTGGACTACGACGGCAGCATCGGTGACTGGGTCGAGGCGGCCGACGGGCGCATCGCCTTCGTGGGAGGCGTGAACCCGAAGGAGGATCACTCCTACGACCAGAACGAGCTGATGATCGCCGGCGGGGCGGGGCAGCCGGTCCGCTCGCTCACCACCGACTACGATTTCGACATCAACGGCGGCATCGGGTCCGACCAGCACCCGCCGCGCGGCGGCGGACAGCGACCGCTCACCTTCAGCGCCGACGGCAAGAGCATCCTCGTGGTCGTCGGCAGGCAGGGCGCCGCGATCCTGACGCGCGTCGACGCGCAGACCGGTCGCGTCCAGGAGCTCACCACGCCGGACCGCGAGATCATCGCCGGCACCGGCACGCCCGACGGCAGGCGCTGGGCGCTCACCATGGGCGATCCGACGACACCCGGCGACCTCTACCTGTTCGACGCCGAGACGCACGAGCTCAAGAAGCTGTTCGGGCCCAACGATGCGCTGCTCGCGGGCGTCGATCTCGGCAAGGTCGAGGAGTTCTGGTACCCCTCCTTCGATGGCCGGAGGATCCAGGGTTGGATCATGAAGCCGCCGGATTTCACGCCGAGCCGAAAGTATCCGCTGGTGCTCAACATCCACGGCGGCCCGCACGCGGCGTTCGGCGCCGCGTTCATGCACGAATTCCAGGTGCTGGCGGGCGCCGGGTACGTGGTCGTCTACACCAACCCGCGCGGCAGCACGACCTACGGCCAGGAGTTCGGCAACATCATCCAGTACCAGTACCCGGGCGATGACTATCGCGATCTCATGACGGGCGTCGACGAGGTCATCAAGCGCGGCTATGTGGACGTGAAGCACATGTCGGTCTGCGGCGGCAGCGGCGGCGGGCTGCTCACCAACTGGGCCATCACCCACACCGACCGATTCGCCGCGGCGGTGACCGATCGCTGCGTGTCGGAGTGGATGTCCTTCTACTACAGCACCGACTTCACGCTGTTCCGGCCCACCTGGTTCAAGAAGCCGCCGTTCGAGGATCCGCAGGAGTCGATCGAGCGCTCGCCGGTCACCTACGCGTCCCGCGTCACGACGCCGCTCATGATCATCCACAGCGAGGACGACTGGCGCACCCCGATCGGCCAGGGCGAGGCGATGTTCCGGGCGCTGAAGCAGCAGCACAAGACCGCGGTCATGATCCGGTTCCCGGGCGAGAACCACGAGCTCTCGCGCAGCGGCACGCCCTCACGTCGCGTGCAGCGGCTCCAGCACTATCACCGGTGGTTCGACAAGTGGCTGATGGGAAAGCCGATCAAGGACTACGACGAATGAGCGCTCCCACGACGTCCGCGGCGCGGGCCGCCTCGCCGGGCCCCACGCCCGCTCCGCGGCGGACGATGCGCGAGGACGACCTGCTGCGCCTCGTGTGGATCGCCGATCCCCAGATCTCGCCCGACGGCAGACGCGTCGCGTTCACCCGCGTGGCCGTCGATCTCGAGGCCGACGGTTATCGCACCAGCGTGTGGCTCGTCGATACGGCCGCCGAGGCGGCCACGGCCCGCCCGCTCACCTTCGGCGCCGGCGATTCGCAACCGCGCTGGTCGCCCGACGGCGAGCGCATCGCGTTCGTGCGCTCGAGCGCGCCCAAGCAGCCCGCGCAGCTGCACGTGCTGCCGATGTCGGGCGGCGAGGCGATGCGCGTGTGCGAGGTGGCGAAGGGCGCCTCGGAGCCGGCCTGGTCGCCGGATGGAAAACGCATCGCGTTCCTGAGCACCACGAACCCCGCGCTCGACGATCCGAAGATCGAGAAGCCGAAGAACGAGCCCGCGCGCATCGTCGCGCGGCCGGTCTTTCGCGAGAACGGCGAGGGGTTCACCGATCTCGACCACCTGCCGCAGGTGTGGGTGGTCGAGCTGGAGCAGCCGACGGCGCGTCCTCTCACGCGCGGTCCGTTCGCCGCGCAGGCGCCGCGCTGGTCGCGCGACGGGGCCTGGATCCTGTTCGTCTCGGATCGGCGGCCCGAGCCGTGGTTCGGCGCCGAGGAGTCGGTCCTCTACGCGGTGGCCCCCGGGCTCGAGGCACCGACCGACGGGGCCGAGCTGAAGCCGGTCGTGGACTACCAGGGCCAGATCGGCGGCTGGGTCGAGCACGCGGACGGTCGCATCGCCGTGATCGGGTTCGTGAGCCCCGAGCCCGTGCGCACCTACAACCTGCCGCGCCTGTTGCTCACCGAGGGTCCCTGGCCGCGCAGCGCGGCGCGCGATCTCTCGGCCGGCTGCGAGGACGATATCGGCGGCGCCATCAACTCCGATCAGCATCCGCCGCGCGGCGGCGGGGCGACCCCGCTGGCGTTTCGCGCCGATGGAAGCGCGGTGCTGGCCTCGCTCGCGCGGCAGGGCGCATCCCTGCTCGCAAGCTTCGAGCTGACCGGTGGCGCGCGGCGCGACCTGATGCCGACCGGGCGCGATCTCATCGCCGGCACGGCGAGCGCCGACGGGCGGATGTGGGCGTTGACGCTCGGGAGCCCCACGCGCCCGGGGGATCTCTATCACCTCGACGCGAAGACCGGCGCGCTGCGCCTGCTGTGGGCGCCGAACGAGGCGCTGTTCTCGGAGGTGACGCTGGGGGAGGTCGAGGAGATCTGGTACCCGAGCTTCGACGGCCGCCGCGTGCACGCCTGGATCGTCAAGCCGCCGGGCTTTGATGCGGCGAAGCAGTATCCGCTGGTGCTCCAGATCCACGGCGGGCCCCACACCGCGTATGGCGTGGGCTTCTTCCACGAGTTCCACGCGCTCGCGGCGGCGGGCTACGTGGTGGTCTATCCCAATCCGCGCGGCAGCACGAGCTACGGTCAGGAGTTCGCTGACTGTATCCAGTACCGGTTCCCGGGCGACGACGCGCGCGACCTGACGGGCGCGGTCGACGCGGTGATCGCGCACGGCTACGTGGATCCCAAGCGGCTCGGGGTCACCGGCGGGAGCGGCGGGGGACTGCTGACGAACTGGATCGTCACCCAGACCGATCGGTTCGCGGCCGCCGTCACGCAGCGCTGCGTCGCCGACTGGGAGTCGTTCTACTACAGCGCCGACTTCGCCATGTTCACGCCCTACTGGTTCCGCAAGCCTCCGTTCGAAGACGCCGAGGAGTACCGATCCCGCTCGCCGGTGGCGCTCGCCTCGAAGATCACCACGCCGCTCATGGTGATCCACAGCGAGGAGGACTGGCGCACACCCATCGGCCAGGGTGAGGCGATGTTCCGAGCGCTCAGCCAGCAGCGCAAGCCGACGGTGATGGTGCGGTTCCCGGGCGAGAGCCACGAGCTCTCGCGCAGCGGCGTGCCTTCGCGGCGGGTGGAGAACCAGCGCCACATCCGGGCGTGGTTCGACCGCTGGTTGCTGGGGATCCCCAAGCCCGAGTACGGCGTGTGAATCCGGTCCTGGGGCCATTTATTGCCGAGAAGGTCGGCCCCGCGGGTTGGAGCTTCATCCTCTTCCACACGGCGTTCGTGCCGTGGAGCACCTATCGCAGCCGCGGCAAGGTGGGCGCCATGAAGACGCTGCCCCCGCTGGCCGGATATCTCCAGAGTGTCCTCATCTCGCAGCTGGTGCTGATGGCGCTGGCGCTCCTGATCGCCCGCCTATGCGGCATCGGCCTCTTCCCTCGGATCTGGCCTCGACCCCTGCATGCGCTGGTCGGGCTCGCGGTGTGCGCGGCACTGGTCGCGTTCATGTTCCCGCGCTGGAAGCGCGCGGTCGAGAAGGGTTCGCGCCGGCTCTACTTCTTCATGCCCAGGAGCGGGCGGGAGAAGGCGATCTGGGTCATGGTCGCGGCCGCCGCGGGGGTCGGCGAAGAGATCGCCTACCGCGGGGTGCTCTACGCGTTGCTGCTGCGCCTCACTGGGACCTGGTGGATCGCGGCACTCCTCGCTGCGGTGGTGTTCGGGGCTGCCCACGCGTTCCAGAGCGGACGTTCGATGGTGATCATCTTCGGCTTCTCGCTCGTCTTCCAGGCATTGATGCTCTGGAGCGGCGCGCTCTACGTCTCGATGCTCGCCCATTTCCTCTACGACGTGGTGGCGGGACTCAACTACTCACGCCTCGGTCGCCAGATGGGATTCCGCGCCGAGGGAGCGCCGGGGGCGGAGAACCCACCGGTCGCTGAGGCGACGAGCGGATAGGGCGGAGCACTCTCCGATGGATCGTGAGCGATTCAGCGGATGCCTGATCGGTCAGTGCCTCGGAGACGCCCTCGGATACCCGGTCGAGGGGTTGCCTCCGGAGCACTGCCGGCGTTACGTCGAAGAGACCTTGCGCGGCCCCGCGGGCCCCACAGTAGGGCGGGGACGCTTCCCATTCGGCCAGTACTCTGACGATTCCCAGTTGGCCCGGGAACTCCTACAGAGCTACGAGGCGTGCGCTCGCTTCGACCCTGAAGACTACGCTCGGCGCATCGCCGCGATCTTCGCCGAGGACCGGATCGTTGGCCGCGGCCTGGCCACTGCGCG
This sequence comes from Candidatus Eiseniibacteriota bacterium, assembly GCA_041492985.1. GTDB lineage: Bacteria > Eisenbacteria > RBG-16-71-46 > RBG-16-71-46 > RBG-16-71-46 > WS-11. The sequence goes on from JBGPXY010000012.1 coordinate 17,914, forward strand.
GGCGGCACACCGGCTCGCGCAGGGCGTGCCTTGGCAGGAGGCGGGGACCCCTTCGCCTGCGGCGGGCAACGGGAGCGCGATGCGCGCCGGGCCGGTGGGACTGCTCTTCCATGACGATCTCGCGAGGCTCGAACAAGTCGCTGACGAGCAGGGCCGGATCACTCACCTCGATCCACGATGCTCCGCGGGTGCGGCGGTGATCGCGAGGGCGGTGGCCCTCGCCCTTGCTCCGGAGACGGTCGACGCCGGGCAGTGGTCCGAGCATCTGAGTTCCAGCGCCCGACCGTTCGCTCCCGAATTCGCAGCAGACGTGATGAGGCTACCCGAATGGGTCGGACTGACCCCCGCGTCCGCGGTCGAGGAGATCCGGCGGTGTGGTCGGCCAGATGCGAAGCACGAATGGCCCGGGATCTCGCCGTTTGTCGTGCCGAGCGTCCTGTGGTCTCTCTACGCGTTCCTGAGGACGCCGGAGGACTACTGGGAGACGATGTGCACCGCGATCGAGGTCGGCGGGGATGTCGATACGACCGCCGCCATGGCGGGCGCCATCAGCGGCGCTCGCGTGGGCCTGCAGCGACTACCGCTCGATCTCGCATCGCAATTGACCGACCAGGGCACCTGGGGGCACGAGGAGCTCGTCGGGCTCGCCCATCGATGCCACTACAGCAAGCACGAGGTCGGCGTCCTCGGCACGGCGCGGCCTTGAGGCCTAGTTGCTCCGGTAATTCCCGAACTTGAGCTCGACGCCGAAATCCTGCTGCTTGAGGAGCGCGATCGCCCCCTGCAGCTCGTCCTTGATGGGCGAGGAGATCCGCACCGTGTCGCCCTGGATCGAGGCCTGGACCTTCTTCATCTTCGCGTCCTTGATGGTCTTCGCGATCTCGCGCGCGATGTCGGCGGTGAGGCCCTCCTGGATCTCGACCTCCTGTCGCACCGTGCTGCCCGCGGCCTGGATGACCTCGCCCGGCTTCATGTTCTTGAGCGGCACCTGCCGCCGCACGAGCTTGCCCTGGAGCGAATCCCACACCGCCTCGAGCTTGAACTCGTCGGGCGCGGTGAGGGTGATCTTGTGCTCCTTCTGGTCGAGCTCGATGCCCACCTTGAGTCCCTTGAAGTCGAAGCGCTGCGTGATCTCCTTGGTCGCCTGGACCACGGCGTTGTTGACCTCCATGTAGTCCACGCCGGTGGTGACGTCGAACGAGCTGTTGCTGGCCACGCGATGTCCTCCTGATGATGTCGCTGCCCCTGCTGCCGGGCGATGATGTCAGACGCTTCGGTTGGGGAGCGTGATCTGCAGCGCCCGCGCGCGGACCCCGCCCCGCAGCACCTGGCTCCTCACGGCGGCGAGTCCCTGCCGCTGCGAATCCCACAGGAACCGTTTGCCGGCTTCCCGCTGCGAGAGGAAGCCGTGGTCGGTGTGCTCGCGCGAGAGCCTCACGGCGTCGCGCGATCCGACTTCGGCCGCGAATCTCGTCACGAACCGGATCGCGTCGCGGCGCGGATCGAACAAGGTGGTCACGGATTCGAGCCGCCACATCCGCAGCGGCTCGAGGCCGGTCTCCTCGCGCACCTCTCGGAGCGCGCCTCGGACGGCCGTCTCGCGGCGCTTCAGGGTCCCGGTCACCGGCTGCCAGACACCCGGGAGCGAGTCACCCGCCCGCCGGCGCAGCCCCAGGAACTCTACTCGGCCGGCACGGCGACGGAGCACGTAAACCTCGATGAGGCAGGGGTCCAGGCGGGGCACGGCGGGGCAGGATAGGGGGGTCGGTCGAGCGTGGCAAATGGGGCGGACACGCCAGTCACGGAGGCCGGGCTGTAAGGAATCTTGGCAGGGGTCGGCCTCCCGGCACGGGCCGCGTGTCCTTGGGACCCCGGCTTCGCGACCCCGGCGGACACTTCCGGCTTGACCATCCGGGGACCTTTCTCTACCTTCCCCCGGCTACTCGCCACCCGTTGAGGCTTCATCGGTTGGCGGCTGCTTGTGAAATGTTTCACGGAGAGGTGGCGTGGCTCCTGAACCGGGAAGGAAGTCGCCCTACGAGGGACTCCGCTCGGCGGGGCTGCTGCTCACCATACCGACCCTGCTCATCGTCGCGCCCCTCGTCGGTTTCTTCGTGGGAAGCTGGCTGGACCGGCGCTTCTCGACCGCGCCGTGGCTCGGCATCGCCGGCCTGGCGGTGGGGTTCGCCGCCGCGGGCCGAGAGACCTACCTGATCTATCGCCGCTATGAGGCGGAAGAAAAGGAGCAGAAAGGCCGCCGCTGACCGTTCGTCCGGGGCCGGATGACGCATGGGACTCGAACTCCTCGCCCGGGTCCGCCGCACCTCGCTGTGGGTCGGTGGGATCGCGGCACTGGTGATCGCCACCTACGCCGTACCCCCTCACGGTCTCGCCGTTGCCCTGGGCGCGGGGTGGTCGCTCGTGAACCTCGTCCTGCTCGAGCGGCTGATCGTGGCGCTCACCGGCGCCGAGCGCCGCACCTTCCCGGCCACGGGCCGCGCGATCGCGGCGATCGGCGGCATCCTCGCGCTGTTCGCCGCCGGCTGGCTCCTGCTGCTCCGCTTCCCGGCCGCATTCCTCATGGCGGGCTTCGCCATCCCCTATGCCGTGCTGGTGCTCAAGGCGGCCTCGCTGCTGGTGCTGCCGACCCGCGCCTGGCAGCGCTTCACGCGCACGCCCTGGCCGGCGGCCGCGGTGGTGGTGGTGCTCGCCGCCGGCGCATGGGCGGTCACCAACGGCTGGTCCGGGGCACATGGCGCGGCGCCGGGCACGCTGGTCGCCGCCGCGCAGGAGTCCGGGGCACACGAGACCGCGGCCGAGGCGCCGCACGGCGAAGGGGCGACGGCGGAGCACGGTGGCGAGGCCAAGGAAGCCGGCCCCGAGAAGTTCGCCAACGTCATCACCGTGCTCAGCCGCGCCTTCCCACAGGCACCCTGGGCGCACTTCCTCCACCACTACGAGGTGATCATCTTCTCGCTCTTCATCGCCCTCATGCTGTGTCTGGTGGCGATGATGGCGACGCGCAACCCGCAGATGATCCCGGGGCCGCTCCAGAACGGCGTCGAGATGGTGGTCGAGGGCCTGCACAACTTCATCGTCGACATCCTCGGACCCCGCTACGGCCCTCGCTATGTGCCCTTCCTCGGCACGCTGTTCGTCTACATCCTGGCGATGAACCTGTTCGGCCTGATCCCGTTCATGGATTCGCCGACCTCGAGCCTCAACGTGACCGTGGCGTTGGCACTCATCGTCTTCGTCTACTCGCAGTACATCGGCTTCCGCGAGCTGGGCGTGCTGGGCTGGGTGGACCACATGGCGGGCACCCCGCGCAGCGCCATCGGCTGGTTCCTGGTGCCGCTCATGCTGCCCATCCACCTCATGGGCGAGCTCGCCAAGCCGATCTCGCTCGCCTGCCGACTGTTCGGCAACATCTTCGGCGAGGACATGCTGCTGGTGGCCTTCGCCTCGCTCGGCATCACCGTGCTGTCGTTCACGCACCTGCCGCTCGGGCTGCCGCTCCAGTTGCCGTTCCTGTTCCTGGCGCTCCTCACCAGCACGCTGCAGGCGCTGGTGTTCACCGTTCTCAGCACGATCTACTTCCTCCTCATGCTGCCGCACGACGATCACGGGCACGAGGCGGAAGCGCAGCACGCCCACTAACCCAGAAGGAGGATGACGATGGATTTCCACTCAGCACTCGGTTGGGGTCTCCCCGTCGGCATCGGGCTCGCGGCCATCGGCTCGGGCATCGGACTCGGCGGCATTGGCAACGGCGCCATGCAGGCGATCGGACGTCAGCCCGAAGCGACCGCGAAGATCCAGCTGGCGATGATCATCATCGCCGCGCTGGCCGAAGCGCTCACCATCTACGCGTTCGTCACGATGTTCCTCCTCAAGGGCGGCATCGCGGGCTGACCGCCGGCGCGAGCCGCAAGGAGTCGACATGAATCTGATCGACATCCGGCAGGTCGTCACCCAGATCCTGGGCTTCCTGCTCATGGTCTGGATCCTGCGCCGTTACGCGTGGGGGCCGCTGCTCGCCATGCTGGAGGCGCGCCGCGAGAAGATCGCCGGCGAGTTCAAGGAGGCCGACCGCCTCAAGGGCGAGGCGCTGGAGCTGAAGGCCCGCTACGACTCGGAGCTCAAGGGCATCGAGGCGCAGGCGCGGCAGAAGATCCAGGACGGCGTCGCCGAAGGCCAGCGCGTCGCCGTCGAGATCCGGGCGCAGGCGCAGAAGGAGGCGGCCCAGCGTCTGGAGCGCGCGGCGGACGAGATCCTGCGTGAGCGAGAGAAGGCGAAGGAGATCCTCAAGGAGCAGGTCATCTCACTCTCGCTCCGCACGGCCGAGAAGATCCTGCGCCAGAAACTGGACGATCCCGCGCAGCGCCGTCTGGCGGGCGAGTTCATCGACGAGGTGGGGGCGCTGCGGTGAGAGACGTCTCGGTCTCGGGCCGCTACGCGCGAGCCCTTTTCCTGATCACCGAGAAGCGGCGCGAGACCGCGGCTGCCCTGGGCGATCTCAAGGGCGTGCGGGATCTTCTGCGCACCGGGAGTCTCGCGGCCTCGTTCCTGGCGTCTCCCCAGGTGCGGCCGGCCGACAAGCGCAAGATGCTGAGCGGAGCGCTGGACGGGCGCGCGGTGCGCTCGGTCGCCGTGTTCGCGGACCTGCTGTTGCGCAAGAAGCGGCTGACGCTGCTGCCCGACATCACGCGCGAGTACGAGATGCTGGCCGAACGGGCGCAGGGCATCCGGCGCGCTCACGTGGTGAGCGCCGTCCCGCTGCTGGAGGGCGAGCAGGCGCGCCTGCACGGCCTGCTCGAGACCTACACGAAATCGAAGATCCGCCTCACCGCCGAGGTGGATGCGGCGGTGGTGGGCGGCGCGCTGGTGCGCATCGGCGGCCGCGTCGTGGACCGGACCGTGCGCACGCTGCTCGAGGCGATCGGAACCCAACTGCACGAGGCGAGTGTCTGATGATCCACCGTCGTCCTGGACCCAACCGAATCGGGGCTCACACCCATGTCCTTCAAGCCTGAAGAAGTCAGCGCCATCCTGGCGCAGGAACTCGAACGCTACGAGGCCAAGCTCGAGACCAAGAGCGTCGGCACCGTCCTCTCGGTCGGCGACGGCATCGCGCGCGTGTGGGGACTGGAAGACGCCATGGCCGGCGAGCTGATCCGCTTCCCGAGCGACATCATGGGCATGGTGCTCAACCTGGAAGAGGACAACGTCGGCGTCGTGCTGTTCGGCTCCGACAAGGGCATCAAGGAAGGCGACCAGGTCGAGCGCACCGGCCGCATCGCCTCGGTGCCGGTGGGCAAGGTCATGATCGGCCGGGTGGTGAACGCCATCGGCCAGCCCGTCGACGGCAAGGGTCCGATCGGCTCCGACAAGTACCGCAACATCGAGTTCAAGGCGCCGGGCGTCATCGATCGGCAGCCGGTGAAGGAGCCGCTCCAGACCGGCATCAAAGCGATCGACGCGATGATCCCGATCGGCCGCGGCCAGCGCGAGCTCATCATCGGCGACCGCCAGACGGGCAAGACCACCATCGCCATCGACACGATCATCAATCAGAAGGGCACCGGGGTGATCTGCGTCTACGTGGCGATCGGGCAGAAGGAGTCCACGGTCGCCAACGTGGTCGGCACGCTCGAGAAGCACGGCGCGATGGAGTACACGATCGTCGTCACCGCCTCCGCCTCGGAGCCGGCGCCCCTCCAGTACATTGCCCCGTACGCGGGTGCGGCGATGGGCGAGGAGTTCACCTACAGCGGCGGCCACGTGCTGTGCATCTACGACGACCTGTCGAAGCACGCGACCGCCTACCGCCAGCTCGCGCTGCTGCTGCGCCGCCCGCCGGGTCGCGAGGCGTACCCGGGCGACGTGTTCTACCTCCACTCGCGCCTGCTCGAGCGCGCCTGCAAGCTTTCGGACGAGAAGGGCGGCGGCTCGCTGACCGCACTCCCGTTCATCGAGACCCAGGCGGGCGACGTCTCGGCCTACATCCCGACCAACGTCATCTCGATCACCGACGGCCAGATCTTCCTCGAGGGAGACCTCTTCTACGCGGGCGTGCGGCCCGCCATCAACGTCGGCATCTCGGTGTCGCGCGTGGGCGGCAACGCGCAGATCAAGGCGATGCGGCAGGTCGCCGGGCGTCTGCGGCTCGACCTCGCGCAGTACCGCGCGCTGGCGGCGTTCGCCCAGTTCGGCTCGGACCTCGACAAATCGACGCAGGCGCAGCTCACCCGCGGCGAGCGCATGGTGGAACTGCTCAAGCAGGGGCAGTTCATGCCCATGGCGGTCGAGGATCAGGTGGTCTCGATCTGGGCGGGCGCCAACGGTTACCTCGACGATGTGCCGGTCGCCGCGGTGCGCCGCTTCGAGACCGAGTGGCTGGCCTACGTCGCGAAGCACTACGCCGAGGTCGCCCACAACATCCGCACCGCGAAGCAGATGTCCGACGAAGACCAGAAGCGCCTGAACGAGGCCTGCAAGGCCTTCAAGGCGCAGTTCAAGGCCTAGCGTCCATGGCGTCGTTGAAGGATCTGAGGAGGCGCATCCGCGCCACCCGGAGCATGCAGCAGATCTTCAAGGCCATGGAAATGGTGGCCGCGGCGAAGTTGCGTCGCGCGCAGGCGCGCGCGCAGGCCGCGAGCCCCTACGCGATCAAAATCACCGAGATGCTCGGCAGTCTGGCAGCGGCCGCCTCCGAGCTGGAGCACCCGCTCTTCAAGATGCGACCGGTCAAGACCACGGTGCTGGTGGTGGTGACCGCCGATCGCGGGTTCGCCGGCACCTACAACACGAGCATCATGCGTCTGGCCGAGCAGCGGGTGCGCCGGGCGCCGGCCGGCACGGTGCAGCTGGTGGTCATCGGCCGCAAGGGCCGCGACTACTTCCGTCGCCGGGGCGTGCCGATCATCGCGGCACACACCGACCTGGCCGGCGAGGCGAGCCTCGAGTTCGCGAGACGCCTCACCGCCGAGCTGTCCGAGCTGTTCATCAGCGGCAGGGCCGACCGCATCGAGGTGGTGTACACGCACTTCGTGAACGCGATCCTGCGCAAGGTGCAGACCGAGCTATTCCTGCCGGTGGGCGGCGACGCCCCGGCGGGAGGGACGGACCGCGGGATCATCTTCGAGCCCGACGCCGAGACCATCTTCGCCGAGCTGGTGCCGCGCTACGCCACCGCGAAGCTGTACGCGGCGATGGCCGACGCGCTCGCCTCCGAACACTCGGCCCGCATGGTGGCGATGGGCTCCGCACGCAAGAACGCGGGCGACCTGGTGGACAGTCTGACCCTGACCCGCAACCGGCTCCGCCAGGCGGCGATCACGCGTGAGATCGCCGAGCTGGTGGGTGGCGCCGAAGCGTTGAACTGATCGAGTCTCGACCGGGCCACATGCGGTCCGGATCGCCCATGCAGAGGAGTGAACGATGAATGTCGGCAAGATCGTGCAGGTGATCGGCCCCACGGTGGACTTGGCGTTCGAACCCGAGAAGCTCCCCAGGCTCTACAACGCCATCATCATCGAGGACAAGGAGCGGGGCATCCACCTCACGGTGGAAGCGGCGCTCCACGTCGGCGACAACGTCGTCCGCTGCATCGCCATGGACTCGACCGACGGCCTGGTGCGCGGCATGGCTGCCATGGATACCGGTGCCCCCATCTCGGTGCCGGTCGGCGAAGCCTGCCTGGGGCGCATCTTCAACCTGGTCGGCGACACCATCGACGGCAAGGGGCCGGTCAACGTCACCAAGCGCATGCCGATCCACCGCGCCTCGCCCACGTTCGACGAACAGGAGGTCGAGAAGCAGCTGTTCGAGACCGGCATCAAGGTCGTGGACCTGCTGGCGCCCTATCAGCGCGGTGGCAAGGTGGGTCTGTTCGGCGGCGCCGGCGTCGGCAAGACGGTGCTCATCCAGGAGCTGATCCGCAACATCGCCACCCAGCACGGCGGCTTCTCGGTGTTCGCCGGCGTGGGCGAGCGCACGCGCGAGGGCAACGACCTCTACCGCGAGATGACCGAGTCGGGCGTCCTCGCCAAGACCGTGATGGTGTTCGGTCAGATGAACGAGCCGCCCGGAGCGCGTCTGCGCGTCGGCCTCACCGGTGTCACGATGGCCGAGTACTTCCGCGACGAGCAGGGCAAGGACGTGCTGTTCTTCGTCGACAACATCTTCCGCTTCACGCAGGCCGGATCCGAGGTGTCGGCGCTGCTCGGCCGCATGCCGAGTGCGGTCGGCTACCAGCCGACGCTGTCCACCGAGATGGGAGCCCTGCAGGAGCGCATCACCACGACCAAGAAGGGCTCGATCACGTCGGTGCAGGCGATCTACGTGCCCGCCGACGACCTGACCGATCCGGCCCCCGCGACGGCGTTCTCGCATCTCGACGCCACCACGGTGCTCGATCGCGCCATCTCCGAGCTGGGCATCTATCCCGCCGTCGACCCGCTCGGCTCGACCTCGCGCATCCTCGACCCGATGATCGTCGGTGAGGAGCACTACGAGGTGGCGCGCTCGGTGCAGCGGATCCTGCAGCGCTACAAGGACCTCCAGGACATCATCGCCATCCTCGGCATGGACGAGCTGTCCGAGGACGACAAGGTCACCGTGTCGCGCGCGCGCAAGGTGCAGCGATTCCTGTCGCAGCCCTTCTTCGTGGCCGAAGCGTTCACCGGCACGCCCGGCAGGTACGTGAAGCTCTCGGACACCATCAAGGGGTTCAAGATGATCGTCGACGGCAAGCTCGACGAGCTGCCCGAGCAGGCCTTCTACATGCGCGGCGGCATCGAGGAAGCCATCGAAGCCGGCGAGAAGCTCGCGGCTGCGCTCTAGTCGATGGCCAGCACGTTCCAGCTCAGCATCCTCACGCCCGAACGCAGCGTGTTCGAGGGCGCGGTGGAGTACGTGCAGGTGCCGGGTCTCGCCGGCTACCTGGGCGTGCTCGCGCACCACGCGGCTCTGGTCACCGGGCTGTCGCCGGGCACGCTGACCGTGCGCAAGGCGGGCGGGGACGAGGTCCGCTGGGACGTCACCGGCGGGTTCTTCGAAGTGTCGGACAACCGCGCCACGGTGCTCGCGGACGCGGTGAGCGGCGGGCCGGCGGCGTCCTAGGCCGCGGAGATCCTCGAGGGCGTCAGGGGTTCGGGATCGACGGGACGCCACCCGCGGCGATCCGGTCCGCATCGGCGCGGCGCCCGATCCCGGCGTAGAACCGAACCAGCCGGGCGCGTTCGCGACTCTGCGCGTAGGCGGGCCCTCCGCCAGCCACCACGCCTGCGAGGCCACGGATCAGGAGTGATTCGGCCTCGATGGTGCGGCCGAAGGCTGCGCGGCAAGCACCCAGCGCGCTCAGGCTCGAGGCCACCTGCCAGTGCCCGGGCCGGAACTTGCGGCGAAGGATCTCCACGGCCTCGAGGATCAGCGGCTCGGCCTCGCGCGCCCGGCCGCGGTCCACCCACAGGTTGCCGAGATTGAGGAGGGTGGTACCGATCAGGGGATTGTCCGCGGGGAGGCGGTCGCGCTGGTACCGCAAAGCCCGGACGAACAGCGTCTCCGCTTCGGTGTATTGCC
>JBGPXY010000002.1:0-50184 GCA_041492985.1 Candidatus Eiseniibacteriota bacterium
CGGGCATCGGCATGGACCTCGCGCGGATCTCGGACTCATCCCGCCACGCGACCACCAAGACCGCCGCGATCTCGGCCGAGGTCATGGATCGACTGCTGGGCACGCTCGCGATGGCCAGCCTGGCGCTCGTGACCACCCTGCCGGCAATCGACCGCTTCCACCTGACGCTCGTCTACCTGGCGGTGGTCGGGTTCTTCGGCGTGAGCGTCACGCTGGTGTGGGCGGTGTTCCATCCGGCCCTGCTGCCCGCCTGCGAGCGGCTGCTGGCGCGCGTCGGCTTCGGGGGCTTGAGCCCTCACCTCGACGACCTGGCGGTGCGGATCGAGGGATACCGCGCCCGCCGCGGGCTGTTCGCCGGTCTCTTCGCGGTCGCCGCGCTCACGCAGATCTCGCGCATCGGCGTTCACGCGCTGGTGGCGCGAGCGCTGGGCCTCCAGGTGCCGTTCGTCTACTTCTTCCTTTTCGTGCCGTTGCTCGCGGTGATAGTCTCGCTGCCTATCTCATTCAACGGCATCGGGGTGCGTGAAGGGGCCGGAATCGTCCTGTTCGGCCTGGTGGGGGTGGACCGGGCGCACGCGTTCTCCCTTCAGTTCCTCACCTACCTGGTGATGGTGGCCGTGAGCATGCTCGGTGGTCTGGTGTTCCTGGTGCGCATCCCGCGGCGCCGGGCGAAGGCCCGGCAACTGAAGGAGGGTTGATGGATCTGACCAAGCGCGCCGCCCTCGGGGTGAGCCTGGTCGTCTTCTTCATCGCCGCCGCCGTCTACTTCATCACCCTCACGCCCACCGTCCCGTTCTGGGACTCCGGCGAGTTCATCGCCGTCTCCTACATCCTCGGCATCCCGCACCCGCCTGGCACGCCGTTCTACGTCCTGCTCGGGCGCATCGCCACCATGGTGCCTTGGGCCACGGTCGCCCAGCGCGTGAACGGACTCTCCGCGCTGGCCGCCGCCCTCGCCGTCCTGCTCACCTACCTCACCGGGCTCAAGCTCATCCACCTGGCGCAGGGGCCGGAGCGGCGGCGCTCCGACGAATGGATCGCCGTGGCGGGCGCCTTCGCCGGCGCGCTGCTGCTCGCCTTCTCGGACTCGTTCTGGGAGAACTCGATCGAGGCCGAGGTCTATTCGCTCATGAGCCTGGCGCAGATCCTGGTGTTCTGGCTGGGGCTCAACTGGTGGGAGGCCCACGAGAAGCGGCCGACGGCGGGGCCGCTGCTGGTGGCCGTCTACGTCATGTGGCTGTGCGTTGGGCTCCACTTGGGCGTGGGCATCATGGGGCTGCCGCTCATCCTGCTGGTGTGGCTCGTGGACCGGCGCGCGGCACTCGTGTTCGCGATGCCGTTCCTCTCGGTGCTGTTCGTCACCGCGGGGCTCGAGAAGATGGCCGGCGTGGTGCTGGCGCTCTCGATGCTCGTGTTCCTGGGGATGACGATCCGCAAGCAGATGAACGGATGGGTGTGGCTGGCCTGCTTCGCCGCCTCCCTCTACGGCATGTACTTCGCCTACGGCGACCGCGAGTTCACGCTCGCCTCCGCCCTGGTCTCGCTGGCGGCACTGCTGGTGCCGCTGGGATTGCTGGCCTGGCGCCACCGCGAGGGGAGGATCCTGGCGCTCGCCCTGTTCCTCATGGTCGCCGGCTATTCGACCCACGCCTATCTGCCGATCCGGGCGGCCCAGCATCCCGGGATCAACGAGGGGGCGCCGGCCACCTGGGACAAGCTGCGCGACCTGCTCGAGCGCAAGCAGTACGGCGAGATGAAGCCGTTCGAGCGCCGTGCCCCGCTGTCGGTGCAGCTCGACAAGGAGTTCTGGCGCTACTTCAGCCGCCAGTGGCCGCTGTTCCCCACCACGCGGCTGTGGGGCGCGCTGCTGCCCCTGCTACTGGGCGTGGCGGGCGGGATCTGGCAGGCGCGGCGTGATCGAACATCATTCCTCGTGACCGGCTGCTTCCTCGGGCTCACCACCGCGGGCATGATCGCCTTCCTCAACTTCACCGATCATGAGGTCCGCGAGCGCGACTACTTCTTCCAGAGCGGCTTCCATGCGTACGCCCTGTGGATCGCGCTCGGCGCCGCCTGGCTCGTGACCTGGGTGCGCGACTCGTTCGCGGTCGGCCGGGCTCAGGTCGCGGTCACCGCGGCGTGCGCCGCGCTCATGGTCGCCCAGCCGTTCCTGCTCATGAAGAATCTCTGGTTCACCCACGACCGGCGCGGGAACTACGTGGCGCACGATTACGCGTACAACATGCTCGCGCCGCTGGCCCCGAACGCGTTCGTGTTCACCAACGGCGACAACGACACCTTCCCGCTCTGGTACATGCAGCAGGTGGAGGGGGTGCGCAAGGACGTGCGCGTGGTGAACCTGAGCCTGCTCAACACCGACTGGTACATCCGGCAGCTGCGCGACGAGGAACCCAAGGTCCCGATCCAGCTCGACGACGCGACCGTGGACATGCTCGGGGTGGGATTGCTGCGCGACCACACCACCGGCGAGTACATCTACACCAGCCACTTCATGGTCGATCACATCATGCAGCAGGACCGCCTCCCTGGCGGATGGAAGAAGCCGCCCTACTTCGCGGTCACCGTGCCCGAGCACATGGGGCTCGACAAGTACTTCACGCTCGAGGGCCTGGTGTACCGCGTCAATCCCGACACGCTCGGCCCCAAGTTCGACGAGCCGGCCACCCGCCGGGCGATGTACGAGACGTTCAAGTACCGGGGGCTGTTCACCGCCGACGGTTCCTGGGACAGCTCGGTCTACAAGGACGAGAACGCCTCGACCCTGTCGCGCAACTACGCCGCAGCCCATCTCGAGCTGGCCTACCACTACCGCCGCACGGGCCAGCTGCCCTCGGCGATCGTCGAGATGGAGCGCGTCGAGCGCATGTTCCCGGGCTACGTGGACGTGCAGCTGCCGCTCGGCAGCTTCTACGTGGAAGCGGGCGACACCGCCAAGGCGATCCGGCTGTTCTCCAACCTCGCGAAGCTGCATCCCGAGGACGCCGAGGTCCGCTACTACAATGGCGTCTCGTTCCTCTTCCTGCACCGGTCCGACGAGGCATTGAAGGAGTTCGAGGCGGCGATCCGGATCGACCCGGAGTACACCTACCCGTACCTGGCCGCCTACAGCGTGCTGTGGGAAGGCGGGCAGCACGAGCGTGCGCTCCAGATCCTCGAGCAGTGGATCAGCCGCCACCCGGAGGACCCGCAGGCGCGCGCCCTGCTCGAGGGACGCCGCCGGGAGATGGGGATGAATCCCGGGCGGACCCAGGCGCCGCCCCCGTCGATGCCGAACCTGCCGTAGGGGAGGCCCACGTGGCCGAGGGGTCGTCACCGCACGCGCTGGTCACCGGAGCGGCCGGATTCATCGGCTCGCACCTGGTCGATCGTCTGCTCGCCTCGGGGGCCAGCGTCACCGGGGTCGACTGCTTCACGGACTACTACGATCCGGCGCTCAAGCGCGCCAACATCGCCGGGGCGCTCGCTCATCCGCGATTCCGCCTGCTCGACCTGGACCTGGGCGCGGCCGACCTCTCGGTGCTCCCGGCGGTGCGGGTGGTGTTCCACCAGGCGGCCCAGGCCGGGGTGCGGGCATCGTGGGGCGCCGATTTCGCCGCCTACCTCCACCACAACGTCCTCGCCACGCAACGCCTGCTCGAGCGATACAAGGCCGCGGGGCTCGAGCGCTTCGTTTTCGCGTCCTCCTCGTCGGTCTACGGCGACGCCGAGCGCTACCCGACCGATGAGGGCATGCTGCCGCGTCCGTTCTCGCCCTACGGCGTCACCAAGCTCGCGGGCGAACACCTCACCCTTCTCTACGGGCGCAACTTCGGCGTGCCGGTGGTGGCGTTGCGGTACTTCACCGTCTATGGTCCCCGCCAACGCCCGGACATGGCGTTTCATCGCTTCTGCCGGGCGATGCTCGCCGGCGAACCGATCACGGTGTTCGGCGACGGCAAGCAGACACGTGACTTCACGTTCATCGACGACGCCATCGAGGGCAACATGCGCGCGTGGACGAAGAGCGCGCCGCAGGGGGTCTACAACGTGGGCGGTGGGGCGCAGGTCGACGTGCTGGAGGCGATCGGCATCCTGGAGCGGGCCCTGGGGGTGAAGGGGATCCTGCGCTTCGAGCCGCGACCACCCGGCGATCCGTTGCGGACGTGCGCCGACGCCTCGCGCATTCGGGCGGATCTGGGGTTCGTCCCGGGCACCGGGATCGAGCAGGGTCTCGCGGCCGAGGCCGAGTGGGCACGCGGACTCTACGCACGGAGGGGATGATGGATCGACGGCCGCGGCGCGTGATCGGACGGACTCACCGGGAGCCCGGAGCGTGAGCGAGCGCCCGCAGATCTCGGTGGTGATCCCGGCCCTCAACGAGGCCGAGAGCCTGCCCGAGCTGCACCGCGAGCTGGCGACCGCCCTCGAGGGGCTCGGCCGATCCTGGGAGGTCCTCTACGTCGACGACGGTTCGCGCGACGGCACCGACGAGGTGATGGCGCGCCTCGCCGCCGCCGATCCGCGTGTCCGCGGGGCGGTGCTGCGGCGCAACTTCGGCAAGTCGGCCGCGCTCGCGACCGGATTCCGTCTCGCGCGCGGCGAGTGGATCGCGACCATGGACGCCGATCTGCAGGACGATCCCACCGAGCTGCCGCGGCTGGTCGCGGCCCTCGAAGGCGGGCTCGACCTGGTCTCGGGCTGGAAGCAGGACCGCAAGGATCCGATCACCAAGACGCTCCCCTCGCGGCTCTTCAACGCCGTCACCTCCTCCGTGGCCGGGCTCAAGCTCCACGACTTCAACTGCGGCTTCAAGCTCTACCGCCGCGAGGTGACCGAGGCGATCGAGGTCTACGGCGAGTTTCACCGGTTCATGCCCGCGCTCGCGCACTGGCGCGGATTCCGCGTCGGCGAGGTGCCGGTGCGACATCGCGCGCGCCGCTTCGGCCGGAGCAAGTTTGGCGCGGCCCGCTTCATCAACGGGTTCCTCGACCTGCTCGCGGCCGCGTTCATCTCGACTTCGGCGCTCAAGCCTCTGCACGTGTTCGGACGCGTCGGGCTGCTGTTCCTCGGCATCGGCGTCGTCATCGGCGCCTGGTTCGTGGCGCAGTGGGTCGGGGGCGAACCCATGCGTGTCCGCCCGCTCATGCTGCTGGGCGTGGGGCTGGTGCTGCTCGGCATCCAATTCGTGCTCATGGGCCTGCTGGGCGAGATGATCGCGCACCAGGGCGCGCGCGCCGAGTACCCGGTGCGGCGGCGCTTCAACCTGGACGCGTGAGCGTGAGGGCCTTCGTGCTCGCAGGCGGGATGGGGTCGCGCCTCAAGTCCAGATTCGGTGACCTGCCCAAGCCGCTGGCGCCGCTCGGCGGCCGCCCGCTGCTCGAGCGTCAGCTCGAATGGCTCGCCGGTCACGGCGTGCGCGACGTGGTGTTGTGCGTGGGCTACGGGGCGGACCAGGTGCGCGCGACCCTCGGCGACGGCGCACGGCTCGGCGTGCGGCTCCGCTACTCGGCCGAAGACGAGCCGCTCGGCACCGCCGGAGCGCTGCGCCTGGCGCGAGGACATCTCGACGGGCCGGCGCTGGTCCTCAACGGCGACACCCTGACGCCGTGCGTTCCCTGGGCGCTGGAGCGCGCGCGCTGGGAGACCGGCGCGCTGGGCGCGGTGGCGCTGTTCCGGGTCGCCGACGCCGCCTCGCGCGGGCGGGTGGAGCGTGGTCCCGGCGGCCGCATCGCCCGCTTCCTCGAGAAGGATGACGCGCATCGAGGTCCGGCGTGGGTGAACGGCGGGCTCTACGCGTTCGCCGCGCGCATGTGGCGCTACATCCCGGACCGCGGCCCCTCGTCGCTGGAACGCGACGTGCTGCCGCGGCTCGCCGAGGAAGGGCGGTTGCAGGGGGTCGAGGTGGCCGGGGAGTTCTGGGACATCGGCACGCCCGAGGATTGGGAGCGGGCGGAGCGGCAGTTCACGTCATGAGAGCCCGACCCTACTACCGCGCGCGCGCGCCGCTACGGATCTCGCTGTGCGGCGGGGGCACGGACGTCTCGCCCTACCCCGAGGAGCACGGCGGCATGGTGCTCTCGGCCACCATCAACCAGTACGCGTACGTGTCGCTGCGGCCGCGGCGCGACTCGCGGCTCACGCTCGCGAGTCTCGACTACGACATGGTGGCCAAGTACGACCATCCGCGGCGCGTGCGCTTCGATGGTCAGCTGGACCTCATCAAGGCGGTGGTGAAGGCGCTCAAGGTGCGCGGCGGCGCCGACCTGTGGACCCACTCCGACGCGCCGCCGGGCTCGGGGCTGGGCTCGTCGTCGACGATGGTCGTGGCGCTCATCGGCGGCATCAGCGCCTGGCACGGCCGCCCGCTGGCGGGCTACGACGTGGCCGAGCTGGCCTACCGGATCGAGCGCGTGGACCTGGGGCTCGCCGGCGGCCGTCAGGATCAGTACGCCGCCACCTTCGGCGGCATCAACTTCATCGAGTTCAACCGCGACTCGACCGTCGTCAACCCGCTGCGCATCCGCCCCGACGTGCTGAACGAGCTGCAGTACCGCCTCTTGCTCTGCTACATGGGCCACACGCGGCAGTCGGCGCGCATCATCGAGCGGCAGACCGAGTCCTACCGCGAGGGCAACACCAAGGTGGTCGAGGCGCTCTCGCGCCTCAAGGCCGAGACCCTGGAGATGAAGAAGGCGCTGCTGCTCGGTGACGTGGATGCGATCGGCGAGCTGCTCCATCAGGCGTGGGAGAACAAGAAGGGGCTCGACCCCGGCATCTCGAACAGCCGGGTCGACCGGCTCTACCGCGTCGCACGCAAGGAGGGAGCACTGGGCGGCAAGATGCCGGGTGCGGGCGGCGGCGGCTACTTCCTGTTCCTCACCCGCTTCGACCGCAAGCATCGCGTCGCGGCGGCACTCGAGCGGCTGGGCGGCCAAGTGGTGCCGTTCAGCTTCGAGAACCGCGGCCTCACCACGTGGTCGGCCTCGGCGACCGCGGCGGGCGGTCGCGCGGCGCGGCCGCGCGTGACGTCGCGCGCGGCCCGGACCCGGCGCACGACCCGGACGCGTCCCGGCTGATGCGCGTCGCGCTCGTCGGGCCGGTGCACCCCTGGCGCGGCGGCATCGCCCAGTATCTGGGACTGCTCGGCGAGTCGCTGATGTCGCGCGCCGAGGTGCGCGGCATGACCTTCACCCGCCAGTACCCGGGCTTCCTGTTCCCGGGCGAGAGTCAGCGCGACCCCGCGGCCGAGCCCCCGCGCTTCCCGGTGAGCGCGACACTCGACTCGATCGGTCCCTGGAGCTGGCGCGCGACCGCGCGCGCGCTCGAGGCGTTCGCTCCCGGGCTCGTGATCCTCAAGTGGTGGCTCCCGTTCTTCGGCCCCGCCTTCGCCTCGGCCGTCGGTCCGTTGCGGGGCCGTGGCACCCGGGTCATGCTGGTATGCGACAATCTCGTCCCGCACGAGCGGCGTCCCTTCGACCTGGCGTTCACGCGCTGGATGCTGCGCAACTCGGACGGCTACCTGGTGATGTCCGAGAGCGTCGAGCGTGATCTCGACCGGCTGAAACCCGGAGCGCCACGTCGCCGGGTGCTGCACCCGCTCTACGCCCAGTTCGATCGCGGCCGCACCACGCGCGAGGGCGCCCGCGCGCGGCTCGGCCTCGATGGGGAGGTGGCGGTGTTCTTCGGCTACGTCCGGCACTACAAGGGACTCGACACGCTGCTCGAAGCGTGGCCCGCGGTGCGCGCCCGGCGCCCGGTCACGCTGGTGGTGGCGGGCGAGTTCTACGAGGACGCCGCACCCTACCGGGCGCTGGTCGAGAAGGCCAACGCCGGGGCGAAGGGCGCCGCACCGGTGCGGTTGCTCGATCGCTACATCCCCGACGACGAGGTCGAGGCGCTCTTCAAGGCCGCAGACGTGGTCGTGCTCCCGTATCGCTCGGCCACCCAGAGCGGCGTGACACACGTGGCGTACGCGCTCGGCGTGCCGGTCATCACCACCGACGTGGGCGGTCTGGCCGAGACCGTGCGGCCGGGCGAGACCGGGCTGGTGGTGCCGCCGGAGGATTCGAAAGCGCTCGCCGACGCGGTCGTCCGCTACTTCGCGGAAGGGATGGGCCCGAGGCTGCGTGAGGGCGTGCGGTCGTTGCAGCGCCAGCACTCCTGGGACGTGCTGGCGGAGCGCGTGGTCGAGCTGGCGGACGAGCTCGAGCCCGCGCGGGGATGGCGATGAGCGCCCCGACCGCCGCGGCGCCACCGCCGGTCGGCTCCGTGCATCCATCGCGCCGGCAGGCGGCGCGCACCGCGCGCTGGATCGGCGTCGCCGCGTTCCTGTTCTTCGTGCTCACCGGCGGCGGCCGGATCGTCGGCAGCGACGAGGTGACGATGCTCGGCCTCGCCCAAGCCCTGCTCCACGGCGGCATCGCCGTGCCGCTCGGGGCGACGCTCGACGGGCCGGACGGCCGGCACTACACCAAGAACGCCGCCGGCCAGGCGGTGATCGCCCTGCCGCTGGTCGCCGCGGCCGAGGCCGCCGCGGCGCGCCTTCCACTTGCCGCGCCGCGGCACGTGCTGGCGGTGCGCTTCGCGGTCTCGTTCTTCAATGCGCTGGTCACCGCCCTGTTGCTGGCGGCATTCTACCGGGCGGTGCGCGCCTTCGGGGTGCGCGCGCGGGCAGCACTCGCCGCCACGCTGATGCTCGGTCTCACCACACCGGTGTGGGTGTACGCGAAGAGCTTCATGGCCGAGCCGCTGCAGGCTCTTGGGTTGTTGCTCGCCCTCTCGGGTAGTGCTCGCGCCGCGTCGGGTGAAGAGCGCGGCGCGTGGTGGGCGGGCCTCGGCGTCGCGGTCGCCGTCTCGGTCAAGCTCAGCATGCTGCCGCTCGCCCTCGTCTGCCTGTGGCCGCTGCGCGGCGCGCGGCGGGGCGCCTGGATCCCGCCGCTCGTCATGCTGGCGCTGGCCCTGGTGGGTCACGCGCTCTACGACTACGCGCGCTTCGGCACGCCGTTCGAGACCGGCTACGGCACGCAGGCGAGACCGGGAGCCTATTCCACGCCGCTGCTGGTGGGGCTCTACGGGCTGATGTTCTCCTCGGGGAAGGGGATCGCCTGGTTCGCCCCGGCGGTGTGGCTCGCACCCGCCGGCTGGGCCGCGATGCGGCGCTCGGGAGCCGCGCCCGCGCGCGTGGCGGCGACCGTGGCGCTCGCGAGCGCTCTGGCGCTGCTCGGGTACGCCAAGTTCGAGCACTGGGCGGGCGACGGCTCGTTCGGGCCCCGTTATCTGGTCCCGCTGCTGCCGCTCGCGTTCGTGCTGGTGGCGTTCGCCCTCGATGGGGCGAGCGGGCTGCGCAAGTCGCTGGCGACGGCACTCGCGATCGCCGGGCTCGCCGTGCAGCTGGGCGGTGTGGCCGTCTACTTCGGCGCCCAGATGCGCGAGGCGGGCGACTACCCCTACACGCGCGCGCTCAACGACCCGCGGTTCATGAGCGAGAGTCACTTCGATCCCTACTTCAGCCCGATCGCCGGGCACTGGCGGATGATGGCTCGCAACGTCGGCGAGCACCTCCACCATCGCCCCCCACGGCTCACGGGGGGCGGTGACGTGGACGCCCGCCTCGGCGTGAGCGTGGAGGACCAGCAGGCGCTGCTGCAGGCGCTCGACTTCTGGTGGTTCTACCTGCTCTACGCCGGGATGCCGAACGTGCCGGTGCACGCGGCGCTGTTGGCGTTGCTGCTCATGACCGCCTGGTCGGCGCTCAAGATGCTGTCCGTGACCAGCGACGAAGCCCGCGCCCCGTGAGGCGGCTGGCGATCGTGGTGCTCAACTGGAACGGGCTGACCGACACGCGCGCCGCACTCCTCAGCCTGTCCGCGTGCCGCGTCCCCGCGGGCTGGCAGGCGGCGCTCATGATGGTGGACAACGGCTCGACCGACGGCTCGGCGGAAGCGGTGGGCCGCGAGTTCCCGGCGGTCGAGGTGCTGGCGCTGCGGGAGAACCGGCGCTTCGCGGGCGGCAACGACGAAGGTCTGCGCCGGGCACTCGCCTCCGGCGCCGACGCGGTGATGCTGGTGAACAACGACACCGAGGCCGACTCGGGGCTGCTCGAGCATCTGCTCGCGGCACTGGAGGCGGACCCCGCGGCAGGTGCGGCGGCGCCGCTCATCGCCTTCGCCGAGCCGCGCGATCGCATCTGGTACGCGGGCGGGCGCTGCGTGCCCGCGCTCGGCTTCGCCGCCCATCGCGGACTGCGCGCGCGCGAGCGCGGCCAGTACCGCGCGGTCGAAGCCACCGGCTACCTCACCGGCTGCTGTCTGCTCGCGCGCCGGGAGGCGTGGGAGAAGGTGGGCTTGCTCGACGAGCGCTACTTCATCTACGCCGAGGATGCCGACTGGTGTCTGCGCGCGCGCGCCGCGGGCTATCGCCTCCTGTTCGTCCCCCGGGCGAGGTTGTGGCACAAGGTCTCGGCGGCCTCAGGCGGGGCGAGCCCGTGGAAGATCTACCAGCGCCTGCGCGCGAACCTCACCCTGTTCGCCCGCCACGCGCGCGGGGTCGGACGGCTCACATGGCTCCCATGCTTCCTGGCCCAGCAGGGGGTCCTGGCACTCTGGCTCCTGGCGCGTGGCCACACCGCTGCCTCGCTGGCGGTTCCGCGGGCGCTGTGGGACGCGGCGATCGGGCGGCCGGCCGCGCAGGTGCGACTGTGAGCGCGGCGGTCGGGAGCGATGTCGCCGGTGGGGTGGCGTGGGCTCACAAGCCGCTGCGCGCTCCCGGCGATCCGCCGCTCTTCCTGCACGAGCTGATCGCCGCCGCCCCCGCGGGTGCCCGGGTCCTCGACGCGGGCTGCGGGCCGGGCTCGTGGCGCTACGGCGAGAGGTCTGACCTGCGCGTGGTCGGCTTCGACATCAAGTTCCCGCCCGGGCCGCCGTCGCGGGCGCCGCATGTCGGCGTGCTGCGGGCCGATCTCGCCCGCGTGCCGCTGCGCGACGGGAGCTTCGACCTCACGCTCTGTCACTACGTGCTCGAGCATGTCACCGCCCTCGCCGCCTGCTGCGACGAGCTGGCGCGGGTCACCCGGCCGGGCGGCACGCTCTACCTGTCGGTGCCGCGCGCGGCCTCGTTCGACGACCGGCTCTATCGATTCGCGGGCTACTTCGCGAAGTACGCGCTGCTCAAGCTCGGCAAGCGGATCGAGCACCAGCAGCGCTTCGACCTCGAGACGCTGCTGGCGCTGTTCGAAGCACGGGGGTTCGAGATCGAGGCGCTGGCGCGCGTGCCGGCGGGGTTCTCGTGGATGAACGATCCGCGCACCAAGCCCTTGCAGGGGCCGTTCACCGACGCGCTGGCGGCGCTCCACCGCGCGACCGGGCTGGACCTGGCGCGGGACGCCAACGTCGTGATGACCTTCCGCAAGGCCGGCACGCGCGGTGCGAGCCGCGAGCCGCGGGTGCGAAGGGTCACGCACGTCTGTCGCGCGTGCGGCGAGCACAGCGTGCTCGACCCGCCGCTGCCCACCCCGAAGCGCTGGACCTGCCCCTGGTGTGGACAGCCCAATCCACTCGGGAGACCGCGGTGAGTCCGCTGCGCGTCCTCCACGCGCCGGCCGAGATCGCCGGGCAGGGATCGGTGCTGGCGCGCGCACTTCGCGCCCTCGGGGTCGAGGCCCACTCGCTCGCCTACAACCCCGGCTTCCCGCAGTACCGGCCCGACGAGATGCGCACGTACGACGATCAGCCTCCGCTGCCGCGCTACCTGGGGTACCTCGCGAGCACGCTGCGCCATCTCGGCCGCTGGGACCTCTACCACTTCCACTTCGGCCGCACGCTCATCCCGCCGCACAACCTCGACCTGCCGCTCTATCGCTCGCTCGGTCGGCGCGTGGTGTTCCACTACCACGGCTGCGACGTGCGCGACCGCGCGCACATGCTGGCGACGCACACGCACTCGACCTGCAGCGAGTGCGACCCGTTCTGCATCCCGGCCCGGCAGAAGCGCAACCTCGCGAGCGCGGCGCGCTGGGCGGACGCGGAGCTGGTCTCGACCCCGGACCTGCTCGAGTCGGCGACGGGCGCTCGCCACCTGCCGGTGGCGCTGGATCTCGCCGACTATCCCTTCACGCCGCCCTCGGGTCCGCCGAAGCGGGTCGTGCACGCGCCGACCAACCGCCTCATCAAGGGCACGCGCTACGTCGAGGCGGCCTATGAGGCGTTGCGACCTCGCTTCCCCGGGGTGAGCTTCGAGGTGGTCGAGCGGCGACCCTGGAGCGAGCTGCGCGCCATCCTCGCTGACGCCGACGTGGTGGTGGATCAGGTCTTCATGGGGTGGTACGGCATGGTGGCGGTCGAAGCGATGGCGCTCGGCAAGCCGGTGCTGTGCTTCGTCCGCGACGACTTCGAGCGACGCCTCACCGATTGTCCACTGGTGCGCTGCACGAAGGACGATCTGGCGACGCGGCTGGCCGAGGTGCTCTCGGACGCGACCGACCGCCGCGCCCTCGGCGAGCGTGGCCGCGCCTACGCCGAGCGCGAACACGCCGCGCCGGTCATCGCCGGTCGCCTGCTCGAGCTCTACCGCTCGCTGCTCGGCGAGGGAGCGCCGTCCCATGCCTGAGCCGAGGACGCCCGCCGCCGCCTCCCCGGTGCGCGAGGCGCTCAAGCACCTCACGGGGGATTCGCTCATCTATGGACTCGGCCAGGTGAGTGGCCGGGCGGTGAACCTCCTGCTCGTGCCGGTGCTGACGCGCGTGCTCGCGCCCGAGGCCTACGGGGTCTCGGACCTGGTGCTCGCCTACTCGCAGACGGCGCTGCTGGTGCTGGTGTTCGGCATGGACGGCGCCCTGGCGCGGTTGTTCTACGACCAGCCCGACCGCGAGGCGCGCATCCGCATGGTGTCCTCCTCGCTGGTGTTCCGGATCGTGACCGGCACCACGGTGGCGCTGGTGCTGGCGCTGGTCGTGGTCCCGCTCACCGCCCCGTGGGTCGCCGGCGAGGCGTACCGCAAGTACCTCACCATCGGCGCGATCACGCTTCCGTTCACCCTCCTCACCCTGTTCGCGAACGACGTGCTGCGTGTGACCTTCCAGCCGTGGAAGTTCATCACCCTGAACCTCGCCCAGACGATCACCGTCGGTGGGCTCACCCTCTACCTGGTGCTGGTCCGTCACCTCGGCGTGGCGGGCGTGCTGTACGGGAAGCTGGGCGGCGACGCGATCACGGCAGCACTCGGCCTGCTGCTCTGCCGCCACACGCTGAGGCCGCGCTTCGACCGCGCGACGCTGGGCCGCATGCTCGGCTACGGGCTGCCGCTGGTGCCGGTCGCGTTCGCGTACGGGCTCATCACCGGCGTGGACCGCTTCTTCCTGCAGCGCACGCACGCGCTGGCGGAGGTGGCCGTCTACGCGGTGGCGATGAAGTTCTTCGCGCTCACCACCATGGGGGTCTCGGCGTTCCAGCTCGCCTTCGGGCCGTTCGCCTTCGCGCGCGCGCGAAGCCCGGAGGCGCCGCGTCTCTACGCGAGGGTGTTCTCGCTCTACACAGCGGTCGCCTCGCTCGGGGCGCTGGTGGTCGCCGCGTTCGCCCCGCAGCTTGTGGGGCTGCTGGCGCCGGGCACCTATGCCGCTGCTGCGGGGCCCGCGCTGTGGCTCATCTTTGCCGCGGTCGCTCAGGGCGCCTACTATGTCGCCGCCCTCGGCATCGCCCTGTCGCTTCGCACCGTGTTGCTGGGCTGGACCGCCGGCGGCGCGGCGCTGGTCGCGGTGGCGGCGAACGCGGTGCTGACGCCGGCGCTCGGGGCCTCCGGGGCGGCGATGGCGACGTTCATGGGCTACGCGGTCTCGGCGGCCCTGGGCTACGCGGTCGCGCAGCGCGTGCATCCGCTCCCGTACCGGGGCGGACGGATCGTGGGGATGTTCGCGTTGGCGCTGGCGCTGGCGCTGGCGGCGCAGCGGATGGCGCCGGAGGGAGCGGCGGGCGTGGCGGTGAGGCTCGCGGCCGCCGCGGTCTACGCGGTCGTGGTGGGGTGGCTCGGGCTGTGGCGGCACGCCCGGATGGAGACCACGCCGGTTTCCGGCGCATAGCGAGAAGGAGAGACGCCAGAGCATGTGTGGGATCGCGGGGCTCTATCGGAGCGACGATCGTGTGGATCTCGGGCGGTTGCAGCACATGTCCCACCTGCTGCGCCACCGGGGCCCCGATGACGAGGGGATCGTCCTCATCGATCCGGCGAGCGGATCGGCGCTGCCGCTCGGCGGAGCCGACACGCCGCGCGACGTGTACGCCAGCCCGCATCGCTACGCGCCCGGGCATCATCCGCACGACCCCGATGGCGGCACGTTCCGCGTCGGCCTCGCCCACCGGCGGCTCTCGATCGTCGATCTCACGCCCTCCGGCCACCAGCCCATGTGCGAAGGAGACGGTCGCGCCTGGATCACCTTCAACGGCGAGATCTACGACTTCATCGAGCTGCGCGAAGAGTTGAAGTCGCTGGGCGAACGCTTCTCCAGCACCAGCGACACCGAGGTCATCCTCGCCGCGTACCGTCGCTGGGGCCACGCGTGCCTCGAGCGCATGAACGGGATGTTCGCGTTCGCCCTCTGGGACGCGCGGCGGCGCGAGCTGTTCTGCGCGCGCGACCGATTCGGCGTCAAGCCGTTCTACTACCAGTGGGACGGCCGAACGTTCGCCTTCGCCTCGGAGCCCAAGGCCCTGGTGCTCACGCAACCGCGGCGGATCGCGCCGCGGCTCGCCACGATCCGCGACCTGGTGGCGCTCGACTGGGTGGACCACGAGGCGCACACGTTCTTCGAAGGGCTGATGCAGCTGCCCGCGGGACACTTCATGGTCGTGGGGGAGGGAGGGGTCGCGCTGCGTCGCTGGTGGACGCTCGACCCGTCGCGGCGCGCCACCGGTGACCCCAGGGACTGGACGCGGGAGTTCGCCGCGCGCTTCGACGACGCGGTGCGCCTGCGCCTGCGCGCCGACGTCGAGGTGGGCTCGTGCCTCTCGGGCGGGCTCGACTCGAGCGCGGTGGTGACCACCGCCGCGACCATGCTGGAGCGGCCCATCCACACGTTCACCTGCGCCTACGACGAGGGCCCGCTCTACGACGAGCGCAGCTACGTGAAGGCGACGGTCGAGGCGAGCGGGGCGCGCTCCGACATCGTCGTGCCCGACGGGAGCGACTTCTGGGACACCTTCGACCGGCTCGCCTATCAGCAGGACGAGCCCACCGCCGGCCCGGGGGTCTACTCGCAGTGGCAGGTGATGGGGCTCGCCCACCGACATGGGCTCAAGGTGCTGCTCGACGGGCAGGGCGGCGACGAGACGCTGGCCGGCTATTGGCGCTATCTGCCGCTGCGGCTGCGCGACCTGCTGGCGGCCGGGGACCTGCCGGCGTTCCTGCGCCTGTGGGGCCCGGTCGCGCAGCGACTGGGGGCGAAGACGGCGCTGGGGCACACCGTCGAGTCGTGGCTGCCCTCGGCCCTGGTGGCGCCGCTGCGGCGTCGCTTCGGCCAGGGCAAGGACCGCGTGCTGACCGCGGCATTGCGCCGGCTGCCGAGCGTGACGCTGCGGCCGCCGCGGGAGTTCCCGAGCGCGGTCTCGCGCCAGCAGGCGTTCGACACGCTGCAGCGGCTGCTGCCCTCCCTGCTCCGTTACGAGGACCGCAACAGCATGGCGTTCTCGATCGAGACCCGGCTGCCGTTCCTCGACTACCGGCTGGCCGAGTTCGTGTTCTCGCTCCCCGACGAGCAGCGGCTGGAGGGTGCCACCACCAAGGCCATCCTGCGTCGCGCGCTCACGGGGCGCATCCCGCCCGCGGTGCTGGCGCGACGCGACAAGATGGGGTTCGAGACCCCGGCCGACGTGTGGCTGCGCAGCCGCTTCGCGGCCGAGACGCGGCGGCGGCTGCTCACACCGGGGCCACTGCACCAGTGGCTCGAGCCCGGCCCGCTCGCGGCGGAGCTCGACGACTACCTCGCGGGACGGCGCGCCATCGGACTTCAGATCTGGCGCTGGCTGGCGCTCGAGTCGTGGGCGCGGCGGTTCGTCGCCGCCGATCCGCGCGTCACCGCCCGTCCTCCCGAGGCGCAGACCCATCCCGGACTCCACAAGTCGTACACGCAGATGATGGAGCTGCGCGCGCGGGAGACCGGTCCGAGCGAAGTCCCGGCGGTCGCCGTCGGCTAGTGGACCTGCTCGCGCTGTCCGAGGTCCGCTGGGGATACTTCCGCACCCGAAAGCAGTTCTTGCTGTCGCGCTTCCCCGAGCGGTGGCGGATCTTCTTCGCGCAGCCGCCGGGCTCGGGCGGCGACGATCCGTGGACACCGCGACGCGAGGGGAACGTCACCACCTTCACCGTGCCGTTCCTCAAGCCCGCCACGACGCAGCCCCTCTACAACGCCATCGCCTCCACACCGCTCGGCCGGTGGGGCATCGAGCGCGCGGCCGAGGCTCACCTGCGGCGGATGTTGAAGACGCTCGGCGTCGAGCGGGACCCGGTGGTGATGGTCTCGAACATCTATGCGGCGGGCCTGCTCGCCCGGCTCCACCGCCGGCTCACGGTCTACGACTTCAACGATTCGCCGTTCCAGTTCTCGGGTTCACCCCCGTGGGCGCGTGACTACTGGCGGCGCACGCTCGCCCAGGTCGACCTGGTGTTCGCGGTGTCCGAGTACTACCGGCGCCAGCTCGAGACCGAGACCGACTCCCACGTCATCCGGCTCGGCAATGGGGTCGAGTACGACCACTTCGCGAAGCCGCAACCGGTCCCCGACGACATGAAGGACCTCCCCCGGCCGCGGATCGGCTACCTGGGGTTGCTCTCCCACTTCCTCGACTTCGAGGTGCTGGAAGCGCTCCGCCAGGCCCGGCGCGGGGGGACGCTGGTGCTGATCGGTCCCGGCAGCTCGGCCACCGAGACGCGGATCATGGATCTGGCGGCGCGCGGGGGGGTGGCGCTCATGGGCCCTCGCCCTTACGCGCAGGTGCCGGCCTACATGCAGGCGCTGGATGTCGGTGTGATACCTTTCCGGGCTCAAGACCCGTTCGTGCAGGGTATTAACCCCAACAAGGTGTACCAGTATCTGGCCTCCGGGGTGCCCGTCGTGACCACGCCCTTGCTCGATCTGCCCAGCTCCGAACCACTCCTCCAGTTCGCGTCGGACCCGGCCGCTTTCACCGCCGCGGTCGGCCGGGCGGTCGATCTCTCGCGTGACCCGGGGGCGTGCCGGGCGCTGGCGCGCCCCTTCGACTGGAGCGTGCTGGCCCAGAGCATGGTGACCGCGATCGAGAGCCGACTGTCCGCCGGCGCCTGAGCGCCCCGACGTCCACCGGGAGCCGAGCCTTCATGGCCGAGAAGAGACCGAAGCCGCGGAAGACGCCGCCCGCACGACCGCCGCTCACGCTGTCCACCGCGTGGGCGGCCGCACTGTTGGGCCTGCTGGTGGTGCTGTTCTTCCACGAGCTGGTGGTGGGTGGGAAGACCTTCGTGTCCCCTGATGCCCTCGCCCCGGTGGGCTTCGTGCGCATCGGCGAGCAGTCGCTCTACGGGCAGCACATCTACCCGTTGTGGAATCCGTTCGTATTCCTCGGCATGCCGTCGTTCGCGAGCGGCGCGTACAACCCGCTCATCTATCCGCCCGACTGGCCGCTGGCGCTGCTGCAGAAGGTGCTGCCGCTCCCGGACATGACCTGGATGCTCCTCTACTACTTCCTCGCCGGCCTGTTCACCTTCCTGCTGGCGCGCGAGTGGGGTGCCACCTCCGAGGGTGCGCTGCTGGGTGCCGCGGCATTCGTGTTCGCTCCCAATCTGGTCGCGGTGGGCTCGCACGGGCACGGCAGCCAGCTGGTGGACTCCGCCTACCTGCCGCTCATGCTCTGGCTCACGGCGCGCTGGTTGCGGGCCGGAGGACTCGCCGAGCTCGGCTGGCTGGCGATCGCGGGTGGATTCCAGATGCTGCGCGGTCACGCGCAGATCGCCTTCTACACGTGGCTCGCCATCGGTCTCTACCTGGTGGTGGACGTGGTCGCCTCGCTCGTGCGCCCATCGTCGTCCTCGGCGTCGCTGCCGGCTAAGCTGGGCCGCGCGATCGGCGTGGGCGCGGCGATGGCCCTCGCCTTCGGCATCGCCGGCGTCTACAACCTGCCGCTGCGCGACTACGCGCAATGGTCCATCCGCGGCGGGGGCGGCGATGGGGGGGTGGGCCTCCAGTACGCCACGCAGTGGTCGATGGCGCCCTGGGAGATGCTCACCGTGGTGGTGCCCTGGGCGGTGGGCTTCGGCGACCAGACCTACTGGGGCGGGATGCCGTTCACGAACTATCCCAACGCGTTCATGGGCGTCGTGGTCGTCGTGCTGGCGCTGCCGGGGCTGCTGGTGGGCGGCGCGCCGCGCGTCTTCGCGGCACTCCTGGCGCTGGTCTCGCTCGCCATCTCCTTCGGGAGCCATCTTCCGCTCTACGGGTTCCTCTACCAGCATCTGCCGCTCTTCAACAAGTTCCGCGTGCCGGTGATGATCATCCTCCTGTTCCAGCTGGCGCTGGCGCTCGGCGCCGCCTGGGGCTGGAGCGCCGTGGCCACGGAGCGGGCGTCCGGGACGCGGAACACGCTGATCGGCCGCGTGCTGCTCGGGGCCGCGGTGGCGCTCGGTCTGGTGCTGGTGGTCGGCGTGGCGGGGCAGGAGGCGTGGCGCGACGGCTACGTGCGCTCCGCGATGGCGCATCGCGAGGCCTTCCCGCGCGAGGCGGCGCTCTACGCGTACACCCGGTACGTCGCCGATCTTGGTCGAGCCTGTTTCCTGGGTCTCGCCGCACTGGGGCTCGTGTGGCTGGCGCGCGCCGGGCGGCTCCCGGCCCCGCTCGCCTCGGTCGGCCTGTTGGCGGTGATGCTCATCGAGCTGTGGCCGGTGAGCGGCTCGGTGATGAAGCCCGTGATCGGCGAGACGCAGGCGGCGAGCGCGGACAACGGCCGCGACGACGTGGTCGAGTTCCTGGAGAAGGCGGGCCCGGTCGGCAGCTTCCGGATCCTGCCGTTCGAAGAATTCTCCAGCAATCGCTTCGCGGGATTCGCCATCGCCTCGGTGGGTGGCGCTCACGCCGCGAAGACGCGCCTGATCCAGGACCTGATCGAGGCGGACGGGCCCAACAATCCGAATTGGCTGTGGCTGCTCAACGTGCGATTCATCGTCGCACATCGCGATTCGATCCCCGGCATGACCGTCGTCCACCGGGGCAGCGGCACCGTGTTCGAGATGCCGCAGTGGCAGCCGCGCGCGACGGTGATCGGCGAGTACCGGGTCGCGAGCCCCGCGCGCGCCATCCTCGACTCGATCTCCCTCGGGCGCGCCGACCCCTCGCGCGTCACCTGGCTCGAACGCGATCCGGGTCTCGCGCTGGGATCCGTCGCCGGGGCGCGCGCCACGATCACGTCGTACACGCTCAACGGCGTCACGGTCGAGGTGCAGACCCCCGGGGCGGCGCTGCTGCGCCTCGCCGACCTCTGGTACCCGGACTGGGAGGCCACCGTGGACGGGCGACCGGCCGAGATCCTCAAGGCCGACTACCTGCTGCGCGCGGTCGCGGTGCCCGCGGGGACGCACCGCGTCGAGTTCCATTTCCGTCCGCGCGCCATGCGCCAGGGGCTCCTGCTCTCGTGCGGGAGTCTGCTGCTGGCGCTGGGCCTGTTGGGCGCGGGACTGCTGCGCCGCCCGCCGGCGACACAGCCGGCGTCCGGAGCGGCATGATGGAGAAGCTGATCATCATCCCGACCTACAACGAATGCGAGAACATCCCGTCGTTGCTGGACGCGCTGCTCGCCCTCCCGTACGGGCTCGAGGTGCTGGTGGTGGACGACGACTCTCCCGACGGCACCGCCCGCCTGGTCGAGGAGCGCATGGCCCGCGAACCGCGCGTCCACCTGCTCAAGCGCCCGGGCAAGATGGGGCTGGGCTCCGCCTACCGCGACGGGTTCCGCTACGCGCTCGAGCATGGCGCCGAGTACATCTTCGAGATGGACGCGGACTTCTCGCACGACCCCGCGGCGATCGGCGACTTCCTGGCGGCGGCCCGCGACGTGGACGTGGTGCTCGGCTCGCGCTACCTGAACGGCGTGCGGGTGGTGAACTGGCCCCTCAAGCGGCTGATCCTTTCCCGCTCCGCCAACGTGTACACTCGTCTCATCACCGGCCTGCCGGTGCACGATGCGACCGGCGGATTCAAGTGCTTCCGGAGGCGGGCGCTCGAGGGCATCCGGCTCGACCAGGTCCGCTCCGACGGCTACGCGTTCCAGATCGAGGTGTCCTACAAGTGCTGGAAGCGCGGATTCAAGATCCGCGAGATCCCGATCGTGTTCGTGGACCGGCGGGCGGGGGTCTCGAAGATGAACCGCCGCATCATCTGGGAGGCCGCGGGCATGGTGTGGCACCTGCGCCTGATGGATCTCCTGGGCCGATGGGATTGACGCCATGAGCCCCCTCTCCAGCTCGTCCGCGCGCTCCCTTGGGCTCGCGCGTGGCCTGCTCGCGGTCGGTCTGATCGCGTCGCTGCCGGTCGCGGCGCTCGCCTCCGGCGCGTGGCAGACCCACCTCGACGCGCGGGACTTCACCGACCTCATCGTCACCGACGACGTGGTGTGGTGCGCGACCGGCGAGGCCGGGCTGCTCCAGTTCGATCGCGTGACGCATCAGTTCAAGTCGATCACGCGCGAGCCCGGCACCATCGCCAGCAACCACCTCACCAGCCTCGCCTTCGACCGCGTCGGTCGGTTGTGGGTCGGAACCCTCGAGTCGGGCGTGAGCCGGCTCACCGCCGACGGAGGCACGTGGGAGCTGGTCAACGCCTTCGATGGCCTGCCGGGGGACAGCGTCACCACCATCACCGTGGCCGGCGACACGCTCTGGATCGGCACCCGCGGCGGGATCGCGCTCTGGGACGGACGCGAGGTGCTGGGGTCGCTGCCGGACGGGAACACCGTGTCGTTCGACACCACCTTCGCGATCCCCGCGGTCACCGGCATCGTCCAGTTGGGCGACACGCTGTGGCTCTCGACGCCGCGCGGCGCCGGCTTCGCGCGCACGTCCACCAACCTCAGCGACTGGCGACGGGCCAACGATGGACTGCCGAACCCGGCGATCGATCACATGGTGAGCAACGGCAGGGACCTGCTGGCGCAGGTGGCTGGCTCGGTCTATTTCTGGAAACCCGACAGCCTCAAGTGGTTCTTCGCGGCCTCCATCGGGACGGTGCACACCCTCAAGTCGGACTACGGCGAGGTGCAGGCCGCGAGCGATCTCGGGATCTTCCGCTGGACGGGCTTCGGCTTCATCCAGGTCGCGGGCGCCCCCGCGGCAGCACCAGGGGATGGCGACGACCCGGAGCCGGCGATCGACCCGACCGGCACGACGACCCACTACGCCGGCACGCGTTCCGGTCTCTGGGAGGAACAGCCATCCCCTCCCGGCGCGTGGACGCTCTTCACGCCGCCCGGGCCGCCCGGGAACGCATACAGCAACATCGTCATCGATGGTGCCCGCGTCTACGCCGCCACCCGGAACGACGGCATCGGCCGGTGGGACGGCGCGAGCTGGTTCGCGTGGCTGCCGGGCTTCTGCGTCGGCGCCTGCCCGAACGATTTCAGGAACGCCAACGAGGTCTTCGCCATGCTGGCGGACCGGCAGGGGCAGAAGTGGGTCGCCTGCTGGCGGTTCGCCGTCGACCGCTTCGACGACTCGACCCCGCCCGCGCTATTCACCCACTTCTGGACCACTGGCGGTGCCGACCTCCGACACACGCTCGCCTTCGGCGCCGCCGCCGATTCGGACGGTGGCCGCTGGTTCGGCATGGACACGGACAACCTGGGCGTGGTGATCCCGCTCGGGCTCGACTATTACGACGCCAACGGGGACCCGGCGGGCACCTGGGGCCCGGGCATCCCCGCGGGGAGCCTGGTGCGCGGCGGCAAGATCCGCGCGATCACCGTCGACAAAGCCCACCGCATCTGGGTGGGCTACGCGGGGGCTGCGAACAGCGGCGTCGACCACTTCTCCGGGTTGCCCGAGTTGCCGAACACCGACTTCAAGACCGTCGCCAACACCTCGAGCCTCGACATCTGGGGGCTGGTGGCGCACGGGGATTCCATCTGGGTGCTGACCGACCGCGACCTGCGCCGGATCAGTCGCACGGCCAGCCCGCCGCGCGTGGTGCAGACCCAGAACACTCCCGCCGGCCGGCCGCTCGGCATGCGGCTCATGGATGTCGCCCCGAACGGCGATGTGTTCGTGGGGAGCGAGGAGGGGGTGCGCTGGTACAAGAGCAACGGAACCACGCAGGATTTCACCACCACCAACTCGCCGCTCGCGGCCAACGACGTGCGGGCGATCGCCGTCGACCGCGCCAGCGGCGCGGTGTGGTTCGGCACCGGCGAGGGACTCAATCGCTTCGACCCCGCCTACCAGCCGCCGAGTCTGCCCCCCGGTGTCAAGGATTCGCTGCGCGTCTACCCCAATCCCGGGACCGTCACCGGCCTCGGTATCCAGCTGCGACTGCTGGGCGCTTCCACCGCGTACTCCGGCGGCATCTACGACCTGCGCGGCCGCCTGCTGCACCGTTTCTCGACCTCCGCCGCCGGGCAGATCTTCTGGGACGCGCGCGACGATCATGGCGTGCCGGTGAAGCCGGGCGTCTACTTCGTGCGCGCCGAGGGCGGCGGTCGCCAGGCGCGCGCGCGCTTCGTGCTGCTCCACTGACGCGGGTGGGCGCCGGGGTCGCAGCGGCACGGCGCGCGGTGACCCCACGGGCCGCGCGCGCCGTGTCGGAGGAGGGGGCCGCGTGAGGATCGCCACGCTCGCCAACGCCGCGGTCGGCCATACCCGGCGTTGGGTCGAGCACTTCCGCGGGCGCGGTCACGAGGTGCGGGTGTGGTCGCTCGAGCGCGGGCCGGCCGAGCTGGGCGCCGAGCCGCTGCCGTCGGCGCCCCTGCCCGGCGCGCTGCGCTATCCGCTCGCGGCCCCTGCCCTGGCCGGCGCGCTGGCGCGTTTCGACCCCCATCTGGTCGACGCCCACTTCGTGCCCAACTATGGACTGCTCGGCGCGCTGAGCGGCCGGCACCCGCTGTCGGTCACCGCGTGGGGATCCGATCTGCTGCTCGCCGGCCGGAGCGGGACGTTGCAACGCGCGCGCGCCCGCTTCGTGCTCGGGCGCGCCGACCTGGTGCTCGCCGACGCGGCGAATCTGGGCGCCGCCGCGCGCGAGCTCGGTGCCCCGGAAGCCCTCGTGCACGTCATCCCATGGGGGGTGGATCTGTCCCGCTTCCGCCTCGACGATGCGCGCGAACCGGGCCTCCTGCTCAGCACCCGGATGCACGAGCCGGTCTACGATCTGGAGACGCTGATCGTGGGCTTGGGCCCGGTCATGGCGCGCCGCGCGCACCTGCACCTGGTGATCGCCGGGGACGGCAGCCGGCGCGGCGCGCTCGAGCGCCTCGCGGCGCGCGTGCTGCCCGCCGGGCGCCATCGGTTCGTGGGCCTGCTCGAACCGCCGGCGCTGGCGGCCTGGCTGGCGCGTGCCGAGATCTATCTCTCGACCTCTCGTTCCGACTCGACATCGCTCTCGCTGCTCGAGGCGATGGCGGGCGGCGCGCTCCCGGTGGTGAGCGGCATCGAAGGCAATCGCGAGTGGGTGGACGAGGGTGACGGCGCCCGGCTGTTCGCTCCGGGCGAGCCCGTCGCGCTCGCGCAGGCCCTCGAGCGCGCGCTCGACGATCCCGCGTGGGCCGAGCGCGCCCGGGCGCGCAACCGGCGGGTGGTCGAGGAGCGGGGCGACGCGGCGCGCAACATGGCTCGCATCGAGTCGCTGTTCACCGGCCTGGTCGCGGCGTCGGGCGCCGCCGACGCCGGGAGGCGGTGAGCGTGCGCCGCCTGCTGATCGTGTGCTACTTCTACCCGCCACTCGCCGGCGGCGGTGTCCACCGCGTGCTCGGCTTCACCCGCCACCTGCCGGCGCACGGCTGGGCCTGCACCGTGGTGTGCGCGGGGGAGAAGGACTACTGGGTGAGGGACGCCTCGCTGGTGGCCCAGGTACCCCCCGCGACCGAAGTGATCCGGGTGAGCGGTGGGAGCGCGCTCGCGACGCTGCTGCGCCTCGGACGCGGCGGTGAGGGTGGTCGGCGATCGGGTCGCGCGTTCTCGGGGCTGCGTTCGCTAAGCGACTGGTGGCTGCTGCCCGACTCGTACGTCGGGTGGTCGCATCAGGCCGCGACGGCCGCGTCACGACGCATCCGGCGCGGCGGCGTGGATGCGATCCTCACCAGCTCGCCGCCCGACAGCGCGCACCTGGCGGGGGTGACGCTGCGCCGTCGCTTCGCGATACCCTGGGTGGCGGACTTTCGGGATCCCTGGATCGGGCTTCACTTCCGCACGCCTCCGACCGCGTGGCACCGCGCCCGTCAGGCGGCGATGGAGGGGCGCGTACTGAGGAATGCGGACCTGGTGCTGACCGCGTCGCGCACCCACTTCGACGAGCTCTGGGACGGGGCGGGGCCGAGGCCGGGCGAGTACTTCGGCCGCGGGCCCGGGCGTCTGGATCACCTGCCGAACGGCTTTGAGCCCGAGGCCGAGGGAGCGGTCGAGCCTGCCGTCGACGCCGATCACTTCACCCTCGTGTTCTCCGGGACGCTGTCGCAGATGCCCGAGACCGAGGTGTTCCTCGAAGCGCTGCACGAGTTCCTTGCGCGCCGGCCGGAGGCGCGCCGCCGGCTGCGCGCGAAGCTCGCTGGACCGTTCGAATCCGGCTACGCCGATCGTGCGGTCGCACTCGGCCTCACCGGCATCGTCGAATTCACCGGCCCGCTCCCGCACGCCGAGGCGCGGGCGCTCCAGCGTCGCGCGGAACTCCTGCTGCTGTGGAAGCCGCGCGGCGCGGGCTATCGCACCATGGTGCCGGGCAAGCTCTACGAGTATCTCGACAGCGGCCGGCCGGTGCTGGCGTTGCTCGACCCCGCGGACGAGGCGGCCGAACT
Source organism: Candidatus Eiseniibacteriota bacterium (assembly GCA_041492985.1). Taxonomy (GTDB): domain Bacteria; phylum Eisenbacteria; class RBG-16-71-46; order RBG-16-71-46; family RBG-16-71-46; genus WS-11. Next base: position 25,002 of record JBGPXY010000002.1, read on the forward strand.
GGTACGTCGCGCCGGCGGCGAGGTGGTTGCGCCGGGGCAGCGCGCGGCGCTCGCGTCCGCGATCGAGCGACGCTACCTGGCGTGGAAGGACGGGGCGCGAGAGCCGTCGCGGCGGCCCGGGTGGCTGGGCCAGTACACGCGCGCGCGGCTCGCGCGCAAGCTGGCCGGGCGGCTCAACTACCTGCTCAAGGCGCGCGTGGAGCCGCGGCGATGACGCGCACCGCCAGCGGACCGATCACGTGGCCCGAGCGCTGGGCGCTCGCCGGCGGTTTGTTGCTCGGCGCGGTGCTCATGTGGCCGCTGCGCGGCTACGTGACGGACGACACGTTCATCCATCTCCAGTACGCGCGCCACGTGGCCGACGGACAGGGGCTGGTGTTCAACGTCGGCGAGCGCGTCTATGGATGCACGAGCCCGCTGTGGGTCGCGTTGCTCGCCGACGCGATGGCGCTCGGCTTCGACGGGCTCCAGGCGGCGCGGGCGATCGGCGTGGCGGCCACCCTCGCCTCGATCGTGCTCGTCCTGCAGCTGATGCGCCGCACCGTGCGCACGCCGTCGCTGCGCGCGGCCGCCACGCTGGCGTGGGCGAGCAACGCCTGGATGGCGCGCTGGTCGACCTCGGGCATGGAGACGCCGCTGGCAGTCGCGCTGGTGCTCGCCGGGTTCGTGGCATTCACCGAGGGCCAGCGCTGGGGCGCGCGGCCGGTGCGCACCGGCGCGCTGTGGGCGCTCGCCGCACTCACGCGCCCCGAAGCGGCGTTCCTGCTGCTCCTGTGGGGGGTCTTCCTGTTGATCGAGGCCGACAGTCGCGACGGACTGCGTCGGCTGGTGTTCGGCGCGCTGGCCCCGGTGTGCGTCTACGGCGGTTGGCTGATGTTCGCGCGTCTCTACTACGGCACGTTTTGGCCGCAGACGCTGGCGGCCAAGACCGCGGGTGGGGCGGGGCTCGCCTATCACGCGGAGAACCTGTGGCGCCAGGCCCGCATCGTCGGCGCCACCGATGGCCTGCTGGTGCTCGTGCTGGTGCTGGCGCTGATCTTCGGTGGCCGACGGCTGTGGCCGGGCGGGATCCCGGCGCAGCGCCTGGTGCCGTGGGTGTGGGTGCTGGCGCTGCCTGCGCTCTACGCCGCGCGCGGCGTGCCGGTGATCTCGCGCTACCTGCTACCGCTGCTGCCGATCCTCGCCTGGCTCGCCTGGCGCGCCGCCGAACGGTGGTGGGTCGGCGACGCTCCCGCGCCCGGTCGGCTGCGCATGGCGGCGGTGCTCGCGGCGACGCTGGCGGCGCTCGTCATCACACAGAACGTGATCGTCTACCGCACGCAGGTGCTCCCGCACGTGCGCTCGTTCTCCCCGGCGCTCGAACGGAGCCTCGTCACCTGGGGGCGCTGGTTCGCCCGTCACAGCGCGCCGGACGCGGTGATCGCCACACCCGACATCGGCGCGATCGGCTACTTCAGCGGGCGCCGGGTGGTGGATCTCGTCGGCCTGGTCACGCCGCAGATGATCCCCCTGCTGGCGCGCGAGACCCCGGAGGCAGCGGTGGCGGGATTCTCGTTCGCCGCCTTCTCGCGGCCCGAGTACCTCGTGGATCGGGCGTCCGAACCGTATGCGCTGCTCACGCACAGCCGTTATGCGGCGTGCCTCACGCCGCTGGGCGAGGCGCGCGTGCCCAACCTGGGTCTCGCCCGGCCCGAGTCCGTGGCCTATTCCTTCTATCGCGTGGACTGGGCGGTGTTCGACTCGCTGCGCGCGTCGCGCTGAAGCGGGGCGCCGCATCGCGAGGTGCTGCGTCGCAGATCCACGCGTGGCGCCGTGGATCGGGACACGACGCACGGCGCGGGTCCGGACATGACGGCCGTCCGGCGGCTCCGAGTCACCGCTGCACACTCGTGCAGCCTGCGCCGCCGATCTATTTTCGTCGGCCGCGCAGATTTCCTTTTGACAGGGTGGGGATCAGCCACTACCTTGCCTCTCCGTGGGGAGAAATGGGGATTTGTGGTAGTCGATGGTGATTCATGGTAGTCGTTGGCGATCCACTTCTGAGGGCCGCACCCGATGCCGTCGTTCGTCGGCACCTTCACGTACGCGATCGATCACAAGGGTCGCATCGCGTTCCCTCCGTCGATGCGGCGCGGCGCTTCTCCGCGTAAGCCCCTCACCACCTTCTTCCTCAATCGCGGCTTCGACAACTGCATCGCCGTGTACACGCCGGACAGCTGGCAGCGCATGCTGGAGAAGATCCGCAGATTCTCACCTGGAGATCCGAAAGCGCGCGCGTTCAAGCGCGCGTTCCTGATGGACGCGATGGAAGTGACGGTGGACTCCCAGGGACGGGTCACGATCCCACCGGCACTGATCACCCATGCAGCGCTCGGCAAGGAAGCCATGCTGCATGGGTCTGATACCGGCATCGAGATCTGGAATCCGCAACGCTTCGCGGCGCTGACGGGGAAGGTGGTCGACACCCCCGGCGACTACGAAGACCTCGCCGCAGCGCTCTTCAAGGAAGAAGTCTGATGACCGTGCATCTGGACCCGCACGTCGCCCGCCCCGCGCTGGCGCTCAACCTCGAACTGAGCCATGGCCGGCCGGGCGCCTCCGCTCGCGTCGAGCTGCACGATCGCGTCATCGCCGAGTCCGGCCAGCCGGCGGGGATCTCGCGCCTCGCGCGCGTGGCGCTGCGGGGCTGCATCGACGCGGTGGCCGCCCGGCGCCTCGAGCAGGCGTTCGACGACCTGGCCTCGCGCGGGATCGAACAGGTGCTCGTCGACTGCGAGGAGCTGCGGCACATCGATTTTCGCATGGTGCCGGCGCTGGTGGCGGCACTCGACCGGTTCGAGGCCCGTTCGGGCGGCGTGGTGATGTGCGGGCTCTCGCGCTACCTCCAGGACGTGTTCCGCATGGCGGGATGCGATACCCGCCTGCGCTGCTGGCCGTCGGCGGCCGACCTGCTCCCCAGGGGCGCCTGCGCGCCGGAGCCGGGCCGTGAGTGCGCGTCATGAGCCGGTGCTGGTCGCCGAGACCCTGCGTTTCCTTCGGCAGGGAGCCGGTCTCTATCTCGACGCCACGCTCGGCGACGGCGGACACGCGGAAGCCCTGCTCGATGCCGAACCGGGGGCGCGCCTGCTCGGCTGCGATCGTGACGCGGAGGCCGTCGCCTTCGCGAGCGAGCGACTGCGCCGTTTCGGGGATCGCGTGACCACCGCCCAGGCCACGTTTCGCGAGGTGCCGGCGCTGCGCGCGCGCCTGGGCACCGATCTCTTCACGGGCGCCCTCTTCGATCTCGGGCTCTCGTCGCGGCAGATCGACCAGCCCGAGCGCGGCATGAGCTTCATGCGCGAGGGACCGCTCGACCTGCGCATGGACACGGGCCGCGGCGCTCCCGCGTGCGAGCGGCTGGCGCAGGCCAGCGAGCAGGAACTGGCGACGGCGCTGCGCGAGCACGCCGATCTCCCGCAGGGCCGGCGCCTGGCCCGCGCCATCATCGCCGCGGCAGGGCAAGGGGATCTCCCCACGACCCGCGCCCTTGCGGAGCTGGTGGATCGCGTGCTGGGCGGCCGGTCCCATCCACGACGCACCGCACGCGTGTTCCAGGCGCTGCGCATCTGGGTGAACGACGAAGCCGCGGAGCTGGAGGCGGCGCTGGAGTGGCTGCCGGGAGCGATGTGCCCCGGCGGCGTGGTGGTGACCCTCGCCTACCACTCGGGCGAGGATCGCAGGATCAAGCAGGCGCTGAGGGGTCGACCCGAGACGGCCCCGCGGCGCGTGCATCGTTTGCTGCTGGAGCGGCCTCCCGAGGGGCCGTGGCAGGAGCTGACCCGGAAAGTCGTGACCCCCTCGCTGGAGGAGAAGGCCGCCAACCCGCGCGCACGTAGCGCGCGGCTCCGCGCCTTCCGGAGGACGTCGGCATGAAGCAGGGATCCCGTCGCTCCCGTTCATCGTGGCGCGCATCCGAGATGCGCGTCGCCCGGCCCGGATTGTGGCTCATCGCCGCCGCCGTGGTCGGGATGTTGCTGGTCGAGGTGTGGGAGGGCTCGCGTGTGGCCCAGCTCTCGCTCGCGCTCGGCCAGAATCGGACGGCACTCGAGAAGGCGCAGACGCGGCTCGCGTTCGTCCGCGCCGACTTCGAACGCCGCACCACCCGCGCCGAGACGGCCCCGCTCGCTTCCGGGCTGGGTCTGGCGCCGGCCGACGCTCAGCAGGTGGTCGCGCTGCCGTCCGCGTACCTGGCGGCGGGCGCGCCACCCTCCCGGGACGGAGCACCCGTCTCGATGCTGGCGTGGGCGGAAAGGGCATCGCGTGCGCTCGTGCCGGAGGCCACGGCCCGGGTACGCGCGGAGAACTGACGACCGACAATCCATAACGGATCGGGCGTCCGGACGATGTATGCCGGTCGCACCACCGCACCGCGCTTGTGACGGCCCGGCGGTCTGCGTGAACCGCCGTTCCACGGAGGGAAGGAGTTGGCCCACAGGGAAATGCGCAAGAGTCGGGTGCTGGTGGCTGCGGCCGGCTTATTATTGGGGCTGGTGGCGATCTGGCTGCGGGTGGGGTGGCTCCAGGTCGTGCGCCACGCCTACTACGCGGAGCGCGCCGATCTGAACCAGGAGCAGCGGGTCCTGCTGCGCCCGACCCGCGGCAACCTGCTCGATCGCGACGATCGCGTGCTGGCCCGCGACCTGTTGACCTATTCGGTGTCGGCCGCGCCCCGCGAGATGACGGACCCGCGCGGCACCGCGGACGCGCTGGCCGCCCTGCTGGGCGAGAATCCGCGCCGCATGCAGATGCTGTTCGCCCAGCGACCGCGATTCCTGTGGGTCAAGCGCCGCATCTCGCCCGCGCTCGCGGAGCGGATCGCCGTCCGCCACGATCGCGGCGTCTACCTGGCGACCGAGGTGCAGCGCGTCTACCCGCTGGGCGAGGCGTCGGCGGAGATCCTGGGGCGCACCGACCTCGACGACAGCGGCGTGGATGGACTCGAGCTGCAATTCGACGAGGCGCTGCGGGGACGCACCGGCTGGGCCACCCTGTTCCGGGACGGCGCCGGGCGCTCGCACGCCCTGCCGCGTGGCATGCGACGTCGTCCCGAGGACGGCGACAACGTCGTGCTCACGCTCGACGCCGATCTCCAGTGCATCGTCGAATCCCACCTGGCCGCGGCCGTCGACACGCTGCGGGCGGTGCGCGGCTTCGCCATGTTCATGGACCCGCGCACCGGCGAGGTGCTGGCGGCGGCGGTCTCGCCGCACTTGGGTCCCGGCAAGGGGCGCAACTGGAACTTCACCGATCAGTATGAGCCCGGCTCCACCTACAAGGCGGTGGTCGCGGGCGCGGCCCTCGAAGAGGGGCTGGTGACCCCCGATCAGATGTTCGAGGCCTCCGCGACCGGGGCGGCGCTGGTGGCGCCGGGCGCCATGTTCCACGACGTGCACAAGCAGCCGCGTTACAGCTTTCGGGACGCGGTGCGGTGGTCGAGCAACATCGTCATGGGCAAGATCGGCTGCCTGGTCGGTGCGCAGCGGCTCTACCGCTATTCGACCGCGCTGGGTTTCGGCACCATCTCGGGCGTGACCTTTCCCGGAGAGGCCGGCGGCAAGCTGCGCAGCCCCGAGCACTGGTCGGCGCGGTCCGCGCCGACGATCGCGATCGGCCACGAGATCTCGGTCACTCCGCTCCAGCTCACGCTCGCCTACGCGGCGATCGCCAATGGCGGTGTGCTCATGCGGCCGATGCTGGTGCGCGAGGTGCGTGACGTCTCGGGCACGGTGCTGCGGCGCTACCAGCCCGAGGCATCCCAGCGGGCGTTCAGCGAACGGACCAGCGCGATGCTGCGCGAGATGCTGACCGCCGTGGTGGACAGCGGGACCGCGAAGGCGGCGCGCGTGCCCGGGATCAGCATCGCCGGCAAGACCGGGACGGCCCAGAAGTACGACGCCTCGGTCGGCACCTACGGCAAGGGGCTCTATCTCTCCTCGTTCGTCGGTTTCGTGCCGGCCGAGGAGCCGAGCCTGGTCGGGGTGGTGGTGATCGACGAGCCGCGCGGCAAGAAGTACTACGGTGGCGAGGTCGCCGCCCCGGTGTTCCGCGAGATCGTGCGGGACCTGCGGCGCATGCCGCGCGGCCCGCTGGGGTCGGGTGTCCTGCAGGTCGCCAGCCGTCCGCCGGCCCCGGCGGCGGTCACGGTCCCCGATCTGCGGCTGCTGCCGCCCGCTGCCGCCGAGCGCCGGCTGGCCGGATACGATCTGCGCGCCCGCTTCGCCGGGTCCGGGCCGCGCGTGCTGGGACAGGAGCCGGCGGCCGGCTCGGCGGTCGAGCGTGGCGCGGCGGTCACCGTGTGGCTCTCGGCGCCCCAGGATTCGAGCGGGCTCAGCCTGCCGAGCCTGGTCGGACTCTCGGTGCGCACGGCGCTGCGCCAGCTGACGATGCATCAGGTGGCGGTCCAGATCATCGGCCACGGCACGGTGGTGCGGCAATCCCCCGCCCCCGGCACCCGACTTCCGCTGGCCGGTCCGTGCGTGCTCTACTGCGAGAACGTGCCCGCGACCCCGGCGCCGACCGGTGTCGCCGCGGTGGTCGCCGCGAGCGTGCCGCCGACGGGGGTGATCCGGTGACGCTGGCAGCACTCCTCGAGGAGCTCGAGGTGGGAGCGGTGAGTGGACCGACCGATCGCGAGGTGTCGGCCCTGTGCTACGACTCGCGCCGCGTCTCGCCGGGTGCGGTGTTCTTCGGGCTGGGCGGACTCCGCGAGGACGGTGCGCGCTACGCGCGCCAGGCGCTGGCCGCGGGGGCGAGCGCGGTCGTGGTGTCGCACGGCACGGCCATCGACGGTGCCACGGTGGTGGAGGTCGCGGAGCCCCGCAAGGCGCTGGCGCAGGCGGCGGCCCGCTTTCACGGCCACCCGGAGCGCGCCCTCAAGGTGGTGGGCGTCACCGGCACCAACGGCAAGACCACGACCACCTGGATGCTCGAGTCCATCTTCCGCGCCGCCGGCTGGAGAGCGGGCGTGATCGGCACCACGGGCGTGCGGCTCGTCGACGAGCAGCGCCCCGCGTCCCTCACCACGCCCGAATCCCCCGAGCTCTTCGGTCTGCTGCGCGAGATGGTGGAACGCGGGGTCCAGGCGGTCGCGATCGAGGTGAGCAGCCACGCGCTGGTGCAGCGGCGCGCCTTCGGGCTGGGCTGCGCGGCGGCGGTGTTCACCAACCTGAGCCACGATCACCTCGACTACCACGGCACCATGGAGAGCTACCTCGACGCCAAGCTCATGCTGTTCGACGGGCGCAACGGGCCCACGGCGGAGCGCGCGGTCGCCATCGTGAACGCCGACGACGACTACGCGGATGTCGTGGCCGTGTCCGCGATCCGCGGCGGGCTGCGGGTGCTGCGTTACGGCATGGATCTGTCCGAGTCGCCTCCGGAGGCGACGCTCGATGTGAGCGTGGAAGCCATCGAGCCCGTGGCCGAGGGCCTCGCGCTGCAGTTCTGGGCGGGCGTGCCGCGCGACCTTCGTCCCACCGGGTGGCGCGGGGACGGCGGCGGTGAGATCTCGTTCCGGCTGCCGCTGCTGGGTCGCTACAACGCCGCGAACGCCGCGGCCGCCTTCTCGACGGCGGTCGCACTCGGGATCCCCACCGACGTGATCGTCCGCGGCCTCGAGTCCATGCCCGCCGTGCCGGGGAGGCTCGAGCGCGTCGAGGCCGGCCAGCCGTTCCTGGTGCTGGTGGACTACGCGCACACGCCCGACGCGCTCGCGTGCGCCCTGGCGGCCGCACACGAGCACGCCACAGGTCGGGTGATGCTGGTGTTCGGCTGTGGTGGCGATCGCGATCGCGCCAAGCGCCCGCTGATGGGACAGGTCGCGGCCGCGGGCAGCGACCTGTCGTGGGTCACCAGCGACAACCCTCGCAGAGAGGACCCGGCGGCGATCGCGGCCGACGTCCTGGCCGGCGCGCCCGGGCGCGGGCTGCTGCTGGAGCTGGACCGGCGCGCGGCGATCCGCGCGGCGCTCTCGGCCGCGCGCACCGGCGACGTGGTGGTCATCGCCGGCAAGGGCCACGAGACCACGCAGACGATCGGCGACCAGGTGCTGCCCTTCGACGATCGCGAGGTGGCGCGCGAGGCGCTGCGCTCGCTGGCGACGGGGGGGCGATGACCGCGTTCGCGACCGAGCCCATGTTGACCCTGCCCGAGGTGGCGCGCATGGCCACCGGGGACCTGGTGGTGCGCGAGGTGCCGGCGCGCGCCGACGAGCGCGAGGCCTTCCTGCGCTCGGGCGTCGACGGCGTCAGCATCGACACGCGCACGCTCGTGCCCGGGCAGCTGTTCGTGCCGTTGCGCGGCGGCCACACCGACGGTCACCGGTTCCTCGCCGAGGCGTTCCAGCGCGGGGCGGCCCTCGCCCTCTGCGAGCGCGAGCGCTATCCGGAGTGGGAGGGTCGCGAGCCCGGCCCGCTGGTGCTGGTGGACGACGCGACGGCGGCGCTGCAGCGTCTGGCGCGCCGCTACCGTGACGGCTGGCAGGGTCTGCTGATCGGCGTCACCGGCAGCGCCGGGAAGAGCACGACCAAGGATCTGGTCGCGGCGGTGCTCGGAGCGGCGGCACCCACGCTCAAGACCGAGGGCAATCTGAACAACCAGTGGGGCGTGCCGCTCACCCTCATGCGCCTGCGCCCCGAGCATCGCTCGGCGGTGGTGGAGATCGCCATGAGCCAGCCGGGCGAGATCGCGCGGCTGGCGGCGATCGCGCGCCCCGACGCGGGGGTGATCACCAATGCCGGCAGCGCGCACCTCCAGGGCCTCGGCTCGCTCGAGGCGATCGCGCGCGAGAAGGCATCGCTGGCCGCCGCACTTCCGGAAGGGCGGCCGCTGTTCGCCGGCGCCGATTCGCCGCGGCTGATGGCGGCGCTGCGCGGGATGAAGGTGCGGGTCGTCGGCTACGGCCTGGCCGCCGAAGCGGCGGTGCGTCCGGAGACGCTCGACGATCTGGGTCCCGACGGCACTCGATTCACGGTGGCCGGATTCCCGCCGGTCCACCTGCGCCTGATCGGCGCCCACCAGGTGCAGAACGCGCTGGCCGCCCTGGCGGTGGCACGCGAGTACCGGATCGACCCGGCTGCGGCGGTCGCCGCGATCGAGGCGCAGCGACCGTCGAAGGGGCGCATGGAGGCGCGCACGCTCGCCGGGGCGACGTTGCTGGTCGATTGCTACAACGCCAACCCGGACTCGGCGCGCGCGGCGCTGGCCACCCTCGCCGGCTGGCCCGGGGCGCGGCGGCGCATCGCCGTGCTGGGCGACATGCTCGAGCTGGGGCCCGAGGCGGGCCGGCTTCACCGCGAGACGGCCGAGGCGGTGCGCGATGCCGAGCTGTGGGCGGTCGGAGCCCATGCGGCCGACTACGCGGCCGGGGCGGAGCGGGCCGGCGTGGAAGCACGGGTGTTCGCGGACAAGGCCTCACTCGCCGAAGCCCTGCGCGGGACGCTGGCGCCGGGCACGGTGGTGCTCTTCAAGGCCTCGCGCGGCGCCGCACTCGAGGACGTCCTGGCGCTGCTCGGGGCGGAGGGCTGAGATGTTCTTCGAATGGATCTACCCGCTCCACACGGTGGACGGCCTCTCGGCGCTGAACGTCTTCCGATACATCACCTTTCGCGCCGCCTACGCCGCCATCACGGCGCTGCTCGTGTGCTTCGTGCTGGGGCCGCCGATGATCGAGTGGCTGCGCCGCGTGGGGCTCGGCCAGAAGATCCGCGCCGAGGGACCGCAGGCGCACCTGGCCAAGGCGGGCACGCCGACGATGGGGGGGCTGCTCATCGTCACGGCGATCGTCGTGCCGACCCTGCTGTGGGGGAACTTCCACTCCCGTCCGGTCTGGATCGCGCTGGCCGCCACGGTGTGGCTCGGGGCGCTCGGATTCCTGGACGACTACCTGCGGGTGGTGAAGGGCTTCCCGAAGGGCCTGCTCGGCCGCTACAAGCTGGCGGGGCAGATCATCGCCGGCGCCGTCATCGGCCTGGTGCTGGTGATGTGGCCCGAGAAGGGGCTGCCGGCCACGGTGACCCACGTGCCGTTCATGAAATTCCGCTTCCTCGACTTCGGGATCCTGTTCATCCCGTTCGTCATCTTCATCATCACCGCCTCGTCGAACTCGGTGAACCTGACCGACGGCCTCGACGGGCTGGCATCGGGACTGGTGGCGATCGCGGCGATCGCCTTCGCCGGCATGTGCTACCTGAGCGGTCACGCGAAGTTCAGCGGCTACCTGAACATCAGCTACCTGCGCTACGCCGGCGAGCTGACGGTGTTCTGCTCCGCCGTGCTGGGCGCCGCGCTCGGATTCCTGTGGTACAACTGCCATCCGGCCGACGTCTTCATGGGCGACACCGGTTCGCTGGCGCTGGGGGGCGCGCTCGGCACCGTCGCGGTGCTGATCAAGCGCGAGTTCTGGCTGGCGATCGTGTGCGGTGTGTTCGTCGCCGAGACGCTCTCGGTCATGATCCAGGTCACGTCGTTCAAGCTGTGGGGCCGGCGGGTCTTCAAGATGTCGCCGCTCCACCACCATTTCGAGCTCAAGGGATGGGCCGAATCGCGCGTCGTGCTGCGCTTCTACATCGTCGGCGCGCTGCTGGCCCTGCTCTCGCTCTCGACCTTCAAGCTCCAATGACCATCGACGCCCGTCATCCGCTCCCCGGCACCCGGCCCCTGGTGGTCGGCGCCGCGCGTTCCGGCTTCGCCGCCGCGCGCCTGCTGCACCGCCACGGGGCGCGCGTCCGCGTGTGCGACCGCCGTGGCGCCGACGCTGCCGCCGAGACGGCGCGAGCACTCGAAGCACTCGGGATCGAGGCCGCGTGGGGCCGCGACGACGCGGAGCTGCTGGAAGGGCGCGACCTGGTGGTGTGGAGCCCCGGCATCCCGGTGACCCATCCCATCGCCGTGGCCGCGCGTGCGCGCGGCGTCCCGGTCATCTCCGAGCTCGAGCTGGGCTTCCTGGCCGCGCACGCGCCGCTCATCTGCATCACCGGCACCAACGGCAAGAGCACCACCACCGATCTGGTGGGAGCGCTGGTGCGCGCCGCGGGACGGGACGTGGCGGTGTGCGGGAACATCGGCCGGGCGGTGTGCGAGGTGGCGGAGTCGGTGGGGGTCGCCGGGCTGCTGGTGGTCGAGGTGTCGTCCTTCCAGCTCGAGACCGTCGACCGCCTGAGGCCCTACGTCGCCACATGGCTCAACCTGACGCCCGACCACCTGGAGCGCCATGGTGACTTCGAGAGCTACGGTACCCTCAAGCAGCGGCTGTTCGCGCGGCAGGAGGAGGGTGACTGGGCGGTCTGGAACGCGGACGACCCGGCGGTCACGGCGCGACGCACCGGAGGGGCCGCGTCACTCGAGTTCTCCACCGCGCGCGCCGTGCGCGAGGGCGCGTGCGTGAGCGGCGGACAGATCGCGCTGGCCTGGCGGGGCGGCGTCGAGCCGCTGCTGCCGGCGTCCGATCTGCGTCTGCCGGGGGCCCACAACCTCTCGAACGCGCTCGCGGCCCTGGCCACGGTGCTGCCGCTCGAGATCGCGCCCGACACGTTGCGCGAGGTGCTGCGCGGCTACGCCGGGCTCGAGCATCGGCTGGAGCCGGTGGCGACCGTCGAGGGCGTGGCCTTCGTCAACGACTCGAAGGCCACCAACGCGAGCTCGCTCGAGGTGGCGCTGCGCAGCTTCGAGCGGCCGGTGGTGCTGATCGCCGGAGGCCGTGACAAGGGCCAGGACTTCGCCCCGCTGGCGCCGCTGGTGGCGCGCTCGGTCGCCCACCTGGTCCTGATCGGTGAGGGCGCCCCCCGGATGGCCGCCGCGTGGCCCGGCGTGCCGGCGAGTCGGGCCGCCTCGCTCGCCGAGGCGGTGGACCTGGCCTACGAGGTGACGCGTCGCGCCGGCGGCGGCACGGTGCTGCTGTCGCCCGCCTGTGCCTCCTTCGACATGTTCCTCGACTACGAAGACCGAGGCCGGCGTTTCAAGGCCGAGGTCGAGCGTCTCAAGCACCAGGAGGCCCGGGCATGAGCCGCGGCGACCGCTGGCTGCTGGTCCTGGCGCTGGGGCTCTCGGCGATCGGCCTGGTGATGGTCTATTCCTCGAGTGCCATCCTCGGCATCACCCGCTACCAGGATCCCAACCACTTCCTGACGCGCCAGCTCATCCGCGTGCTGCTGGGCATCGTGGTGCTGCTCGCGTGCGCGCGCATCAAGCTGCGCTGGATCGAGCGCCTGGCGCCATGGCTGCTGGCGGGGGCGGTGGGTCTGCTTGCCGTGCTCGAGGTGGCGGGCCACGTCTCGCACGGTGCGGCGCGCTGGCTGCGGGTCGGCTTCTTCAGCATCCAGCCCACCGACCTGGCGCGCCTGATGACCGTGGTGTTCCTGGCCTGGTGGCTCAAGCGTTCCCCGCCCGCCGAGCAGGGGTTCCTGCGCGGGCTGCTGCCACCGCTGGGCGTCACGGCGGCGGTGAGCGGGCTCATCCTGCTGCAGCCCAACCTGAGCAGCGCGGCGTTGCTCGCGGTCTCCGGATTCCTGATGGTGTTCCTCGCCGGAGCGCGCGTGCGCCATCTGGCGATCCCGGTCGCCGCCGGCCTGTGCGCGGTGGCGCTGGCGCTGGCGACGCATCCATATATGATGGAGCGGTTCAGGACCTTCGTCGGCTCCTGGCAGGGCGGCACACCGGACGCGCGGGGCGCGGGGTGGCAGCTGGACCAGTCCCTGATCGCCATCGGCTCGGGGGGCTGGCTGGGTCGGGGTCTCGGGGCCGGCCTGCAGAAGTACCTGTTCCTGCCCGAGGCACACACCGACTTCATCTTCTCCATCCTCGGGGAGGAGATGGGATTCCTCGGCGCGACGGTCCTGTTGGGACTGATCGCGCTGCTCCTGTGGCGGGGGATGCGCGCCGCGGCGCGCGCCTCCGATCCATTCGCACATCTGCTCGCCGGAGGCCTCACGCTCCAGATCGGCCTGTACGCGCTCGCCAACCTGGCGGTCGCCACCGGGCTCGCCCCGACCACGGGCCTGCCGCTGCCGTTCGTCTCCTACGGGGGGTCGGCGCTGCTCGCCAACATGGCGGCGGCCGGGGTGCTCTACCGGGTGAGCGCGGGCAACGACGAGCGCGAGGCGCTCACGCGCCAGCGCTGGCGGGAGGCCCCGTGAAGATCATGATCGCCGGCGGCGGCACGGGCGGACACGTCTACCCCGGGATTGCCGTGGCCGAGGAGCTCATGCGCCTGCGCCCGCGCTCCGAGGTGGTGTTCGTCGGCGGACGACGCGGGCTCGAGGCGCAGGCGGTGCCCGAGAGCGGCTTCCGCATCCGCTACATCCTCACCCGCGGCTTCCCCCGCCGCGCGTGGTGGCGGTGGCCGATGGCGCTGCTCGCCAACATCGTCGGTCTGTTCCAGGCGCTGTGGGTGGTGGCGAGCGAGCGGCCCGACGCCGTGCTCGGCACCGGAGGCTACGTGAGCGGCCCGGTGGCGATGGCGGCCTGGATGCTCGGCCGGCCGCTGCTGCTCCAGGAGCAGAACAGCATCCCCGGGCTCGCCAACCGCTGGCTCGCGCGTGTCGCCGACGAGGTGCATCTCTCGTTCACCGAGGCGCGCGTCTACTTCAGCCGCAAGGACAACCTCAAGGTGACCGGGAATCCGGTGCGCGCGCACATCCTGGGCGGCGACCGCGCGCAGGCGCTCAAAGTCTTCGACCTGACGGAGGGCAAGCCCACCGTCTTCATCTTCGGCGGCAGCCGGGGTGCCCACCGCATCAACGTGGCGGCGCTGGACGCCATGCGGCTCCTGAAGGGGCGGGTCGATCTCCAGTTCATCCTGCAGACCGGCCGCGAAGACCTCGTGTGGGCACAGGGCATCGTCGCCGCCGAGCAGCTGCCGGCCCGCGTGCTGGCGTTCCTGCGCGACATCCACCTGGCCTACGCGGTCGCCGACCTGGTCGTCTGTCGCTCGGGCGCCATGACGCTGGCCGAGATCGCGGCGTGCGGCACGCCGGCGATCCTGGTCCCGTATCCGCACGCCGCGCACAACCACAAGGAGGTGAACGCGGACAACCTGGTGGAGCGGGGGGCGGCCGCCCTGCTCCTCGACCGCGAGCTGAGCGGCGAGCGGCTGGCGAAGGAGATCGCTCACCTGGTCGCCGACCGCCAGACGCTGCGACGCATGTCGGCCAACGCGCGCACCTTCGCGCGCCTGGATGCGGCGGAGCGCATCGTGCGCAGCCTCGAGCGCTGGGCGCAGGGGCGGGGCGCGGCGCAGGCCACGCCTGCCGGCAACGGGGGAGGCCGCTGATGTACGGGCGCACCCGGCGCATCCACTTCATCGGCATCGGCGGTTCCGGCATGTCCGGGCTCGCGGAGGTGCTGCTCACCATGGGCTACCAGGTCTCGGGCAGCGATCTGCGCGCCAACGAGGCCACCGACCGGATCGGCCAGCACGGCGGTCGGGTGTTCATCGGGCACGCCGCCTCGAACGTCGAGGGCGCCCAGGTGGTCGTGTTCTCGACCGCGGTGCAGGACGACAACCCGGAGCTGATCGCGGCGCGGGCGGCCCTGGTGCCGGTGATCCCGCGCGCCGACATGCTGGCCGAGCTGATGCGGATGAAATACGGCATCGCGATCGGTGGCGCCCACGGCAAGACCACCACCACCTCCCTGATCGCGGCGGTGCTCGCCCGCGGCGGACTCGACCCCACCATCGTCGTGGGCGGCCGGCTGCACGCGATCGGCGCCAACGCGCAGCTGGGGCACGGGCAGTTCCTGGTGGCCGAGGCGGACGAGAGCGACGGTTCCTTCTTGCGATTGAGCCCCGCGCTCACGGTGATCACGAACATCGACCGCGAGCACATGGACCACTACAAGGACCTCGAGGACATCCGGCGCGCGTTCATCTACTTCGCCAACCGTGTGCCGTTCTACGGCGTCTCGGTGCTGTGCGTGGACGACCCCGAGGTGCGTGGCATCCTCCCACGGGTCACCCGGCGCACCGTCCTCTACGGCACGCGCGCCGAGGCCGAGGTGCGGGCCGAGCGGATCGAAATGCTCCCGCACGGATCGCGTTTCCAGGTGGTCGCCGCGGGACAGCCGCTCGGTACCATCGAGATGGGCCTGCCCGGGCGCCACAACGTGCTCAACGCCCTGGCCGCGGTCGCGGTGGGGCTCGAGGTCGAGGTGGGGTTCGGACAGATCGCCGAGGCGCTCGCCACGTTCGGCGGGGTCGCGCGTCGCTTCGAGACCCGCGGCACGGCGGGCGGCGTGCGCGTGGTGGACGACTACGGACACCATCCGACCGAGATCGCGGCCACCCTGTCGGCGGCGCGCGGGCTGGGTGGCCGTGTGCTGGTGCTCTTCCAGCCTCACCGCTTCTCGCGCACGCAGGCGCTGCGCCGCGAGTTCGGCGGCTGCTTCGGCGAGGCGGACCTCGTGTGGGTGCTGGACGTCTATCCCGCCGGGGAGACGCCGATCCCGGGGATCTCCTCGCGCACCATCGTCGAGAGCGCGGCCGAGCAGGGCGCGAAACACGTTCGCGAGGCGAACGACGCGGAGGCGGCGGTCGCGGCCGTGGTCGCCGAGGCGCGGCCTGGCGACACGGTGATCACGCTCGGCGCGGGCGACGTGTGGAAGCTGGGGGACGCGGTGCTGCGCCGCCTGGGCGCCCCGGTCCCGACGGCGGGGAGGCGCTGATGGGCGCGTACCAGGGACGCGCCCTCGAGCCGGCCGCCCGCCGCGCGCGACGCCCGTCGTCGCTGCCGCGTCGCATCGCCCGGATCGGCGCGCTGCTCGCGGTGCTCGCGCTGCTCCCCCTGGTGCCGTGGCAGGGCCTGCGCAGCCGGCTGGCCCGCGTCTCCGAGGTACGGGTGGAGGGCGCGCACTACCTGGACGCCGCGCGGGTCCTCCAGCTGGCGGGCTTGGCCGTGGGCCAGGACCTGTTCTCGCTCGACTTCGCGCGAGCGCGCCAGGCGCTGCTGCTCGAGCCGCGCGTGGCGAGCGCCGAGGTGAGTCGCCGTCTGCCGCGCGGCGTGCGGGTGCGGATCGTCGAGCGCCAGCCTGTGTTGCTGGTGAGCCACGGCGTGCCGTGGGAGATCGATTCCGCCGGGGTGCTGTTGCCGCCGCTGCAACGGGGCGTGGTCGCCGACGTGCCGCTGCTGGTCGGGCCTCAGTTCGCGGGGATGCCGGCCGGCATGCACGTGGACCTCCCGGAGGTGCGGCGCGGTCTGGCCTGGGTACGCGCGCTCTCGGCGCGCGAGCTGCAGCTCGCCGGGCAGGTGTCCGAGGTGGATGTCACCGATCCCTCGGTCACCGGCCTGACGATGCTCGATGGGACGCGGGTGCTGGCGCCGGGTTGGCCCCCCGACACGTCCCGGTTGTCGGCGCTGCGCGTGGTGCTGGCCGATCTCAAGGCCCGCGGCACCACCGCCGGCGAGGTGGATCTGCGGTTCGAGAATCAGGTGATCGTGCGGCCCGTGGTCGCCACGGAGGCCGCGCACAGCGGATAGAGTCGGTGGCGCGACGGGACCACCCGATGCGCCACGCACGCGGCACAGGGAGGTGGACCGGATGGCACAGGCGACACGGACGTTCGTGGGTCTCGACATCGGCACCACGAAGATCTCCTGCATCATCGCGGAGATGAAGGACGTCGGCGAGCTGAGCATCGTCGGCATCGGCAACGCGCCCAGCGAGGGTCTGAGGCGCGGCGTCGTGGTCGATCTCGAGAAGACGGTCGGCAGCATCCAGCGGGCGGTGGACGAGGCCGAACGCATGGCCGGCGTGCCGGTCAAAGGGGTCCACGCCGGCATCGCCGGCGATCACATCCGGAGCATCAACAGCCGCGGGGTGATCGCCGTCTCGCGCAAGGACAACGAGATTGGTCAGGCCGACGTGGATCGGGTGGTCGAGGCGGCCAAGGCCATCGCCATCCCCATGGACCGGGAGATCATCCACGTCATCCCGCAGGAGTTCATCGTCGACGACCAGGACGGCATCCACGACCCGGTCGGGATGAGCGGCGTGCGGCTGGAGGCCGAGGTCCACATCATCACCGGTGCCGTCACCTCGGCGAAGAATATCTGCCGGGCCATCCAGCGCGCGGGATACAAGGTGTACGACCTGGTGCTGGAGCCTCTGGCCTCGAGCCACGCCGTGCTGGGGCGCGACGAGCGCGATCTGGGGGTGGCGCTGCTCGACATCGGCGGCGGCACCACCGATGTGGCGGTGTTCTTCGAGAGCACCATCCGCCACACGGCCATCATCCCCTGTGGCGGCGCCAACGTGACCAACGACATCGCCATCGGGCTGCGCACGCCGATCGACAAGGCCGAGTCCATCAAGATCCAGCACGGCTGCGCGCTGGCCGCGCTGGTCTCGTCGGCCGACAGCGTGAACGTGTCGGGCGTCGGCGGCCGCGCCGACCGCGAGATCTCGCGCCACGTGCTCGCCTCGATGATCGAGCCGCGCATGGAAGAGATCTTCGCGCTCGCCAACAAGGAAGTGAAGAAGAACCACTTCGCCGAGCTGCTGGGCGGCGGGGTGGTGCTCACCGGCGGTACCTCCCTGATGTCCGGGGTGGTGGAGCTGGCCGAGCAGGTGTTCGAGATGCCGGTGCGGCTCGGCGTCCCCGGAGGCATCGGGGGCCTGGTCGCGAACGTCGCCGATCCGCGCTTCTCCACCGGCGTGGGCCTGGTGCTCCACGCCGCGCACGGCGAGACCGGTGAAGGGATCCCCACGCAGAAGCGGACCAACGGAGATCGCAGGAATCCCCTCGATCCACGCCGCTGGTTCGAGGACCTGTTCTACTAGACCGCCGCGTCATGCGGCACACGGAGGTGCCCAGTGTTCGAACTCGAGATCGATAGCACGTCCACGGCCAAGCTCAAGGTCATCGGCTGCGGCGGCGCCGGCGGCAACGCCGTCAATCGGATGATCGGAGCGGGGCTGCGCGGCGTGGAGTTCATCAGCGCCAACACCGACATCCAGGCCCTCAACCAGTCGCTCGCGCCGATGCGCATCCAGATCGGGGCGCATTCCACCCGCGGCCTGGGCTCGGGGGGGGACCCGTCGGCGGGCCGCCGCGCGGCGGAGGAGGACGAGCAGACCATCGGCGACGCGCTCGCCGACAGCGACATGGTGTTCATCACCGCCGGCATGGGCGGCGGCACCGGCACGGGAGCCGCACCGGTGGTGGCGCGGCTCGCCAAGAAGACGGGTGCCCTCACCGTGGCGGTGGTCACCAAGCCGTTCGCGTTCGAGGGGCGGCGGCGCATGCGACAGGCCGAGGAGGGCCTGAGCGAGCTGCGCGCCGAGGTGGACACGCTCATCGTCATCCCCAACGAGCGCCTGTTGGCGGTGGTGGACAAGGGCACCACGCTCACCGACGCCTTCAGCGTCTGTGACGAGGTGCTGCTCAAGGCCACCAAGGGCATCTCGGACCTCGTGACGGTGCCCGGCCTCGTCAACCTGGACTTCGCCGACGTCAAGGCGGTGATGTCCAACCGCGGCAACGCCCTGATGGGCACCGGACGGGCGACGGGCGCCAACCGGGCGGTGGAGGCCGCGCAGGCGGCGGTCTCGAGCCCGCTGCTCGAGGACGTCTCGATCGCTGGTGCCGAGGGCGTGCTGGTCAACATCACCGGCGGCCGCGACTTGACGCTGCACGAGGTCAACGAAGCCGCGAGCGTGGTGGTGGGAGCCGCGGGCGAAGAGGCCAACGTCATCTTCGGATCGGTCATCGACCCGAACCTCGACGGCGAGCTGGTGATCACGGTGATCGCCACCGGCTTCGGGCATGCGGAGCCGCGTCTCAAGGTGCTGGATCGGGGCCGGATCTCGGCGTCGGAGGCGGAGGAGGAATACCGCCACCCGCAGCCCTGGAAGCGTGACGAGCCCGGCAACGGACGCCGGAATGGCTGGGGCAAGGGGAGCGGCCGGCCGGAATCCCTCGAGGTCCCGACGTTCTTAAGGAAGCAGATGGACTGAAGGAGTACATTGCGCCGTACAGATGAGGGGCCGGTCCCCCAGGATGACCCGGCCCCCGGGTGAGCAGAACCAAGGGAGGGAGCCCATGGTCCGCCTGCTGTCGTTGGTGATCGTCCTGCTGGTGCCGAACCTGTTCGCGCCCCTTGCGCCGCGCCACGCGGCGCGACACCGACAGGCGCCACCTAAGTCCGCGCCCACGGAGTACCTGGTGCAAGCCGGGCCCGATCGGGTGCCCGCGAAGGCGGGCTGGCTCACGGGGGACCCGGACCTCGCGCAGCGCGTCCCCGTCCCCGCGCGCGTCGACCCGATGCCCGCCGACCCGGATCCAGGAGCGCATCCGACCTTCGAGCCGTCGTTCGAACGCTGACGTACCGGTCCGCGGGATCCGTGACGGCGCCGCGCGCCATGGGAGGCACCCGACTCTGGCGTTCTATTCCGGTCTGTTCAAGTGGGGTCATCACCGGCGCTACAACCAGGGCATGCTGCACTTCAACCGCGGCGAGTTCGAGGCCGCGGCGGCGTGCTTCGAGGCCGTGGTGGCGGAGGTGCGCGACCCGAGCGACCCCGACTACGGCCTGGCGTCGGTGCACGCCGCCCAGGCGCGCGGGAACCTCGGGCTGGCGTTCTTCCATGCCGGCGACTACGCGCGCGCCGAGCGCGAGTTCACCTGCGCGCTGGACGAGAACCCCAGCTTCCCGGACCTGCGCTACTTCCGCGCCCGCATCTTCGAGCGTTCGGGCCGGCTGGCCGAGGCCGTGGAGGACCTCGAGCGGGCGCTCACCGACCACCCCCGTTACGTCGAGGCACATCTGCTGCTCGCGGTGTGTCTGGGACAACTCGGCCATGGGGCGCGTTCGGCGGCCGCACTCGAGCGTGCCCTGAGCCTGGGGTTCGACCTGCCCGCCGGGCTCTCGCCGGCGCGCGCGGCCGAGTGGGGGGTCGCCGACTGGCAGCGGCTGGTGCCGGAGCTGCTGCACGACGCTCCCGCCGGCATGCCCGACGCGGTCCAGGAGGCCCTGGAGCGCTATCAGGCCGGTGATCTGGCCGCGGCCCTCGCCTCGCTCGAGCGCGCGGTGGCCGAACGTCCCTCGTACGCCGACCTGCGATGCCGGCTTGCCGCTCTGCTGCTCGAGGCGGCGCGGGCCGACGAAGCGCTCGAACACCTCGACGCCGCACTCGCCCTGAACCCGCGCTACCTCGAGGCGCGGCTACTGGCGGCGCGCGCCTGCCTCGAGCGGGGCGATACCCGTGCCGCGGTCGGACATGCCGAGTCGGTGCTGGGCGACCATCCCGACTACCCCGATCTCCACTTCTGGCTCGGGCTGGCGCGCTTCCGCGCCGGTGACTTCCCGGGTGCGGCGACGGCGCTCGAGCGGGCGGTCGAGCTGCACCGGGAGTTCGCCCGCGCCCACCGGCTGCTGGGCCTCGTCTATCACGCGCTCGGGCGGCACGAGGAGGCGCTGCGCTGCGTGAGGCGGGGCCTGATGCGCGACCGCGAGGTGCCGGGGGCGGTCCTCGAGTCGGCGCTGCCGCTGATCGCGCTGGGCGACGGAGCCACGGCCGAGAACGAGCTGGCGCGCGCCCTGGCCGTACACCCCCGGTACCCCGATCTGCACCTGGCACTGGCGCGCGCGCGACGGCTGGGCGGCGACCTGGAGGGTGCAGCGGTGTCCTACCGTGCCGCGCTGGCGCTGGCGCCGGGCTACGGCGCCGCCGCCCTCGAGCTGGGAGGCGTCGAGCTGGCGCTCGGCCGGCCCGCCGCGGCGGAGACCCTGCTGGAGGAGCTGGCGCGCCGGCACCCCGACTGGGCCGACGCCCACGCCCTGCTTGGGCGCACGCGGCTGGTGCGCGGGGACGCGGCTAGTGCCGAGCCGGCGCTGCGCGCGGCACTGCTCCTCAATCCCCAGTTCGGCGCGGCGCGGGCGGATCTGGGCTGGGCCCTGCTCGCCCAGTCGCGCGCCCGCGACGCCGATGCCGAGTTCGCGCGCGCGCTCGAGCTGGATCCGCTCCACGCGCTGCCGCGCCAGCAGCTGGCGTGGCGGGATCTGCTGGTGCCGGCGCAGACGGGGGCGGGGTAGAAGAGAACCGAAGCGCCCGATTCGACCGGCAGAGCCGCGCACTTCCGGAGCTCCTGCTCTGGCTATCTGCGGCCACCCTCTCCGCGATCCGCCCTATCGGAAGCGGGCGCGGAGGCGACGAAGCCCGATGCTGTCGACCCTCGCCGGGCGGGGCCGCGCGATCCAGACCGCGCCAGAACCCGCGTGGCTTCGAGGATGAAAGATCTGTTCCCCCGTGCTCAGGTCGTACACGTAGTTCCTGGTACCGCTGACGAGCAGATAGCCGTCGTATTCCGCCATACCGATCCGCCAGAGCTCCTGATCTCGATAGCTCTCGGGAGTCTCGAGCAGTCGCTGCGTCCCGCGCACTCGATCCATGAGGTAGAACGGCATCATGAACGTCCTGAGGTCCGGCGTTCGGTGCCCGAGACGCAACGCCAGACCGCGACCCGGCGCAGTGCGAAACGCGATGAAGTACCAGTCGAATGTCGACGGCGACTCTCCAACGGGCGGCGGGACCTTCTCTGGTGTCCCACCCCAGCCATCGATCGTCATGGCCTCGCGAAGGCGATTGAGGCCAATGGCGGGTCGACGTCGCGTCGCGCGCGGGTTCGGATTCTCCCAAGTCTCGCAGAAGTAGCATCCACCGCAATCCGTCGTCTCAGCGTCGGCGATTCGCCAATCGTCCCCGCTCTGGTCGGACTGCCAAAGCTCAGAATGACAGTGGGAGAAACGGGCTTCATTCCGCGCGAAGTTGCGCGGAACTCCTCCGAGCCCAGCCGCCTGCCAGCAGAGACTGTCCGGGTTGAACCACCAGTCGACCAGATCGAACACTTCAGAGGGCAACTGGACCTCGGGCCAGGGTTGGGCCTCCATCTCCCACTCCACCCGATAAAGTCTGCCGGACGCTAGGTACTCCGCGTAGGACTCGGTGGTATCCCAGTAGACCGCACCACCGCCAAACGAGCCGAACAGAGTGTCCGTCCGACTCACCGGGTCGAAGATGCGCCAGTCACCGCCGCTCGGGCGTCCAGTGAAGTAGGCGACGACGCGATCGTGCGTCCCGCGACGCTCACCAGCCCGGGCCGTCGCGCTGAGGATCAAGACGCCGATGACCGCCGCGTACACCAAACACTGTCGGGCGGCTTGCAGACGGACGGTGCGCACGCTCATCGCCAGGCCAGGAACGCGTCCGCAGTACTCCTTACCGAGATACCGGACTCTCTTCGCCGCCGCGTCAGGACATCGATCGCTACGAGTCGCCCGTGCTCAACCACCACAACCTCAGACGCGCTCGCCCAGCCGACGAGTTCTGCGTGAGGGAGCAGGAGAAGTTGGACCGGGCCGAGGCCGGAATGCACCTCGTCAATCTCCACGAGCGGAAGCTCCGCCAGCGACCGACGGATGCCGGCCAGGGCGAGCGAATCCGAATGCCCTTCGGACGATTCACGAAGCTCCGACGCAGCACCTGCCGTCGCGTGAACCGTGAACGCAACCCGCCTGCTTCCGGGCGCGATCCTGGCATTGGCTGTGAAGAAGCTGACCTCATAGCTCTGATTGTTGAAGCGGGGCCATTCGTCGAACAGCACCACGCTCGTGTCTGTATTCGCGAACACCGTTTGGTTGCTGCTCCCGTTCTCATGGCCGCAACACCCGTCATCTTCATCGGCCTGTATCCATGAAGTCCCGCCCGCGATGGCATCGAGCAGCGTCCAGGAGCCGCGGTTTCCGATCTCAGTTGGTTTCCAGCCCCGAGCGGCACGAGCCCACAGCGTGAGGTGGCAGTCGGCGCTGGGGACCATGCCGTCGCTGAAACCGGGGTACACCAGCTGCTCGCACTGGAAGAGCACGAAGAAGTCCCGCACCACGCCGCCGGGGGCCCAGAGTTGCGGGTCGGGGCAGGGGACACGGAGATCCGAGAGCATCGCGTGGTCCTGGCAGGCTCCACTCAGTCCGGCAAAGACCGTGCTCCGGACTCGTTGAGCAAGGTCGGTCTCACGAACGTGCAGGGGAGTGGTGGCGGTATCGATCCCGAATTCCTGGTCCTGCCGGGATGTGCCATCCAGGGAATAGAGGGAGGAACCATCGTCACCAATGAGCCATTGCCAGATCGAAGCCGACGGTCTCCCAGCTGTCGCTTCCACCCGCGGTGATCGAGGGACCGAGGGCAGCGTCGCGGCGCTGGAGCCGTCCCAGATCCAGAGTTGTCCGTCCCCGAGTTCGGTGAGGATCTGGCTGGCGCCGTTGACGGCGAGCCGGTGCGGGTCATTGAATGCGGCCGGCGGAATTCGGACCCCGCCAACCCGTGAGAAGTCCGAGAGGTCGAATGCGACAAGCTCTCCAGGTGGTTGCACGACCCAGAGCGTCACATCCGGGCGCGCAGCTGCGGGAAGCGGACACGCGATGAGCGCTGCAGTGCCCAGGACACGGAGCGTCCGCGGCCACTTCATGGCGCCTCCCGATCGCGTAGTCCGGGCAGAGCTTTGCGAGCCGCACGCGCGGCGATATGTTCGTGCGCCATGGGACCGTAGCATGAACGGACGGCGCTTCGGTCACCCCAAAAACACGAACGCGGCCGCGGGACTCCCCGCGACCGCGTCGGACGCTTTCTGCTATCTATTGCCCGGGCGGCGTCTCAGGCCGCCGGTGCCGGCATGCGATGGCGGCCGCGCGCGGCCTTGGTCACCTTGCCGGCCTTGAGACACTTGGTGCACACATCGATGTTCTTGACCTGGCCGTCCACGAGCGCGCGCACGCGTTGGAGATTCGGGAACCAGACCCGCTTGGTGGCATTGTTGGCGTGGCTGACGTTGTTGCCGAACAGCTTCGCCTTGCCGCACACATCACATCGCTGACTCAATGAACGACCTCCGGAAGCGCCGGGAGACCCCCCGGCTGATGAAAAGGCACGGCAGGTTAGCAGCCGGCGGCGCGGCTGGCAAGCGCGCCCACGGCCTCGTCCCGGATGTCCCCGGCCGGTCACGATGCGGGCCAGGGGCGCCCTGGCGCCTCGCAGCCACATCCGCCAGAGCCCCGTCATGGCGCCCGTGACCGCGCCGCCCCTGCGCCCCGACTCGCGCCTCCAGTTCCTCACCGGTGTGGGTCCCAAACGCGCGATCCTGTTCGAACGGCTCGGCCTCAATACGGTCGAGCAGCTGCTCCGCCACTATCCCCGCGCCTGGCTCGACGCGAGCCATTTCGTGAGCGCGAAGGACCTCCGGCCCGGCGAGCTGCTCACGGTGGTGGGCACCATCAAGCATGCGGCAGCACTTCGCACGCGCGGCGGGCGCACCGACTTCAGCGCCTCGGTGGTCGACGCCACCGGTACCCTTGCCTGCTACTTCTTCGGCCAGCCGTTCCTCGCCCGCACGCTCCGTCCGGGCACGCGGGTGGTGGTGAGCGGCGAGATCGACCCGCTCGAGCGCCGCATGCTGAACCCGCTGTTCGAGGTGGTCGAGGGCGACCTCGAGACGCTGCTGCACGCGGGGCGGCTGGTGCCGGTGCACGCGCTCACGCGCGGCATCACCGCGCGCGGTATGCGCACCGCCGTGCGGCGGGCGCTCGACCTGGTCGCGGACCGCGTGGCGGACCCGGTCCCGGCCGAGGTGGTGGCGGCCCAGGGCATGTCCTCGCTGGCCGAAGCGCTGGAGGCCATCCACTTCCCGGCGGACGAAGCGGCCCGCGAACGCGCACGCGCGAGGCTCGCCTTCGAGGAGCTGTTCCTGCTCCAGACGGTGCTCGAACTGCGGCGCCGGGTGCTGGCCGAGGAGGGGCGCGGGCTGGTGACCGCGGGACCGGGCCGGCTCGCCGAGCGGGCGATCAGCGCGCTGCCCTGGAGCCTCACCGAGGACCAGCGCAACGCCCTGGCCGAGATCGTCGCCGACCTGCGCGCCCCGCGCCCGATGCACAGGCTGCTGATCGGCGACGTCGGCAGCGGCAAGACGGTGGTCGCCCTGCTCGCGGCTCTGCACGTCGTCGAGGCCGGGCTCCAGGCGGCCTTCATGGCGCCGACCGAGATCCTCGCGCGCCAGCACGCGGCCACCCTCGCGCGGCTGTGCGGGGACGCCGGAGTCGCGATCGCCGGGCTCACCGGGGCGACCGGCGCCGCGGAGCGGCGCGCGCTGGCGGCCCGGCTCGAG
>JBGPXY010000048.1:0-14806 GCA_041492985.1 Candidatus Eiseniibacteriota bacterium
GCCACGGTCACCGTGCTGCTCTCGCAGCTGGGCAAGGTGGAGAGCGAGGATCTGGCGGCGGCCGTTCCCGGCATCGACGTGCTGGTCGTCGGTCACGCCAGCTCGCTGCTCATGAAGGGCCGGTCGATCAAGAACACCGTCGTCAGTTACGGCGGCGAGCAGGGCCAATACATGGGCCGCACGATTCTCACCCTCAACGCCGCCCGCGCGCAGGTCTCGGGCGAGTCCGAATCGTTCATGCTCGGCCCCGAAGTCGGCGAGCGGGCCGAGATGGCGAAGCTGGTGAAGGCGTTCGAGGACGGGTTCAACGACAAGGTCCGCAAGCTCGACAAGGAGCGCGCCGCACAGGCGGCGCAGAACAAGGCGCCCGAGAATCCCGACCGGTATCTGGGCGCCGAGCTGTGCGTGCGCTGTCACCAGGACGAGGGTGCCCAGTGGAAGACCACCGCCCACTCGATCGCCTGGCAGACGCTGGTGGACGCGAAGAAGGAGTCCACCCCCGAGTGCGTCGGGTGTCACGTGGTCGGGTATCGCAAGTCGGGCGGCTTCCAGGCGGCGATGGATTCCACGCGGCTCGGCAACGTGCAGTGCGAGAACTGCCACGGCATGGGCACCATGCACGAGGCGTTCGCCAACCCGCACAAGACGGTCACCGAGCAGGTGTGCATCACCTGTCACCAGGGCGAGAACGATCCGGCCTGGAACTGGCAGACCAAGCGCGCGGAGATCGTGCACTCGAACATGTCGGGCGAGAGCATGAAGACGCTGCAGCACAACACGCGCATGAAGGGCACCGGCTCGCAGTAGCGCGGCCGTCGCCGCACGCCGGGCTCCGGTCCTGCGCGCGCGCAGGCACCACGGGCACTCGCCGCTCCAGGCTTCCGCAGCCCCGATGCGAGGCTGCTCGCCTTGACGGCGCCGGGGCGCCCTCCTAATGTCCCCGACCGGCCCATAGCATGCGGCCTCCCGCGCCTCTCGCTGGCGCCCGCAGGAGGCGCGCCGGCCCGGAACCCTCGCCGAGCGCGACGCCCCACCGCACAGGAGCCACCTGCCCGTGAGCACGCCCCCGAGCACCCGCCGCGCCGCCATCTTGGACGGCGTCGAGTATCGCGAGAACATCCTCGAGACCATCGGTCACACACCGCTGGTGCGCATTCGCACGCTGGCGAAGGACTGCGCCTGCCCGGTACTGGCCAAGATGGAGAGCTTCAACCCCGGCGGCAGCGTGAAGGACCGCATCGGGCTCGCGATGGTGGAAGCGGCCGAGCGGGACGGACGGCTCAAGCCCGGCGGCACCATCGTCGAGTGCACCTCGGGCAATACCGGGCTGGGGCTCGCCATGGTGGCCGCCATCCGCGGCTACCGCGCGGTGCTGTGCATGCCCGACAAGGTCTCGAGCGAGAAGGTCAACCTGTTGAAGGCCTTCGGCGCCGAAGTGCTGCTCAGCCCGACCGCCGTGGCCCCCGACTCGCCGGACTCCTACTACTCGGTCGCCAAGCGCATCGCCGCCGAACGGCCCGGCGCGTTCCTCGCCAACCAGTACTACAACCCCGCGAATCCCCAGGCGCACTACGAGACGACCGGTCCCGAGCTGTGGCAACAGACCGCGGGCCGGATCACGCACTTCGTCGCCGGCATGGGCACGGGCGGGACCATCAGCGGCACCGGGCGCTACCTCAAGGACCAGCGACCCGCCGTGCGCGTGATCGGCGCCGACCCGGTGGGCTCGATCCTCAAGCACTATCACGAGACGCACGAGATGTCCGAGCCGCACACCTACAAGATCGAGGGCGTGGGCGAGGACTTCATCCCCGGCGCCACCGACTTTTCGGTCATCGACCAGGTGATCGCCTGCAACGACCGGGACGGTCTCAACACGGCGCGGCGGCTGGCGCGCGAGGAGGCGCTCTTCACCGGCGGCTCGGGCGGGATGGCCACGTGGGTGGCGCTTCAGGTGGCCAGGAGCCTGACCGCCGATGCGCTGGTGGTCGTGCTCATCCCCGACACCGGCGAGCGCTACCTGAGCAAGGTGCACAACGACGAGTGGATGCGCGACAACCACCTGCTCGACCCGACGGCCGCCTCGGCGAAGGAGCTGGTCGGATCCAAGTCGCGCGGGCTGCCGGCGCTATTGTCCGTGCAGGCGGGCGAGCCGCTCAAGCGCGCGCTGGCCCTGGTCGAGCAGCACAACGTGACGCAGATCCCGGTTTTCCGGGATGGCGAGCTGGTCGGCACACTCTACGACAACGACATCCTGCGCGCCGCGCTCGCCGACCCGACGGCGCTCGAGAAGCCGGTCGAGGGCTGGATGTCGGATCCGCTGCCGGTGGTGGCGAGCGGCGAGTCGGTCGAGCGGATCACCAAGCTGCTCGCCGCCCGCAATCCGGCGGTGCTGGTGCGCGAGAACGGCGCGGTGGTCGGCATCCTCACGCGCTTCGACATGTTGCAGTTCATCGCGGGAGGGGAATGATGGGCGGCGAATCCTCGCTTCCACCGGACGCGGGCTTCAGCACCAAGGCGATCCACGCCGGCCAGGAACCCGACCTCGCCACCGGCGCCGTGGTGGTGCCGATCTACCAGACCTCGACCTACGCCCAGGAGGCGCTCGGCAAGAACAAGGGATTCGAGTACGCGCGCACGCACAACCTCACGCGCCAGGCGCTCGAGCGCAACCTCGCCGCACTCGAGGGCGGGCGCTTCGGGGTCTGCTTCGCCTCCGGGCTGGCGGCCACCAACACGCTGCTCCAGACGCTCTCGGCGGGCGATCACGTGGTCGCCGGGCACAATCTCTACGGCGGCACCTTCCGCATCATGGACAAGGTGTTCAAGCGGCTGGGCCTGACGTTCTCGTTCATCCCCACCGAGGATGCCGACGCCGTCGAGCGGGCGTTCCTGCCGGC
Source organism: Candidatus Eiseniibacteriota bacterium (assembly GCA_041492985.1). Classification (GTDB taxonomy): domain Bacteria; phylum Eisenbacteria; class RBG-16-71-46; order RBG-16-71-46; family RBG-16-71-46; genus WS-11. The sequence continues at coordinate 2,901 of JBGPXY010000048.1, forward strand.
GACGCGGATGCTCTTCGTCGAGACGCCCACCAACCCGATGATGCAGATCACCGACATCGCCGCGGTGAGCGCACGCGCCCACAAGCGCGGCATCACCGTGGTGGTGGACAACACCTTCATGACGCCGTTCTTCCAGCGGCCGCTGGCGCTCGGAGCCGATCTGGCGCTGCATTCGGTCACCAAGTATCTCAACGGGCACAGCGACATGCTGGGCGGGGCGCTGATCACCAGCGACGAGAAGCTGGCGGAGTCGCTGCGCTTCCTGCAGAACGCCACCGGCGGCGTGCCCGGCCCCATGGACTGCTGGCTGGCGCTGCGCGGGACCAAGACGCTCGCCGTGCGGATGAAGCGGCACGAGGAGAACGCCACGGCCCTCGCCCGCTTCCTCGCCGGGCATCCGCGGGTCAGTGCCGTCCTCTACCCGGGGCTGCCCGGCCATCCCCAGCACGCGCTGGCCGGCCGCCAGGCCTCGGGATTCGGCGGGATGATCTCGTTCATCCCGGGCGATGGGAGCCTCGAGGCCGGCCGCCGGGTGTTCGACCGCTTCCGCATCTTCGCCCGCGCCGAGAGCCTGGGCGGGGTCGAGAGCCTGGTCTGCCACCCGGCCTCCATGACCCATGCCTCGGTGCCCCGGGAGACGCGATTGGGGATGGGCTTCGCGGACGGACTCCTGCGGCTCTCGGTCGGGATCGAGGACGTCGCGGATCTGGTCGGCGACCTTGAACAGGCCCTTCAAGGGTCATAGCCCCTTGGACTTATCCATCCAGCGCGGTCCCGTCGACGGGAAAAAACGGGATTGACAAGCCGGGGGCGTCACCCTAGCCTACCGCGGCGTTTGTCTGTGCCGGCGCGAGACGCACGCGCACGGTTCGGGACGACTCCGACATGCCCCACTCCCTGACGCACGGACGCTGCCAGCCTGAGACACCGCTTTCCAGTGGTGTTTTTTGCGTATTGAGTCCAACCGACATTCAGCGCCGCGCCCGGGTCGCTATCCGGAGCGGCGGGACCGAGAGGAGGTGAAGGAACTAATGCGGAAGCATGTCGCAATGACGATGGTCGCCCTCCTGGCGCTGACGATGGCTCTCGCCGTCGTGAGCTGCGGTGGCGCGAAGACCGAGGACGCCAGCACCACCACGACGACAACGACGACCACCACGACCGAGACGATGCCTGAGAGCACGATGGCCGACACCAGCATGGCGCACTGAGCCATCGCTGAGCGTGCAGCCCATCACATACGCCTCATGGGGAGGGAAGGAACCGACTCGTTCGGGGACTTCCCTCCTTGCTGTTCCCGGCGGGCGGTCTGCCCGCTCGACCCTCGCCGGTCAGGCCGGCGGCCCCAGACCCCCCGGGACGCGCAACCCCAGAGCCCCCCGGCGCGTAGTCGACCCGTCCCAAGGAGGGTTCCGATCGTGAGATGGCTCGTGCTCACCCTGGCGGCGGTCCTGGTCACCGGTCGACCGGCGCTGGCGGCTGACGACGTCTGGCGGGAGCAAAGCCAGAAGACCGTCGACGTCCGGGGCATCACCGCCCTCGAGATCGAGAACTCCCGCGGCCGCGTCGAGGTGCTCCCCAGCCCCGACGGGCGCCTCCACATCACCGCCCTCAAGATCGTGCGCGTCGGACGCCGGGAGCGGGGGGAGGATGTGGCACGCGGGATCGTGGTCGAGACCGAGGCCCGTGCAGGCCACTTTCGCGTGGACGTCCGCTATCAGCGGCACAGCAACATCCAGCTCGACCTTCGGGATCTCTTCTCCTTCCACGGGAACGTCTTCCCGCGCCACGAGGTGCGCATCGCCGCCGAGGTCCCGGCTGGGCTATCGGTGATGGTGCGCGAGGGCAGCGGTGATATCCGGTCCGAGGGCATCGCCGGTCCTCAGGAGCTGCGGACGTCGAGCGGCGACATCGAGATCCGATCGGCCGGCGACCGGGTCGACGCCTGGACCTCGAGCGGCGACGTGAGCGCCACCGGGATCCGACGGGCGCACGTGAGCAGCATGAGCGGCGACCTGGAGATCCACCAGGTGGCCGGCGCGCTTCGCGCCTCGACCTCGAGCGGTGACATCTCGGTGAGCGGCGCGGAAGACAGCCTCTCGCTCTCGAGCGTGAGCGGTGACATCGAAGCCGATCGCGCCCCCCGCGGACTTCGCGCGGAATCCACGAGCGGTGGGGTGGTGGTGCGCGGTGCGTCGGGCACGGTCAAGGCCGGCACGGTGAGCGGCGAGCTGACGATCGGTCTGCGCGAGCCGCTGGCCGGGGCCGAACTGGGCACCACGAGCGGCGAGATCCAGCTCGAGCTGGACCCCGCGATCCGCTGCGCGCTCGATCTGCGAACGTCGAGCGGTTCCCTCGATGTGCGGCTGCCGATGCAGATGAGCAACGTGTCACGGCGCAGCGTGACCGGTACGATCGGAGGCGGCAGGACCCCGGTGGTCCTGCACACCGCCTCGGGCGACATCACCGTGACGGGCGGAGGCCGATGACCATGCGACGACTCCCGAAGCTGCTCCTGATCGCCGCCCTCGGCGGCACGGTGTTGTCGCTCGGCACCCTGGCCGCGCTGGTCGGGTCGTGCCCGGGATCCGGGCGCCTGATGTCCTCCTCGGCGCGTTCGCTGGCGCGGATCGCGGCGTCCCCGGCGACGGCGCAGGAGGTCATGGAGTTCAAGCCGGTGCCGGCCGAGAGCGTGGCCGACGTCGTCCGGTCGCGCACGCGTCGCGACCGTGTGCCCGCTCCGATCGCGCCGGCGGCCCCGGCGTCGCCTTCGCTGCCGCCCCCGCCCGGAACCTCCCAGCCTGATCAGGACATCGACGCCCACATCGGCGACACCGACATCAATGTCAACCGCTCGGGTGACGTGGTGCGGTTCGGCTCCGACATCCACATCCGGGCCGGTCAGCGGATCGCCGGCGACGTGGTGGCGATGGGTGGCGACGTGACGGTGGACGGTCGTGTCGAGGGCGATGTGGTGGCGATGGGTGGCGACATCACCGTCGGCTCGAGCGGTGCGATCGACGGTCAGGTCGTCACACTCGGCGGCCAGCTCCACGAGTCGCCGGGTGCCCAGGTGCGCGGCCAGCGCGTGACCGCGGGAGGACTCCCGCGCCGCTGGATGGGATGGCCCTTCCTCGGCTTCCTGGGGCTGGTCGGGTCGGGTCTCAAGGCGGCCTGGGCGGTCGCGAAGATGTTCCTGTTCCTGCTCATCGCCTGGGGGTTCACCCAGCTCGCCCCGAACCGCACGCGCGCGGCCTTCGACAAGTTCAAGAGCGAGCCTCTCATGTGCTTCGGCTTCGGGCTGCTCGCGTGGGCGCTGATCATCCCGTCGATCGTGGCGCTGGCCCTCGTGGTCGCGATCCTGTGCATCACCATCATCGGCATCCCGTTGGCCATCGCCGTGCTGCTGGGCTACGTGCTGGCCCTGATGCTCCTGGTCATCTGGGGCTACATCGTCGGCGTGGCCGCGCTCGGAGAGCGACTCGCCCAACAGCTTGGCCGGACCGCGCCGACGCTGACGATGATGGCGGTGTGGGGCATCGTCGGGCTCACGGCGGTCCGCGTCGTCGGATACCTGTTCGGCGGCATCCCGATGGGCGGCTTCCCGGGCGGCATGCTGGTCCTGCTGAGCGGCGTCATCAGCTGCGTGGTGCTCACCATCGGCGCGGGAGCGCTGCTGCGCACCCAAGTGCGTCGCGACGAGTTGGGTCAGTGGTGGACGGGCGCGCGTGCCGCGGCCGGTCGCCGCGCGGGCCCGACTGCCGCTGCGCCCGCGTCCTCGCCGCCCGCACCCATGGCGGCGCCCCCGCCCATGCCGGCGGGCGAGTCCCCGGCGCCACCTCCGCCCGCGACGGAAGCGTAGGCCAGGGGCGGGCGCTCCCCGGCGCCCGTCTCGATCCATCCCGCTCGGCAGCCCGGCCCGCAATCGGCTAGGCTGCCGTCCGCTCCGCGCCCGCTGTGCGGCGCGCCCGCGGACCGGGAGATCCTCGCCACGTGAACCCATCGCTGTGGATGATGTGCCTGCTGCTCTTTGCCGAGGGGGGCACGCTCTCGTTCCTCACCACGCCCACGCTGCTCTACTACGGCAAGTTCCATGAGCCGTGGGTCGTCGGGCTCGCGGGGAGCGCCTCGAGTGCCGCGGGCAGCGCCGTCCAGTTGCTGGTGCTGCGCTGGGCGCTCTCGGGTCACCACGCCTGGATGCGGCGCTTCGCGCCTTCGCGCGAGAAGGTCGAGGCCTCGATCAAGCGCTACCCTTCCGCGTCGTTCGTGGCGCTCCTGGTCGCCCGCGCGACGCCGCTGCCGGATGCCCCGCTCAAGGTGGTCGCGGCGGTCGTCGGCTACTCGATCTGGCTCTATTCGCTCGCCGTGTTCCTGGGGGCGCTCCCCTACTTCTACGTCTTGGCCATGCTGGGGCGAAAGTTCGACGTCCCGGTCTGGATCCTGGTCGCCTCGGCGGTCCTGATCGGACTCGGCCTGCTGATCGATCGCCTGCGCGCTCGGAAGGCGTCGTGAGACGCGCCCGCCGGGCCCCCCGGCCCGCGGCCCGCCGGACGCGACCCGCGGCCACCCGCGTCGTCGCGCCGAGCGCGATCGGCGTCGACACGGGAGGGACCTTCACCGACTTCGTCGCGCTGCGCGGGGGCAGGCTGGTCGCCTTCAAGCTCGCCTCCACGCCACGCGCGGCGGAGCGGGCCGTGCTCGAGGGGCTCACCCGACTCGGCGCCACCCGTGACAGCCGCGTCCGTCACGGCTCGACGGTGGCGACCAACGCGCTGCTCGAGCGCAAGGGCGCGCGCGTGGCGCTGCTCACCACCCAGGGGTTCGAGGACCTGCTCGAGATCGGTCGGCAGGACCGCCCCGATCTCTACGCCCTGGACCCGCACCGGCTGGCGCCGCTGGTCCCCGCTTCGCGACGCATCGGTGTCGTGGAGCGTATCGGCCCGCGTGGCGAGCGCTGGCGGACCCTGAGCGCCGCGGCGGTGCGCCGCGCGGTGGGCGCGGTGCGTGCGCGACGTCCCGCGGCGGTGGCGATCGGACTGCTGCACGCCTACGCCTGGCCCGCTCACGAGCGCCGGCTCGCCCGGGCGCTCGCCCCGCTCGGCATCCCGGTCACGTGCTCGAGTGTGCTCGCGCCGGAGTACCGCGAGTACGAGCGCCTCGCCACCACCGTCACCAATGCCTATCTCGCCCCGCGCGTCGCCGGCTACCTGCGACGGCTGGCGCGCGGCACGCGGGCGCGTCTCGAGGTGGTGCTGTCGCATGGCGGGACCGCGCCGCCCGCCGCGGCCGCGCGCGAGCCGGTGCGCCAGCTGCTCTCGGGGCCCGCGGCCGGGCTCAAGGCCGCCCGTGACGTGGCGCGCTCGTGCGGATGGGAGGAGTCGCTCACCATCGATGTCGGCGGCACGTCGACCGACTGCGCGTTCGTCGCGGGCGAACTGCCGCGCCGGCGCGGGCGCGAGGTGGCGGGATTCCCGGTGTTGCTGCCGCTGCTCGACGTGCACACCGTCGGTGCCGGCGGGGGCTCGATCGCGCGCGTGGACGCCGGCGGACTGCTGCACGTGGGGCCCGAGAGCGCGGGTGCCGACCCCGGCCCCGCGTGCTACGGACGCGGCGGGCCGGCCACCGTGACCGACGCGCTGGTGGTGCTGGGCCGCATCGCCGGCGAGACGCTCGCCGGCGGCGCGCTGAAGCTCGAACGCAGAGCGGCGCACGCCGCGCTCGCAGCCCTCGGTCGCGCGCTGGGAGGCGGCGATGCGCTCGCCGCGGCCGAGGGTGTCGTGGCGCTCGCCGACGCCCACATGGAGGCGGCGCTGCGTCGCGTGTCGGTCGAGCGTGGACACGACCCGCGCGGGGCGGCGCTGGTCGCCTTCGGCGGCGCCGGGGGATTGCATGCCTGCGCGCTGGCCGCCGCACTCGGCGCGCCGGCGGTGCTGGCGCCGCGCCACGCGGGGGTGCTGTCGGCGCTGGGGGCGCTGACCGGCGGCTCGCGGCGTGAGCGCAGCCGCACGGTGCTGCTCGATGCGCGCGACCATGCGGCGCTGGAGCGCGCGTGGCGCAGGCTCGAGCGCGAGGTGCGCGCCGAGTTCACGCCCGCCGAGCGCACGCGTGTGCGGGTGGAGCGCTGGGCCGAGGTGCGATACCGCGGACAATCGCATGAGCTCTCGCTCGCCGGCGGCGCCGACCTGGCGGCCGCGTTCCACCTCGAGCACCTGCGGCGCTTCGGGTTCGCCGAGTACCAGCTGCCGGTCGAGGTGGTGACGCTCGAGGCGCGCGGCTCGCTCCCCGGCGACCGGGTGCCGGCGACGCGATCGGCGCGCCGCGCGGGCGCGCCGATCCACAGGGTGCGCGTCCGCGTCGATCGGCGCTGGGCGCGGGCGCCGGTGTGGGCACGCGAGCAGCTCCCGGCCCGCTTCGCCACCCGCGGCCCGGCGATCGTCGTGGAAGACGGCGCCACCCTCTGGATCGCCCCCGGCTGGAGCGCGAGATCGCACGCGAGCGGGACCCTCATCCTGACCCGGGGTCGAGGATGAGCGCCACCCGCCCCCTCGACGGCGTCCAGCTCGCTCTCTACCAGAGCCTGTTCGCCGCCTGCGCCGAGGAGATGGGTGTCACCCTCATGCGCACCGCGCACTCGCCCAACATCAAGGAGCGACTCGACCACTCGTGCGCGGTCTTCGACGCCCGCGGCCGGCTGGTCGCGCAGGCCGCGCACATCCCGGTCCACCTGGGCAGCCTGCCGCGCGCCGTGGAGGCGGCACTCGCCGTGGGGCCGCTGGCGCCCGGCGATGTGATCCTGCTCAACGATCCGTATGCCGGCGGCACCCACCTGCCGGATCTCACGCTGGTCTCGCCGGTGTTCCTGCCACGCGGGCGCCGCCGCGGCGCCCTCACGCCGGACTTCGTGGTCGCGAGCCGCGCGCATCATTCCGACATCGGCGGGGCGGCGCCCGGCTCGATGCCGCTGGCCCGCGAGGTGTACGAGGAGGGTCTGCGACTGCCGCCGGTGTTCCTGGTCCGCGGCGGTCGTCTGCAGGGCGACGTGCTGCGGCTGGTGCTCGCCAACGTGCGCACGCCCGACGAGCGGCGTGCCGACCTCGCGGCGCAGCTGGGGGCGCAGGCGACCGGCGAGCGCCGGTTGTTCGACCTGGCGCGCCGCGAGGCGACCGGCGGCCCGGGCCTCGCGCGCGCGGCCGCCGCGCTGATGGACTACGCCGAGCGCCGCGTGCGTGACGCCGTGCGAAGGCTGCCGCGCGGGCGCTTCCGGTTCGCCGACGCCCTCGACGACGATGGGCTCGGCAGCGGCCCGGTGCGCATCGCGGTCACGCTGACGCTCGCCGGCGATCGGGTGCGCGCCGACTTCACCGGCTCGAGCGTTCAGACGCGCGGACCGGTCAACGCGGTGGAGGCGGTCACGCGTGCGGCCACGTACTACGTGGTCCGCTGCGTGCTCGGCGGTGACCTACCGGTCAACGACGGGACCTTCCGGCCCATCGAGGTGCTGGCACCCCTCGGGACGGTGGTGAACCCGACGCCGCCGGCCGCCGTCGCGGCCGGCAACGTCGAGACCTCCCAGCGCATCGTCGACGTGGTGCTGGGCGCGTTCGCGCGCGCGCTGCCGGCGCGCATCCCGGCCGCAAGCTACGGGACCATGAGCAACCTGCTGATCGGCGGCGCCGACCCGCGCACCGGGCGACCCTTCACCTACTATGAGACGCTGGCCGGCGGGCACGGTGCGGGGCCGGGCTGGGACGGCGCGAGCGCCATGCAGGCGCACATGACCAACACGCGCAACACGCCGGTCGAAGCGCTCGAGCACGCCTACCCGCTCCGCGTGATCGCGACCCGCATCCGGCGCGGCAGCGGCGGCCGTGGACGCTGGCGCGGAGGGGACGGCATCGAGCGCGTCCTCGAGCTGCGAGCGCCCGCGCGCGTGACCGTCATCTCGGAGCGACGGGTGCTCAAACCCTACGGGTTGGCGGGTGGCGCCGCGGGGGCTCGTGGGGTGAACCTGGTGCGCCCCGCCGGCTCGCGCGGCCGGCCGGCGCGCCAGCCGGGCAAGTTCCAGGTCGATCTGGCCGCGGGCGCGGTGCTCACGGTCGCGAGTCCGGGCGGGGGAGGGTTCGGCCGCGCTGCCCGCCCACGACCGCGACGTCGCGCCCCAAGGCGTCGATGATGGCATCGGACGCGCGGGCGCGGTATCGTCCCCCGCCGCGGTCCGCGCGAACTCGAATAATGGAGGTGTCCATGCGGCTGGTGTGGCGTGCCGTCCCCGTACTCCTCGTCTCGCTCTCCCTCACCCTGCTCCTCGCGCCGCGTCGCGGCCAGACCGTCCCGCTCTATGCCGCGCGCACCGGGCTGATGTGCGAGAGCTGCCACTTCGATCCCAACGGCGGCGGGCCACGCAACGAGTTCGGGTTCGCGTTCGCGAAGAACCGCCACACGCTGGCGGCCGAGGACAGCACCAGCCCGTGGAAGGATCTGACGCTCACCAACCGCGTGGGCGACAACATGCCGGTCTACTTCGGCGTCAACCAGCGGTTCATGCTGCTCACCAACCGGCACACGGAGGAGACGTCCATCGAGCGGCTCGCCTTCTTCAACATGGAGAATGGCATCCATCTCGCCTTTCAGCCGCACGACATGTTGACGCTGGTCTACACGCTGGATGGTTTCGCGCAGGGACCCGACAACATCGTCCGCAGCAAGGAGGCGTTCGGGATGATCGGCGCCCCGAGCTTGGGCGGCTACCTCAAGGCGGGGCGCTTCCGAGTCCCGTTCGGGCTGCGCCTGGACGACCACACGGTCGCGACCCGGAACGGCTTCGGCGACCTGGGCACCGGCGGGACGTTCCTGCCCTATGACCCGCGCAAGGTCGACATGGGGGTCGAGCTGGGCGTCGAGCGCGGACGCTGGTTCGGACGCGCCGCGATGACCAACGGCACTGCGACCTACGTCTCCTCCGACCCGTTCGCCAACGCGATCGCGGTGAAGCTGGGCTATAACAGTCCATACTATCAGGGCGCCGTGTCGTACTACGAGCAGGGCGCCACGGGCCCCTACAGCCGTTCGTCGCGGTGGGGCTACTACGCGCTGACACACTACGGACCGTGGGCGCTGATCGGCGAGGTGGCGGCCGGCAACGACGTGGACCGGACCTCCGGTGGCACACGCAGCCTGTTCGCCGGCTTCGGAGAGCTCAACTACGCGCCGAGACGCTGGGCCAACCTCCGCGTGCGCTACGACCGGCAGGAACTGGACCGGGGGGCCGGCGAGCCGACCCGCGAGCAGAACACCTTCAGCCGGTACGCGCTGGAAGGGGAGTTCGTCCCGGTGCCGTTCGCCGAGCTGCGCTGGACGCTGCGCTATCTCGTGCCGAAGGACCCGAGCCAGGACGAGGAACGGCAGGCGTATCTGCAGTTCCACTTCTCCTACTAGACCGGGACGGAGCCCGGTCTAGGCGGGCGCGACCGCGCCGTCGCGCGCCAGCCGGGCAAGCGTGCGCGCGACCACGCGGCGCGTGAGCGGCGTGGCGTCGGCGGCCGAGACGCGCAGCGCGGCCTCCGGCAGCTCGTCGAGGAAGGCGTCGTTCTGGAGCCCGATCAGCGCGGTCGGCCGCTCGCCGCAGAGTGATCGCAGGCGCTCGATCTCGGCGGCCGGGAGCGGCCGGCGCGTCATGACCGCGACCACCTCGATCGCGGCCGCATCACCGGTCGCGAGCGGGAGGCCCGCTGCCGCCAGCGCGCTCGACAACGTCCCGCCCTGGGTGAACGCCGGCTCGCTCACGCGCCACCTACCCGCCGCGGCCGCCGCCGGCAGGTGGCCGCGGACCTCGAGCCCGCGCTCGACGATCGCCTCGAGCCGCGGCTCCCAGTCGGCCGGCGTGAGTGCTTCGAGCGGGCGCGCGAGATCCTCCGCCGAGGGCTCGCCCCGCGCCGCGTCGAACGCCGCCAGCCGCGGTCGCGCCGCGTCGAAGTTCGAGCGGTCGATCGCCCCGTCCACCAGCGCGTCGGCGAGCACCAGCCGCAGGCGGCGCACCGACTCGTCGTGGAACGCGAACAGCAGCAGGTCGCAGCCGGCCTCGAGCGCCATCCGCGCGGCGTCGTGGAGTTCCCGCCCCTCGGCCGCGCCCTTCATCTCGAGCGCGTCGGTGATGGCCAGCCCCTGGAAGCGAAGCCGCTCGCGGAGCAGGTCGTGCACGATGGCGCGCGAGAAGGAGGCCGGTCGCGCGGGATCCCACGCCGGGTAGACGACGTGCGCGGTCATCACCGCATCCGCGCCCAGGCTGGCGCGGAAGGGCGCCAACTCACGTGACTCCAGCACCGCCTCCGTCGCCTCGCAGCGGGGGAGCGCCAGGTGCGAGTCGAGCACGGTGTCCCCGTGCCCGGGGAAGTGCTTGAGGCAGGAGGCGACCCGGGCCGCGCGGTACCCGCGCACCGCCTCGGTGACCGATCGCGCCACGCCGGCGGGATCGGAACCGAAGGCGCGTGGGCCGATGACCGGGTTCTTCGGCTCCGAGTGGATGTCGGCCACCGGCGCGAACACCCAGTCGATGCCGAGCGCGCGCAAGCGCTCGCCCGTGACCCGCGCGGCCCACTCGATGTCCCCCGGCCGGGCCCCGCGGGCGAGCAGCGTCGCGTTCGGCGGCACGGTGAGGTGGCCGGCGAGCTGCGAGACGAAACCGCCCTCCTCGTCGACGGCGATGAACAGTCGGCGCGGCCGCGCCAGCCCGCGCAGGCGCGAGGTGAGGCGCCTCAGGCTCTCGAGGTCGGCGAAGTCGCGCGCGAACAGGATGACCCCGGCCGGCGGGTAGGCCGAGAAGTCCTTCTCCCACGTCTGCGAGAGCCCTTCGGGCGGCAGGCCGATGACCATCCGGCGCGCGATGCCACGCTGTGCGTCCATGCGGCGGAAGGTGGGGGAGGTGCGTCCGCATGTCAACGGTCCGCGCCGGGCGTGCGAAACGCCACGCCCATGCATCTTGCCCGTTGGGGCGCGCCGCGCGACACGGTAGACTCTTGGGTCTCATGCGCACCCTCGTGTCCCACCGTAGCGCCCTCTTCACCGAGTCGGTCATCCGCGAGATGACCCGGCTGTGCCAGCAGCATGGGGGCGTCAATCTGGCCCAGGGCTTCCCCGATTTCGCCGCCCCCGAGGCGATCAAGGAGGAGGCCGCGCGGGCGGTGCGCGCCGACATCAATCAGTACGCGATCACGTGGGGCGCCAAGCGGCTGCGCGATGCCCTGGTGCAGAAGACCGAGCGGTTCACCGGTCTCCGCTACGACCCCGAGACCGAGGTGACGGTCTGCTGCGGCTCGACCGAGTGCATGATCGCCACGCTGCTGGCCCTTGTGAACCCGGGCGAAGAGGTCATCATCTTCGAGCCCTACTACGAGAACTACGGCCCCGACGCCATCCTGTGCGGCGCAGTACCGCGGTTCGTGCGGCTGCGCGAGCCGGGCTGGTCCTACGACCCGGCCGAGCTCGAGAGCATCGCCGCGCTTTGCCACCGGCACGACGCGGTGGCGGTGACCGACGAGATCTACGAGCACATCCTCTACGACGGGGCGGTGCACGTGCCGATCGCCTCACTGCCGGGGATGAAGGAGCGCACCATCACGATCAACGGCATGAGCAAGACTTACGCGGTGACGGGTTGGCGGGTGGGATGGGCCATCGCCCCCGAGGTCCTCACCAACGCCATCCGCAAGGTCCACGACTTCCTGACGGTGGGCGCGGCCGCGCCGCTGCAGGAGGCGGGCGCGGTCGCCCTTGGACTGCCCGACGAGTACTACGTGAAGCTGGCCGCCGAGTACCGCCGCCGGCGCGACGTCCTCGTCGATATCCTCGAGCGGCACCACTTCACCTGCTACAAGCCGGACGGCGCGTACTACATCATGACCGACATCAGC
>JBGPXY010000086.1:0-11002 GCA_041492985.1 Candidatus Eiseniibacteriota bacterium
CGCGGCGCGCTCGGTCTCGGGCGCGACCTCCGGCACCCTGCGGGCGACCGGCTCCGCGTGCCATTCGTGCCGGGGCCCCTCGGGACGTCCGACCTCCTCGTTCTCGTCCTCGTCGGATGCCGGCGGCAACGGCTCCAGCTCGGGCGACCGCGCGACCAATGGCGGCGGCGGCGCGGCGCGGGGGGGCTCGACGCGGGCGACCAGCGGCTCGCTCCGCTCCGGGCGCAGTGGTCGCTCCGGGCGCTCGCGGCGCGTGGCGGGTTCGACACGCTCGGGCCGCGGCTCGCGCTCGGTGCGCTCGGGCGCTTCCCCCCGCGCCATGCGGTCGCCACGCTCGGGACGCTCCCCACGCTCCATCCGGTCGTCGCGTGTGGGGGCCGGCGGCTCCGCGCCGCTCACGTCGACGATCGGCCTTCCGGCCAGCGGCATCTCGCCGCGATCCCTGCGGCCGCGCCCGCCCCGCCGACCGCGACGTCGGCGACCCCGCCGTTCCTCGCCCTCCTCCTCCGTCTCCCCCTCCACCGCGACGTCGGCGTCGTCCACACGCGCGGACGAGGCGACGGGCATGCGCTCGACCGTCGCGCCGCGTGGCGGCGCGTCACGCTCGACGCGCCGGGTCTCACGATCGGAGAGCGGCCCGCTCTCCACCGCCTCGAGCGCGTTGCGCGCGGCCGCCTGTTCCGCCTCCTTCTTGTTGGGGCCGCGGCCCTCACCCAGCACGCGCCGCCCCACCATCACCTCGACCATGAACTGTTTCGAGTGATCGGGACCCATCTCGCTGCGGATGCGATAGACTGGATGCGTCCGGTAGGTGCTCTGGACGTACTCCTGCAGGTGGCTCTTGTAGTTGGTGTGGCGCTTGTCGGCCGCGATGACCCGCGACTCCCTGAGCAGCCATTCCTCGATGAACGTGCGCGCCGCTTCGAACCCCTGATCGAGGTAGACGGCGCCGATCACGGACTCGAAAGCGTCGGCAAGGATCGACAGGCGCTGCCGGCCGCCCGACTCCACCTCGGAGTGGCTCATGAGCACGAACCGTCCGAGGCCCATCGCCAGCGCACGCCGCGACAGGATCGCCTTCGAGACCAGCAGGGACTTGGTCTTGGTGAGCTGCCCCTCGTGCTCCGACGGGTGCGAGCGATAGAGGAACTCGCTGGTGACCAGCCCGAGCACCGAGTCGCCGAGGAATTCCAGCCGCTCGTTCGAGTCGCGCGGGCCCTGGCCGGTCACGTGCAGGTACGAGCGATGCGTGAGGGCGAGCTTGAGGAGCCCGGGATCGCGGAAGGTGATCCCGTAGTGGCGGCTGAAGTCCGCCATGACGCGGGACTCCTGGTCGCCGAGCTGAGCGCTGGTGGTGCGGCCGCGGACCGGCGGAGCCGAGGGCGCCGGCGCGGCGAACAGCCCCTTCAGCCAGCCGAAGAACGAGAAACTCCGCGGCGGCGGCGCGGTCGATCGAGGGCCGCGACCGCGGCCCCCGCGACGGCGGCTGCGCTTGCCGCCGCGATCTAGGTTACGGCCTTCAGCGCCAGTGTCACGTTGTGACCCCCGAACCCGAACGAGTTCGAGAGGGCGGCCGTCACGCGTTGCGTTCGGGCCCGAGCGGGAACGAAATCGAGGTCGCATGTTGGATCCGGTCTTTCAAGGTTGATGGTGGGTGGGACGATCCCGCGCGCGAGGGTCAGGGCGACGGCCACCGCTTCGATGCCACCCGCGGCACCCAGAAGGTGCCCGGTCATCGATTTGGTCGAGCTCACCATCAGCCGGCGCGCGTGCTCACCGAACACGGACTTGATCGCCGCCACTTCAGCCGGGTCACCGGCGGGCGTCGAGGTGCCGTGGGCGTTGACGTATTGCACGCTGTCCTTCTGGAGACGCGCGTCGTCGATCGCGCGCTGCATCGCGCGAGCCGCGCCTTCTCCGTCCACGCAGGGCGCGGTCATGTGATACGCGTCCCCGCTGGCGCCATAGCCACAGAGCTCACAGAGCGGTGTCGCACCACGGCGCCGCGCATGCTCCTCGCTTTCGAGGATCAGCACGGCAGCGCCTTCGCCGATGACGAAACCGTCCCGCTCGGCATCGAACGGGCGGCTGGCTCGCTGCGGATCATCGTTTCGTGTGGAGAGGGCCCGGGCGTTGCCGAAGCCGGCCAGCGCCATGGGCGTGATGGTCGCCTCGCTCCCGCCCGCGACGATGACATCGGCATCGCCGGCGCGGATGAGGCGGAGGGCTTCGCCGATCGCGTGGGCGCCCGAGGCGCACGCCGAGACGGTGGCGAAGTTGGGTCCTTTCAGGCCGAACTGGATGGAGATCTGGCCCGCGGCCATGTCCACGATCATCATCGGGATGAAGAACGGGCTGACGCGCCCCGGTCCCTTCTGGACCAGGTTCGAATGCTGCTCCTCGAAGGTCTCCATGCCTCCGATGCCCGAACCGATGATGACCCCGACCCGTGTGAGGTCGGTGGATCCCAGATCCAGCCCTGAGTGTCGGAGCGCCTCGTGGGTGGCCACGACCGCGTACTGAACGAAGCGGTCCATCCGCTTCGCCTCTTTGCGGTCGAGGACGCCTTCGAACGAGAAGTCCTTCACCTCGCACGCGAAGTGCGTGGCGTAGTCGGAGGTGTCGAACCGTGTGATGGGTCCGGCTCCGGACTTCCCGGCGATGAGGCTCTCCCAGAACACATCGGTGTCGTTGCCGAGGGGCGATATGACGCCCGTCCCGGTGACGAACACCCGCCCGTTCTCACTCACGGATGATGGCTCTCTCCACGGCGCCGGAACACCCGCCGTTCGCGTCCGTGGGCGATGGCCCTCCGGGGCGCTGACCGCGGCGTCCGAGGCTTGGGTCTGTCATGTGGGACTAGGATGCGGCCGGTGCGTGCGACTTGAGGTAGTTCATCGCGTCGCCGACGGTCTTCAGCTTGTCGGCTTCCTCGTCGGGGATCTCGAGACCGAACTCCTCCTCGAGGGCCATGACGAGTTCGACGATGTCGAGCGAATCGGCGCCGAGATCCTCGATGAACTTCGCCTCGGGGGTCAACTGCTTGACCTCGACTTCCAGCTCCTTGGCGATGATCTCCTTCACCCGATCTTCACTGAAGGCTGCCACTGATTCCACCTCCTGGTTTGGGGTTCGATTGCGGCGGACAGGATGCTCCGGGCCGCCGCCCGGTGCTTCATTCGACTACATCACCATGCCGCCGTCCACCGTCCAGACCTGGCCGGTGACGTATGCGGCGCGCGGCGAAGCCAGGAAAGCGATCACGTCCCCCACCTCGGCCGGATCACCGAGCCTTCCCAGCGGGATACGGCCCAGGAGCTCCGCCCGGGCGGCCTCGGGCAGCTGCGCGGTCATCTCGGTGGCGACGTACCCGGGACAGACGGCGTTGACCGTGACGCCGC
Source organism: Candidatus Eiseniibacteriota bacterium (assembly GCA_041492985.1). GTDB lineage: Bacteria > Eisenbacteria > RBG-16-71-46 > RBG-16-71-46 > RBG-16-71-46 > WS-11. The sequence continues at coordinate 3,402 of JBGPXY010000086.1, forward strand.
GGGAGGCCAGCTCCCGCGCGAGCGCCTTGGTGAGGCCGAGCAGGCCCGCCTTGGACGCCGCGTAGTTGGCCTGGCCCGCGTTGCCCATCAGCCCCACCACCGACGACACGTTGATGATCCGTCCGTAGCGCGCCTTCATCATCGACCGCGCCACTGCGCGGCAGCAGCGGAAGGCACCACCCAGGTTGGTGTCGATCACCTGCTGCCACTGCTCGTCGCTCATGCGCATGAACAGGCCGTCCCGGGTGATCCCCGAGTTGTTGACCAGGATATCGACGCGCGCGAGCTGGGCGAGCGCGGCGGAGAACGCGGTCTCGACCGACCCGGAGTCCGCGATGTCGGCCGCGAACGCGTGCGCGGCGCCCCCGGCCGAGCGCAGCGCCTCGACCGCCTCGCGCGCGCGCTCCTGGTTGCGATTGAAGATCGCCACCGTCGCGCCGCGTGCCGCCAGCGCGCGGGCGGTCGCGAGCCCGATCCCGGTGGCGCCGCCGGTCACGAAGGCGACCTGGCCGGCCAGCTCGCGGCCCTCGGCGGCCGTCGCGGCGCCGCGCGTGCTCTCGGTGGCATCCATCGTCAGACCTCCTTCAGACTCTCGGGATCGGCCGCCGGTCGCGCGACCGTCCCGGCGTCCCCGGTCAGGGCGCCGATCGTCGCCTGCAGGCTGTCCGGATCCTCGACGTTCCACGAGGCGATGTCCTTGTCGAGACTGCGCAGCAGTCCCCGCAACACCGTCCCGGTCCCGATCTCCACGAAGCCCTGAGCACCCAGCTCGACCAGCCGACGCATGGAGTCCTCCCAGCGCACGGCGCCGAGCAGCTGCTCCTGAAGAGCCGCGCGGATCTCGCCGCCGCGGCGCAATGGTTCCGCCGAGACGTTGGCCACCACCGGCACCAGCGCGTCGCGCACCGAGACCCCCTCGAGCGCCTCCGAGAGCCCGGCCGCCGCCGACCCCATGAGCGGCGAGTGGAAGGCTCCGCTCACCTCGAGCATGATCGCGCGCCTGGCACCCAGCTCGCGCGCGATCTCGCAGGCCCGCTCGACCGCCGGCCGCTCGCCGGAGATCACGATCTGGCCGGGCGCGTTCAGGTTCGCCGCGCGCACCACGCCGGCCTCGGCGGCCCGCGCGCACGCCTCCTCGACCTTCGCTTGCCCCAGCCCGAGGATGGCCGCCATGGTGCCGGGACGCTCGAGACCGGCGCGGTACATGAGCTCGCCGCGACGGTGGACCAGACGGACCGCGTCTTCGAACTCGAGCGCCCCGGCGGCCACGCAGGCCGAATACTCGCCGAGACTATGACCCGCGACCCACGAGGGCTTGGGGCCCGCCGCGTCCAGCAGGCGCCACGCAGCCACGCTGTGCGTGAGCAGGGCGGGCTGCGTGTGCACGGTCTTCTTCAGCTCTTCGGCCGGGCCCTTCCAACAGATGTCGGACAGCCGGTACCCGAGGGCGCGGTCGGCGGTCTCGAACACATGACGCGCGGCCGGGAAGCGCTCGGCCAGCGCCTGGCCCATCCCCAGCGTCTGAGCGCCCTGGCCGGGGAACAGGAACGCGAGCTTCATGTGGTCGCCGGCGTCTCGGCCAGCCGCGCGCTCGCGACACGCGCGGTCGCCGGGCTCTGGCGCGCCATGGTCCAGCGCGCGAGGCTGGCGCCCCAGGTCGCCCCGCCGCCGAAGGCGCAGAAACCGACGTGATCGCCCGGCTTGAGCCGGCCGGCGCGCGCGAGCTCGTCGAGCGTGATGGGGATCGACGCCGACGAGGTGTTGCCGTAGCGCTCGATGTTGACCGGCACCTTCTCGGCCGGGAGTCCCATGCGCTCGCGCACCGCGTCGATGATGCGGCGATTGGCCTGGTGCGGGATGACGATCTCGAGCTGGTCGACGCCGATGCCGGCCTGCGCCATGCAGCGCCGCATGCTGTCCTCCATCGAGCGCACCGCGAAGGGGAACAGCTTCTTGCCCTGCATGCGGATGAAGTGCTCGTGCCCCTGCACCGTGGCCAGGCTGGCCGGATTGCGCGAGATCCCGGCCGGGATCTCCAGCACCTCGCCCAGCTCGCCGTCGCTGTGCATGTCGACCGCCAGGATGCCCTCGCCGTCGGCGCACGGCCGCATCACCACGGCACCCGCACCGTCGCCGAACAGGACGCACGTGTTGCGGTCGGTGTAGTCGACGATGCGCGACAGCACTTCGACCCCCACCACCAGCACGGTGTCGGCGGCGCCGGAGCGGATGAGCGCGCGCGCCAAACCGACGCCGAACACGAATCCGGTGCAGGCGGCGAACATGTCGTAGGCCGCGGCCCGCCGGGCCCCGAGTCTCTGCTGCAGCGTGCACGCGCAGGACGGGAGGATGCGATCGGGGGTGGTGGTCGCGAGCACGATGTGGTCGATCGCGTCCGCCTCGAGGCCGGCGGACTTGAGCGCGCGCTGCGCGGCGATCAGCGCCAGGTCCGAGGAGGCCTGGTCGGGTGCGGCGATGCGGCGTTCGCGGATCCCGGTGCGCTCGACGATCCACTCGTCGGAGGTGTCGACCATGCGCTCGAAATCGGCATTGGTCAGCACCCGGTCCGGCACGTACATGCCGGTGCCGGCGATGGTGGCGCCGCGCAGGGATTCAGGCTGCGGTCTCATGATCCGACTCGATCTCCTCGCGGATGTGCTGGTTCACGCGGTTCTCCACGAACGCCGTGACCGTGCGGATCGCGCTCTTGAACGCGCGCGGGCCACTGCTCCCGTGACCGATGAAGCACACCCCGTCGACCCCGAGCAGCGGGGCGGCCCCGTGCTCCTCCCAGTCGAGCTTGTTCCTCATCCGCCGCAACGCAGGGCGCATGAACAGCGTGCCGAACATGGCGAGCGGGTCCCTGCCGATCTCGTCGCGCATGACGTCGACCAGCAGCCCGGCGACGCTCTCGGCGGTCTTGAGCAGCACGTTTCCTGTGAAACCGTCGGTGACGACCACGTCGCAGTTGCCCTTGACCAGGTCGCGTCCTTCGACGTTGCCGATGAAGTTGAGATGGCTCGCGCGCCGGAGCAGGTCGCCGGCCTCGAACACCAGTTCGTTGCCCTTGGTCTCCTCCTCACCGATCGAGAGCAGGCCGACCCGGGGGTTCTCCCGCCCGAGCAGGTAGCGCGCGTACACCGAGCCCATGTGGGCGAACTGGACCAGCCAGGAGGCCTTGCACTCGGCGTTGGCGCCCACGTCCAGCACCACCGTGCCGCCCGACGTGTTGGGCATGACCACGGCGAGCGCCGGGCGCGAGACGGCCTCGAGCCGCCCGAGGCCGAGCAGGGCGGTGGCGACGACCGCGCCGGTGTTGCCGGCGCTGAAGATGGCGTCCAGCTTGCCGTCCTTGTGCAGCTGGGTGGCCACGCCGATCGAGGTGGTGGTGCGCCGGCGCGCGGCGGCGGTGGCTTTCTCGGCCATGTCGACCTGGCCGGCGGCGTGGACGATCTGGATGGGAAGCTCGGCGGCTCCGGCCCGCTTCAATGCCGGGCGGATCTCACTCTCGTCCCCGACCAGGGTCACCGAGAAGCGCCCCGGCATCTCACGGAGCGCGAGCGCGGTGCCCGCCACGACCGCGGCCGGCCCATGGTCGCCGCCCATCGCGTCAATCCCTATTCGCGGGATCCCGGCCATCCCATCGGCCCCGGACTCGCTCAGTCGGCGGGCGGCAGGACGATCTCTTCGCCGTCGTAGTAGCCGCAGTTGGGACAGATGCGGTGTGGCAGCTTCGGGCTGCTGCAGTGGCCGCAGGTATTGGTGCCCGGTTGCTTGAGTTTCCAGTGGGTGCGGCGCTTGCGGCCGCGCGTGCTGGAGTGTCGCCTCTTGGGAACCGCCATCTCGGTATCTCCTTGTCCTATCCCGGGCGCCGGTGTGTGGCCCGCAGGGTCGTCAGGCGGCGCAACCGCAGGGGCCGTCGTTGAGATCGGCGCCGCAGCGGGGGCACAGCCCCAGGCAATCCAGCCGGCAGTGGGGCGTGATGGGGAGTTCCAGTAGCAGCGCCTCGCGCGCTTCCTCGCGCAGGTCGAGCTGCCGCCCATCGTGGAACTTCATGTAATCGTCGGCTTCGAGGTCTTCTTCGAGCCGACCCCGCCCGCCCGCCCGATCCGCGACCACGGTCAGATCGGTCGAGATCGGAAGGTCGAACGACCGCAGACAACGCACGCACTCCAGGTGGGCGGCCGACCAGAGTCGGCCCCGAACCGCCACCAGATCGGCTGTGCGGTCCAGCTGGAGGCTGGCTTCCACCTCCCCGGGCCATTCGACCGGAGGGAGCTGCAATTCCTCCGAGGTCGCCGTGGCCTCGAGACGGCTGGTGCCGGCGGACAACGTCGCTAAGTTGATGATAAGTCCCGACATATTCCATCCATTCAGGGCGCTGGCCGGGACGCCGGCACCCTAGCATATGGTCTGCGAGGCCGTCCAGAGCGGGCGGGAAGCCCCGGCGGCCGCGGCCGCCCCCCCGTGCTCCACCTCCGGAGCTCAGCGGGACAGCGCGGCGACCCCGAAGAACAGCTTCACCTCGCGCTCGGCGCTGGCGGCACTGTCGGAGGCGTGGACCGAGTTGCGCCCCTTGCTCTCGGCGTAGAGCTTGCGGATGGTGCCGTCGGCCGCCGAGACCGGGTCGGTGGCGCCGATCACCTCCCGCAGATAGGCCACCCCGTTCTCACGCTCGAGACAGGTGAGCATGACCGGGCCCGAGGTCATGAAGTCGACCAGGCCGGCGAAGAACGGCTTCCCCACGTGCTCGGCGTAGAACTCCTGGCATTGCTCGCGCGTCAGGCGGGTGAAGCGGGCCTCCACCAGCCTGAAGCCCTTCTCCTCGACGTGCGCCAGGATCCGGCCGGTGAGACTCCGCTCCACGGCGTCCGGCTTGACGATGAACAGCGTGCGTTCGATGCCCAATGCTCACTCCTTCGCGGCGGGGCCGACGGGCCCCGGTCTGTCCCAAGTGAAGTTTCGAAGTTCGACCAGTCCTGAGTCCCTCAGCGGGCGCGCGACGAAGGGCGTTTCCGCGGCGGCCGGGCGCTCCGCGCGCTGGCGACATCGCGCTTCCTGGCCGCCGGACGGCGAGCCTTCGAGGCGCGGGCCGCCCCACGGCGAGTGGACGAAGGGCGCGCGGCCAGCCGGCGAGCCGCCGGCGTGCGCGGCGCCGGGCGGCTGCGGCCACGCGCACGGGGTCGGCGCCGCCTGAGGGCTTCGGCGATCAGGGCCGGGATCTCGGAAGGGATGCGCGCCACCGGCACTCCCGCCGCCTCGAACGCCGCCATCTTCTCGGCGGCCGTGCCGCTGCCCCCCGAGATGATCGCGCCCGCGTGCCCCATGCGCTTGCCCGGCGGGGCGGTCTGGCCGGCGATGAACGCCACGACCGGCTTGCGCATACGCCGTCGGATGTACTGTGCCGCCGCCTCCTCGTCGTTCCCGCCGATCTCGCCCATGAGCACGATCGCCTCGGTATGCGGGTCGGCTTCGAACAGCTCGAGCGCATCCACGAAGCCGGTACCGATGACCGGATCGCCGCCGATCCCGATGCACGTGGTCTGTCCGAGCCCCGCCACCGTGAGCTGGTGCACGACCTCGTAGGTGAGCGTGCCGCTGCGCGACACCACGCCCACCGGGCCCGGGATGCAGATCTGGCCGGGGAGGATGCCGACCTTGCTCAGCCCGGGGCTGATGAGGCCGGGGCAGTTGGGGCCGATGAGCCGGGGGCGGCCGTTGCCGTTGGCGGCCCGCAGTGCGGCGACATGGTGGTAGGCCGCCACCGCGTCGCGCACCGGGATGCCCTCGGTGATGCAGACGATCAGGGCGAGCCCCGCGTCGGCCGCCTCGAAGATGGCGTCGGCCGCGGCGGGGGCCGGCACGTAGATGACCGAGGCGTTGGCCTTGGTGGCGGAGACCGCGGCCTGGACGCTGTCGAACACCGGCACGCCGTGGAGCTTCTCGCCGCCGCGGCCGGGCGTGACACCCGCCACGACGCGCGTCCCGTACGCCAGCATCTGCTGGGTGTGGAATGCCCCGTCGCGGCCGGTGATGCCCTGCACGAGCAGGCGGGTGTGCTTGTCGATGAGGACGCTCACACCGCCACCTCCTGAGCTCGCGCGATCACGGTGCGCACGCCCTCGTCCATCGACGTCGTCGCCGAGAGTCCGGCGTCGGCGAGGATCCTCCGCGCCGCGGCCTCGTTGGTGCCGGTCAGCCGGATGACGAGCGGGATCGCGAGCGGCGAGCGCTCCAGCGACTGGACGATGCCCCGCGCCACGTCGTCGCACCGGGTGATGCCGCCGAAGATGTTGAAGAGGATGGCGCGCACGCCGGGGCCACCGTCGGCGCGGGCGTCGCCGGTGATGATCTCGAGCGCCGCCGTGACCTTCTCTGGATTCGAGGAGCCGCCGATGTCGAGGAAGTTGGCCGGCTCGCCGCCGTAGTGCTTGATGAGATCCATGGTGGCCATCGCCAGCCCGGCGCCGTTCACCACGCAGCCGATGTCGCCGTCGAGCTTGACGTAGGAGAGACCGCGCTCGCGCGCTTTGCGCGCCCCCGGCGTCTCTTCGTCGGGATCACGCCAGGTCTCCCATTCGCGATGGCGGAACTCGGCGTTGTCGTCGACAATGACCTTGCTGTCGAGCGCCAGCACCTTGCCCTCGCCCGTCACCACCAGCGGGTTGATCTCGGCCAGCGAGCAGTCGCCATCCCGGAACACCGTCCACAGCTTGAGCAGCACGTCGGCCGCCTGCGCCACCAGCTTCCCGTCGCCGAGCAGCGGCTGGAACAGCGCGCGTGCCTGGTAGGCGCGCAGCCCCTCGAGCGGGATGTGCAGCCGCACGATCTTCTCGGGCGCCTCCTTCGCGACCTGCTCGATCTCCACGCCTCCCTCGGCCGAAAGCATGATGAGCGGCAGCTTCTTCGACCGGTCGAGCACGATGGCGAGGTAGAGCTCGCGGGCGATCTCCGCCGCCTTCGCCACCAGCACCTTGCGCACCGGCAGCCCCTTGATGGTGAGTGCCAGGATGTCGTGCGCCATCTCGAAGGCCTCGTCGGGGTCGCGCGCGAGCTTCACGCCACCGGCCTTGCCGCGGCCGCCCACGAGCACCTGCGCCTTGATCACCACCGTCCCGCCCAGCTGGCCGGCGATCTCGCGCGCCTCCTCGGCCGTCTCCGCCACCTGGCCGGGCAGCACCGGGATGCCGAAGCGCGCGAACAGCTCGCGACCCTGATACTCGTGGAGGTTCATCGCGGCTCCGTCCTGGATGCGCGGCCCGGCGATCGCCGGTGGGAGCGGCGGCGGAGTCTCACGCGTTGTCGATCTGGGCCCGCTGCAGCCGGCCGCTGAAGTCCACGTAGATGCTCTTCCACTCGGTGAACGGGTCGAGCATGGTGTGCCCGGCCTCGCGGTGCCCGTTGCCGGTGCCGCGCGTGCCGCCGAACGGCAGGTGGGTCTCGGCGCCGGTGGTGCCGTGGTTCACGTAGACGATGCCGGTCTCGAGGTCGCGCATCGCCGCGAAGGCGCGGTTGACGTCTGCGGTGAAGATCGACGACGACAGCCCGTAGCGCGACGCGTTGTTGACCGCGACCGCCTCGGCGAGGTCCTTGACCCTCAC
>JBGPXY010000187.1:0-5189 GCA_041492985.1 Candidatus Eiseniibacteriota bacterium
CCCCCGAGCAGTCGGTGTGAGGTTAGGCACCTCCTGCGTTGAGATCGAGCAAGTCGGCCACGGCGACCGGCTCGTCGCAGTGCGGGCAGGGCCCGCCGGGGCCCACTCGGCGGCAGAACACCTGGCAGTCGGGACAGCGCTGCTCGCCGAGCAGGCGGGCCTCGCAGTTCGGGCATTCATAGACGATCGCCGTCCGGGGCGGACGAGCCGGAAGCGTGGGCACCGGTGTCGGGTGGCGGCGTCGCCAGGCGGCCTGGCCGCCCTCCCGCGTCGCGCGGGGCCGGCCGGGCCACGCCTGGTTCGCGACCCGCAGCGTCTCGAGTGCGACCGGGTAGCCCGCGTAGAGGACCAGCATCAGCGCGGTCTCCTCGAGCGCCCGTCGCGGCGCGCGCGCGGTGCGCACCGCGCGGATGGCGCGATGCACGGCGGCCGTCTCACCTCGCGCTCCCGCGACGGCGAAGCGCTCGAGTGCCGCCAGCGCCGGCTCCCCGCCCGATCGTCGAGTGGCCGGCCTCAATCTCCTTGACGCTGCCATGGGGGGTTGGACAGTATCCGCGCGCTCCCCGTCTCACAAGCCGCGGCCGTCCAGCCGGAGATCCTCCATGCAGGAACTCGCCGACCGCGCCCTCAACGCCGCCCAGCTCGCCGGCGCCAGCTACGCCGACGCGCGCGTGGTCGAGTCGCGCTCGCAGCTGGTCGAGGTCAAGAACCGACGGCCGAGCGCGCTCCAAGAGAGCGCCGGGCTCGGGCTGGGCGTGCGGGTGATCGTCGACGGCGCCTGGGGCTTCGCGGCCAGCGCCACCGCGGACACGGCCGAGGCCGAGCGGTGCGCGGCGCTGGCGTGCCGCATCGCCCGCGCATCAGCGCGCTTCCGGCTGCAACCGGTGGTCCTTTCGCCGCTGGCGCCGCAACGGGCCAGCTGGCGGACCCCGCTGATCCGCGACCCCTTTGCGGTCTCGCTGGCCGACAAGGTCGACCTGCTGGTGCGGGCGAGCGGCGCCATGCAGGCCGAGCCGTCGATCACCGTCGCCCAGGCCGGGCTGCATTTCTGGGAGGAACGGAAGCTGTTCGCCTCGAGCGAAGGCGCGTGCATCGAGCAACGGATCGTGCACTCGGGCGCCGGCCTGTGCGCGTACGCGCGCGGCGAGAACGATCTCCAGTGGCGCTCGTACCCCAACTCGTTCGGGGGCCAGTACGAGTCCGCCGGATGGGAGATGGTCGAACGGCTCGATCTGCCGGGCCACGCCGCCGAGACGGCCGCGACCGCGGCCGCCCTGCTGACGGCGCCCCAGTGCCCCGCGGGCGAGCGGAGCATCATCCTCGACGGCGCGCAGATGAGCCTCCAGATCCACGAGTCGTGCGGGCACCCCACCGAGTTGGATCGCGTGCTCGGGCATGAGGCGAACTTCGCCGGCACGTCGTTCCTCACCACCAACCAGCTCGACACCCTCCGCTACGGCTCCCCGGTGGTGAACCTGGTCGCGGACGCCACGGCACCGCGCGGACTGGGCACCTTTGCCTTCGACGACGAGGGGGTGCCGGCGCAGAAAGTCGACCTGGTGCGCGAGGGTCGCTTCGTCGGCTACCTGACCTCGCGCGAGACCGCGCCGTCGTTGCGGCAGGCGTCGAACGGCACCATGCGTGCCGAATCCTGGGCCCACATCCCGCTCATCCGGATGACGAACATCAATCTCGAGCCCGGACCCTGGACGCTGGAAGCACTGATCGCCGACACCGACGATGGGCTCCTGATGTGCACCAACCGCTCGTGGTCCATCGACGATCGACGCTACAACTTCCAGTTCGGCACCGAGGTCGGCTGGGAGATCCGCAAGGGCAAGCGTGGGAGGATGCTGAAGAACTGCACGTACACCGGCATCACGCCCCAGTTCTGGAACCAGTGCGACGCGGTGTGCGACGACTGGGAGATCTGGGGCACGCCGAACTGCGGCAAGGGACAGCCGACCCAGAGCATGCGCACCGCCCAGGGCGCCTCCTCGGCCCGCTTCCGTGGCATCCAGGTGGGCGTGGGATACGGCGCGTGAGCACCCCCGTCCCCGACACCGCCACCGCGGGACGCGCGCCGCTGTCGCGCGATGAGTCACGCGGCCTGTTGAGCGAGGCGTTGTCGATGTCCTCGGCCGAGCGCACGTCGGTCATCCTCGAGGCCCGCGACGAGAGCCTGACGCGGTTCGCGAACAACGAGATCCACCAGAACGTCACCTCCTCGCAGCACACCCTGACGCTCCGGGCGATCGTCGGCCGGCGGAGCGGGATCGCCTCGACCAGCCGCCTCGATTCGAGCGCGCTGCGGCAGGTCGCCGATCGGGCGCTGGCGCTCGCACGCCTCTCCCCCGAGGACGAGGACCTCCCCCCGGCGTCGACGTGCGCGGAACCTTTGCCGCTGGCCACATTCGTCGCCGCGACCGCCGCGTGCACGCCCGAGGAGCGGGCGGAGGCGGTCGGCCCGGTAACGCAGGCGGCGGCCGCGCGCGGGCTCAACGCCTCCGGGGCGCTGACCACCGCGTCGACGGCGCTTGCGGTCGCCGACTCGCAGGGCGCCTTCGCCTACCACCCCGACACCTACGCCAACTTCACCTGCACCGTGCGCGCACCCGATGCGAGCGGCTGGGTGGACCGCCACCGCCGCGACTGGCGCGCGCTCGATGCGACGGGGCTGGGAGAGACGGCCATCCGCAAGGCCGAGCTCTCGCGCGAGCCCGGAGAGGTCGCGCCCGGTCGCTACACGGTCGTGCTCGAGCCGAGCGCCGTGGCCGAGCTGGTCACATTCCTCGCCTGGCTGGGCCTGGGTGCCCAGAGCGAGCAGGAAGGCCGCTCGTTCCTCTCCGGGAGGATGGGCCAGACCATCACCGGCGCCGGCGTCACGCTGGTGGACGACGCATTCGACCCACGCTCGTTCGGACGACCGTTCGACTACGAAGGGACCCCGCGGCGCAGGGTAACGCTGATCGAGGGCGGCGTCGCCCGCGCGGTCGTGCACGACCGGCGCACGGCCCTCAAGGCCGGGGTGGAGAGCACCGGGCATGCCTGCCCGCCACCCGCGCTCGAGGGGCCGATGCCGTACGATCTCGTGCTCACGAGCGGCACGGCCACGCTCGACGAGCTGATCGCCTCGACCCCCCGGGGCATCCTGGTGACCCGCTTCTGGTACAACCGCGTCGTCGACGCGCGACGCACGCTCATCACCGGCATGACGCGCGACGGCACGTTCCTGATCGAGGATGGCCGGCTCACCCGGGGTGTCCGAAACCTCAGATTCAACGAGAGCGTGCTCGACGTTCTCGCCCGCGCCGAGGACTCCGGCCGGGAGGCGGAGCCGACGCGGTTCGACTACGTCGGCAACTGCGTCGTCGCGCCCGCGCTCAAGGTGAGGGATTTCCAGTTCACCGGCGTGACCCGGTTCTGAGTCCCACGTTGATCGGCGGCCAGGTCTCCCCCGAAGAAGCGAGGCGCGCTGCGGTCCAGGCCATCTGGACCTTCCCTTCCATCCTCGGCAGCGCGTTTCTGGTGGCGTGGGGAGCGGAGGCCGCGCAGTTCTACGTCTCGCAGGGTCTCGCGCTGGCGCTCCTGGCGTGGATCCAGGTGCTGCCCGAGTTCGCGGTCGAGGCGGTCATCGCCTGGCACCGCGACGTGCCGCTCATGACCGCCAACTTCACCGGCGCCCTGCGCCTGCTCACCGGGCTCGGGTGGCCGACCATCTGGACCGTATGCGCGATCGCGCGCTGGCGGCGTGGCGAGCGCGGCTTCTGGAAGGGGATCGAGCTCGACGAGGAGCATGCGGCCGAGGTGGTCGGCCTGGTGCCGGCGCTGCTCTACTGGGCGTGGATCATCTACAAGGGGACGCTCGGCCTGGTGGACTCCGCCGTGCTGCTGGCGCTCTACGCCGGCTACCTGGTGGTCGTGAACCGCATCCCGCCCAAGGACCACGAGGAGATCGAAGACGTGGCGGCGGTGGCGCGGGTGGTCATCGGACTCGACACGCTCCCGCGCAAACTCGCCATCGCCGGGCTGTTCCTGGTCGGCGGCGTGGTGCTGTACCTGACCGCCCAGCCGTTTCTGGTCAGCATGATCGGCCTCGCCACCGTGCTCGGGATCTCGCAGTTCGTGTTCGTCCAATGGGTCGCGCCGTTCCTCTCGGAGCTGCCGGAATTCATGACCACGTCCTACTGGGCGCGCAGCCGCGGCAAGGCGGGCATGGCCCTGATGAACATGGTCTCGAGCAACGTGAACCAGTGGACGGTGCTCGCCGCCATGATCCCGATCGTCTACTCGCTGTCGATCGGCCACGCCACCTCGGTGCCGATGGGCGAGCACCGGGTCGAGCTGATGCTGACGCTGCTGCAGGGCACGCTCGGGATGGTCATCCTCGCCAACCTCAACTTCCAGGCCTACGAGGCGATGGGCCTGTTCGCGCTGTGGTTCATCCAGTTCTGCGTGCCGCACTGGCGCGAGGAGATCTCCATCGTCTATGCGGCCTGGCTGGCGATCGAGATCGCCTCGGGACTGTGGCGACCCGGCCGGTTCAGAGCGTTCGTGCTGTTCCCGGGTCTCTGGCACCTGGGCGCACGCAAGAAGGCCCGGCGCGCGGGCTGATGCGACGCCAGGGCCTCAGGCGCCCGTCAGCCGACGCCGGAGCGAGGCGGCCAGGCTCTCGAGCGTGCCCAGCTCCTCGACCTTGAGCGCCTTCATCGCGGCGTAGCCACTCGCGAGTGCCAGGGCGAGTCCGCCCACCACCGCCACCGCCGCCCCTGTCCACCCGCGGGGAAGGTGAGGTCCGGCCAGTCGCAGCGCGACCGCGCACAAGAATGACGCGAGCGCCGCCCCCACGCTCACCCGCCACAGGGTGTTCAACATCCGCCGGCCCTCGAGCGGGCCGACGCGACGCCTGAGATACCAGGCGAGCTGCCCCAGGTTGGCGATCGCGGTCACCGAGGTGGCAAGCGCCAGGCCCAGGTGACCGAGTCCGAGGACGCGGAGCGGACCGATGAAGAGCAGGTTGAGCCCGAGGTTGAGCGCCACCGAGACGAAGCTCGCCTGGACCGGCGTGCGGGTGTCCCCGAGCGCGTAGAAGGTGCGGGTCAGCACCCCGACCGCCGCGAACGCCGGCAGGCCCACGCAATACATCACCAGCGCGCCCGCCGTCTGCGTGGTGTCGAGCGGACCGAATC
>JBGPXY010000210.1:0-4116 GCA_041492985.1 Candidatus Eiseniibacteriota bacterium
GCTGACGACCGTCGCCGACATCCCCGATACCGCGGCGACCGGGGACCGGTGGCTCCGCCTGACCGTCACGCGCCCGAGCGGCTTGGGCGACGTGAGCGCCAACGGCTACTTCCAGCTGGCCCCCTGAGCCGCGCGCACGATCGGCGCCAAGCGTGACGAAGCATCCTCCGTCGCCCGGACGGGCCGCCTACTTCCCGTAGGCGCTCTTTCCGGGCGGCGGCGTCTCGCGGTGATCCTTCGGCGGGTAGGACTCCCCGGCACGGACCACACGGGTGGTCGGCGAACGCCAGCTGGTCTCGAAGATCGCCCGCGCCTGCCGCGCCAGCGGCCGGTTGAGCATCGAGAGCGCGGCATTGCGTGAGCCGTGGAAGTAACCCGGCTCCCAGTTGGCCGTGCCCACCCAGGTCCAGAGCGTGTCGACCACCAGGTACTTGCAGTGCTCGACCCGGGCGAAGGGGATGTAGCCACCGCTCCACTCGGGGACAGTGCCGAGCCTGGCCTCCACGTTGGGGACCTGCGAGAGGCGCTGAAGATCGCCGATGCGCGCGTTGTCCGCCTCCCAGTCGGAGAGGAGGAGCTTCACCTGGACCCCGCGACCGGCGGCGCGCCGGATCGCCAGGTCGAGCGTCGAGTCCCGATCGTTCCCGCGTCCCAGGCCGTAGGTCAGCAGCTGCACGACCGCCTCGCTGCGCGCCCCATCCAGCATGCGCACGATGGCGTCGCGATCCCAGAGCGATGCGTCGGGGATGTGCCCGATCGGGCTGAAGCTCGGCCAGACGGCGACCGTGTCACCCGGACCCTGGGCCAATCGGATGGGCAGCGGCGGGAGCGTTCGCGTCGCCTCCGGCGGGCCGGGCGGTTCGCTCGCCGCGCCGGCCACCGGCGTCGCCACACGCCAGTCGGATGTGAACACGCGCTCGTAGAGGTCCGCGATCCGGGCGTCGCGGGCGCGCACACCCAGCTCATGGATGTGCTTGAGGGCGCGCCAGTCGAGGTTCTGACTGCCGACGAACACCTGCTCGCCGTCAACGATCATGATCTTGGCGTGCAGGATGCCGCTCCCCGACACTTGCTTCATTTCGAGGAGCCGCAGGCTGACGCCCGGGAGCCGACCGAGCGAGTCGGCCGGCTCCGGATACGTCGCATGCATGCCGGCGTCGAGCATCAGACGCACGCGCACGCCACGCCGGGCGGCACGGCCGATCGCATCGAGCACCGGGCCGGTGGGCTCGCCCGGCCAGTGGGAAAGGTAGAAGTGTTCGAGGTCCACGCTCCGCTTCGCACCGTCGATCATCTCGACCCACACGGCCGCCGCGTCGGGGAGCGCCGGGTTGCCGAGCCCGCTCTCGACCGGCACGGTCTCCACCAGCTGGATGGGCGGTACGTTCGCGGGCGCGGTGTGCGCGGGGGAGAGGACGGCGCCCGCGCACAGGACCGTGGCGAGGCAGGCGACGATGATGGCGCTGGATCTCGGGGGCATCTCGGATTCCTCGTGGGATCACGGGCGTCGGCCGACGTCCTGCTGGAGCGAAGCCTCGGCCCCACGATACCCCATCGCCGGGCTTCAATCCGCGTCCGGCGCTTGCTACAGTGCCGCCGTTCGCTCCACCACCCCACCTCGAGGTTCGATGCCATGCGCAAGCCCACGCACGCCGACGCCGAGCTGCTCCTTCACCTCTACGAGATCCGCCGCGAGCCCGAGCTGCGCCACGCGCGCGCCTGGTTCCTGACCGAGTTCAAGCCCGCCAGCTGGGCGGAGATCAAGTCGCGCTGGCTCACGCATGCCGACGAGGATCGCCACCTCCGCATGACGATCTCCTACTGGGAGATGGTGGGGACGCTGGTCAACCGCGGCGTGCTGCACGCGGAGCTGTTCTTCGATCACACCGGCGAGGACATCGTGACCTGGGACCGCTGCAAGTCCTGGATCGCCGACGCGCGCGCTGACATGCGGCCCAACTACCTGCATCAGTTCGAGACCATGGCGCTGGCCCATGCGGCGTTTCGCGCGCGCGGGATCATCGCCTACCGGGCGGCACAGGAACGCAAGGCCGCCGCGGCCGTGAAGCCGCGCGCCCGTCGCGCGCGGCGCTGACGATGTCCTCGTCGTTCGGCCGCCTGTTCGTCGTCACCACCTTCGGCGAATCACACGGCCCGGGGGTCGGGGTGGTGGTGGACGGCATGCCGCCCGGCATCGCCGTCGACCCCGCCGCGATCCAGCGCGAGCTGGATCGGCGGCGCCCCGGACAGAGTGCCCTGACCACCCAGCGCAACGAGGCCGATCAGGTCGAGATCCTCTCCGGCCTCTTCGAGGGGATGAGCCTGGGCACGCCGATCGCGATGCTGGTGCGGAACACCGACGCGAAGTCCAAGGACTACGACGCGCTGAAGGACGTCTTCCGCCCCGGGCACGCCGACTACGCCTATATGGAGAAGTACGGCCTGCGTGACCATCGCGGCGGCGGGCGCTCGTCGGGGCGCGAGACGGTCGGCCGCGTGGCCGCCGGAGCGCTCGCTCGCGCCGCCCTCGCGACCGTGGGCGTGAGCGTCGTCGGCGGCACCGTGCAGGTGGGCGAGGTCAAGGCGGTGCGCCGCGACTGGGCGATGGTCGAGCAGAACCCGGTGCGCTGCCCTGACCCCTCGGCGGCCGAGGAGATGGCCGCGGTCATCCTGCGCGCGCGCGACCAGAAGGATTCGGTCGGTGGCGTGGTCGAGGTGGTCGCGCGCGACGTGCCCGCCGGCTGGGGGGATCCGACCATGTCCAAGCTCGACGCGCTACTCGGCGCGGCGATGCTCTCGATCCCTGCGACCAAGGGCGTCGAGATCGGCGGCGGCTTCGGCATGTGCGCGCTCGCCGGCTCGCAGACCAACGACATATTCGACGGCGAACGCTTCCTCACCAACTTCGGCGGGGGCATCGCCGGCGGGATCACCAACGGCGCCGATGTCGTGGTGCGCGTCGCGGTGCGGCCGGCCACCTCGATCGGCAAGCCGCAGATCGCGGCGACCACCGAAGGCGGCACGACGACCATCGCCATCGAGGGTCGCCACGACCCGTGCATCTGCCCGCGCGTGGTGCCGGTGGCCGAGAGCATGATGGCCATCACCCTGATGGACGCCTGGCTCCGCCAGCGCGCACTGCGTGGCCGCGAGCGGTAGTCTGCGCCGGGACCCGCGATTGACCGTGCTCGCGACCCGATGCTAGGCTCCACCGCGTTCGTCATGGAGGCTGCGCTCGATGTTCCAACTTCGGTATCGGACCTGGCGCTGGTACGGCTACGCTGCGCGTGGCCGGAGAACCGCGTTGGTCTGCTGAAGCCCTCGACCGCAGCGCGAGTTCCTGGCCCACGCCGACCTGGCGTGGGCTGATTCATTTGGGGCCGTCGGGCCCACGGGATAGGGCGACCGCATGCTGGTGCTCCTCAAGCGCGGGGTGAGCGAGACGGTGGCGAGCGACATCGCCACCCGCCTGCGCATGTTCGGCCTTTCGGTGCACCGCACCGACCACGGCGGGCAGGTGCGGCTCGGCGCCGTCGGCGAGGGCGGTGGCGTCGACTGGGAGCAGATCCGCGGCTGGGACAGCGTCGAGTCCGCCGTCAGGATCCCGGTCCCCTTCAAGCTGGTGAGCCGGGCGTTCCAGCCGCATGACACGGTCATCTCGGTCGGCCGCTGCGCCATCGGCAGCCGTCAGCTCGCCATCATGGCCGGCCCGTGTTCGATCGAAGGCGAGGAGCAGGCGTTCACGATCGCCGCCGCGGTCGCCCGCGCCGGGGCCACGGTGATGCGCGGCGGCGCGTACAAGCCCCGCACCTCGCCGTATTCGTTCCAGGGACTGGGGGAGGAGGGCCTGAAGCTGCTGCGCCGCGCCGCCGACGCGAACGGTCTGGCGGTGGTGAGTGAGGTCATGGACTCCCAACAGGTGTCGCTGGTCGCCCGCTACGCCGACATCCTGCAGGTGGGGGCGCGCAACATGCAGAACTACTCCCTGCTCAAGGAGATCGGTCACGCCGAGAAGCCGGTGCTGCTCAAGCGCGGACTCGCCGCCACCATCGAGGAATGGCTGATGAGCGCCGAGCACATCCTCTCGCAGGGCAACGCACAGGTCATCCTGTGCGA
>JBGPXY010000091.1:0-10596 GCA_041492985.1 Candidatus Eiseniibacteriota bacterium
CAAAGAGCTGCTGATCAACCACCTGGATACGTGTCCCCACTTCTACAGCTCGCACCTGCGTGTACGCGTGCTGGACGCGGGCGGCCACGAGACGGTCCATGGCGCGACCGTCCGTCTGCGGGAACTCGGCGGGCCTCCGGGCACGACTCAGACTCGGGTGGTGGACGGCGGCTCAGGCTACCTGGGACAGAACGAGTACACGGTCCACTTCGGGGTCGCGAGTCCCGCGCGCTACGCGCTCGAAGTCGTCTACCCGAGTCCGGCCGGAACCCGAGTCGTCGTCGATTCGCTCGTCAACCCCTTGCTGGGCCCGATCGCGACCGGCGATCTCGCGAACCTGTCACTCACGGTGTATCGGGACGGCCGGGTCGAGCAAGCGGCGCAGCGCGTGGCCGGCGTGACGGCACCCTACGGTGGCCACTCCGTCCACCTCCTCGGGCTTCCTTCGCCCATGCCCGCACGGCGGTCGGTCTCGTTCCCGATCGAGATGGAACGAGCAGGACGCGTCGAGCTCTCGATCCACGATCTACGCGGCCGACTCCTGCGCAGGCTCGATCCAGGCCCCCTGCCCGCCGGCCCGCATGACATCGCATGGGATCTGACTGACACGAATGGGGGCAAGGTCGCGACCGGGGTGTATTTCTGCCGACTGCTGGTGGACGGACGATCCGCCGGCGTGCGCCGCCTGCTGGTGTTGCGCTGAGCGTCGGCTCCGCCCGTTGACCCTGGACTCCTGAACCCTTAGCTTCCGGGGCCGCTCGTCGGCTGGTCGGTCCCGATCGAAGGAGTTCCCATGCGTCGCGTGCTGGTCACTGGCGTCACCGGTTTCGCCGGCAGCCATCTCGTCGACTACATGCTGGAACGCGGGGACTGCGAGATCGTCGGCATCCAGCGATGGCGGAGCCGCACCGAGAACATCGAACACTTCGCGAGCAAGATCACGCTGCTCGAGTGCGACCTGCGCGACGCCTCGTCCACGCGCGACACGCTCGAGAAGGTCCGCCCCGACTGGATCTTCCACCTCGCCGCGCAGTCGTTCGTTCCCACGTCGTGGACCGCGCCGACCGAATCGCTGACCACCAACATCATCGGCCAGGTGAACCTCTTCGAAGCGGTGCGCAAGCTGGGCATGCAGTGCCGCATCCAGCTCGCCTGCTCGAGTGAGGAGTACGGCATGGTCCAGGCGGACGAGCTGCCGATCAAGGAGACCAATCCACTTCGTCCGCTCTCGCCCTATGCGGTGAGCAAAGTCGCTCAGGACCTGCTCGGCTATCAGTACTGGATGTCATGGAAGCTCGACTGCGTGCGCACCCGCGGGTTCAACCACGAGGGCCCGCGGCGCGGCCCGGTGTTCGTCGCCTCGGACTTCGCCAAGCAGATCGCCGACATCGAGAAGGGTCGCAAGGCGCCGGTGATCTCGGTCGGCAATCTCGACGCCCGGCGCGATTTCTCCGACGTGCGCGACATGGTGCGGGCTTACTGGCTGGCGCTCGAGAAGTGCGCGCCCGGCGAGGTCTACAACATCTGCAGCGGCAGCGCCTGGACCATCCGCAAGGTGCTCGATGAGCTGCTCTCGATGACCCAGGCGAAGATCGAGGTCCGGCACGACCCCGCGCGCCTGCGCCCGAGCGACGTGCCGGTGCTGCTCGGCGACAACAGCAAGTTCGTCAAGGCCACCGGTTGGAAACCCGTCATCCCGTTCGAGCAGACGCTCCGGGACATGCTGGAGTACTGGCGCGCCCGTTGACCGCGCCGCGGCCCCCCGTGCTCCGCGTCCTCATCACCGGTGTCTCGGGCTTTGTCGGCCGGCACCTCGCCACGGCGCTCGCCGCCCGGGAGGATGAGATCCACGGCTTCGGCCTGGGGGAGCGGCCCTCTCGACCGCCGCTCGCCGGCTGGCAGGCCGGGGACATGCTCGATGCGGACGCGGTCAGGGCCGCCGTCGCCGCGTCGCGGCCCGACGCGGTCGTCCACCTGGCCGGGCAGAGCAGTGCGGCCGTCTCGTTCGAGCATCCGGTCGAGACCTACCGCACCAACGCGATCGGCACCTGGACGCTGCTGGACGCGGTCCGGCAGCACGCCCCGCGCGCCCGGGTGTTGATCGTCGGGAGCGGCGAGGTCTACGGCCCTCAGCCCGAAGGGAGCCGGGTCGCTGAAGCCGCCCCCTTTCGACCGGTCAGCCCCTACGCGCTCTCGAAGGCCGCGGCCGACGCGCTCAGCGACGCGTTCGCGAGGCGGCACGGCCTCGCGGTGATCCGCACGCGCTCGTTCGGACATTCCGGTCCGGGTCAGAGTCCTACGTTCGCGATCCCTTCCTTCGCCCGCCAGATCGTCGCGATCGAGGGCGGCCGGGCGGAGGCGGTGCTGCGGGTCGGCAATCTCGACGTGACGCGCGACCTGACCGACGTGCGCGAGGTGGTCGAAGCCTATCTCGCCCTGCTCGCGCGCGGCCGTGCGGGGGCCGCGTACAACGTGTGCCGTGGCGAGGGTGTGCGTCTTCGCGATGCGGTGGACCGCATGGTGGCGCGCGCCCGCGTCCCGGTGCGCATCGAGGTGGATCCGGCGCGCGTGCGCCCGGCCGACCTGGGTTTTCTGGTGGGCGATCCGGAGGCGATGGCGCGCGACACCGGCTGGCGGGCGACCATGCCGCTCGATCGCACGCTGGAGGACGTGTTGGAGGATTGGCGCGGGCGTCCGGCGGGTTCGTGAAGCCTCCGCGGCGGATTGACCGTGCGACCGTGAACCCCTAACCTATCGCGCTCGTTCCGACTACCGTCCGCACGTCGGCGCCGTTCCGGAGCCCAGACGCGCAGGACGCCGCGTCGTGCCGGTGATCTGTCGCGCACCCCCGGGGGCGCACAGCCGAAAGGACACCCTCTGTACAAGATCACCGTCGTCGGCGCCGGTTACGTGGGACTCGTCACCGGCGCCTGTCTCGCGGACTTCGGCAACACCGTCACCTGCGTGGACACCGACGCGGCCAAGATCGAGCGCATCCGCGCCCTCGAGCTGCCGTTCTTCGAGCCGGGCCTGCCCGAGCTGGTCGGCAGGAACATCCGCGAGCGGCGGCTGCGCTTCTCGAGCGACCTCGAGGGGGCGCTCAAGGGCAGCAAGGTGGTGTTCATCACCGTGGGTACCCCGCCCCGGGCCAATGGCGGCGCCGACGTCAGCGCCATCTATGCGGTCGCCAGGACGATCGCGAAGCGCCGGAGCGATTACACGCTGGTGGTGCAGAAGAGCACCGCGCCCGTGGGCACCGCGCGCGATCTCCAGCGGTTCATGCGCAAGCAGGGGATGCCGTCGGCCGAGTTCGACGTCGCCTCGAACCCCGAGTTCCTGCGCGAGGGCTCGGCGATCGAGACCTTCATGCGGCCGGATCGGGTGGTGATCGGCGCGGAGTCGAAGCGGGCCGAGAAGATCCTTCGCAACATCCACAATCCACTGTTCCTGCTCGAGACCCCCATGGTGGTCACGAGCCTCGAGACCGCCGAGCTCATCAAGTACGCCTCGAACGCGTTCCTCGCCACCAAGATCTCGTTCATCAACGAGATCTCCCACCTGTGCGAGGCGCTCGGCGCCGACGTGAAGGTGGTGGCGAAGGGGGTGGGGATGGACCGGCGCATCGGCTCCAAGTTCCTCCACGCCGGTCCCGGCTACGGGGGCTCGTGCTTCCCCAAGGACACGCTCGCGCTCTCGACCTTCGCGCGCGCCGCCGGGGTCAAGACCGGCATCGTCGACGCCGCGATCGCGGCCAACGATCGCCAGATGAAGCGGATGGTGGAGAAGATCGTGCAGTCGATCGGCGCTCCGCGGGGCAAGCGGGTCGGCGTGCTGGGCCTCTCGTTCAAGCCCAACACCGACGACCTGCGCGCAGCACCGGCGCTCACCATCATCGCCGGGCTCAAGCGTCGTGGGATCAAGGTGCGGGCGTTCGATCCGGTGGCGATGCCGGGCGCCAGCAAGCTCGCCGCCCTGCGTGGCGTGGAGCTGACGACCGACGCCTACGAGGCGGCCCGGGGCGCCCACGCCCTCGCGATCGTGACCGAGTGGAACGAGTTCCGGAACCTGGATCTCGCGAAGCTCAAGCGCCTGATGCGCAAGCCCGTGCTGTGCGACCTTCGCAACATCTACGACCCGGACGTGGTCGAAACGGCCGGGATGAAGCACGTGGGTGTCGGGCGCGGGCGTCCGTAGCGCGCATGGATGACATGACGAGGAGCGACCGATGATCGAGGGCGTGAAGATCAAGCGGTTGAAGGTCATCCCCGACGAGCGCGGACTCCTCATGGAGATGATGCGCGACGACGACGAGTTCTTCCAGAAGTTCGGACAGGTCTATCTGTCGATGGTCTACCCGGGAGTGGTCAAGGGCTGGCACTACCACAAGAAGCAGATCGACCGTTTCGTGTTCGTCAAGGGCATGGCCAAGGTCGTGCTCTACGACATCCGCGAGACGTCGAAGACCAAGGGCGAGATCAACGAGTTCTTCATGGGTGAACACAACCCGATCCTGCTGGTCATCCCGCCCTTCGTGCTCCACGGGATGAAAGGCATCGGCACCGAGCCCGCCTACCTCGTCAATACCCCGACCGAGCACTACGTCTACGAGAACCCCGACGAGTTCCGCATGGCCCCGAACGACCCGAGCATCCCCTACGACTGGAGCCGGAAGGATGGCTGAGCGGCTCGACCTGTCGCGCGCGCGGGTGCTGGTCACGGGAGGAGCGGGGTTCATCGGCTCCCACTTCGTCCACCACCTCCTGCGGCGCTTCCCCGACAGCCACGCGGTGGTCTTGGACGCCCTCACCTACGCGGGCCGGCGCGAGAATCTGGACGGGGTGTCCGCGCGTTCGCTCACCTTCATCCAGGGGGACATCCGCGATCCCGCGGTGGTGGCGACGGCGATGGCCGGCTGTGACGTGGCGCTCAACTTCGCCGCCGAGTCGCACGTCGATCGCTCGATCGAGACACCGGGCGAGTTCATCCAGACCGACGTGTTCGGCGTGTTCGTGCTGTGCGAGGAGGCGCGCCGCCAGCGGCTGAAGCGCTTCATCCAGGTCTCGACCGACGAGGTCTACGGCGAGGTGCTGGAGGGACACGCCACCGAGGCGTGGCCGCTCATGCCCCGCAGCCCTTACGCGGCGAGCAAGGCGGGAGGCGACCGGCTCGCCTACGCCTACTGGGCCACCTGGGGCCTGCCCGTGGTGGTGTCGCGCTGCGCGAACAACTACGGGCCGCGCCAGTACCCGGAGAAGCTGGTATCGCTGTTCATCACCAACGCCATCGACGATCAGCCCCTGCCGGTCTACGGGACCGGACTCAACCAGCGCGACTGGCTCCACGTCGAGGACCACTGCGCGGCGCTGGTCGCGCTGCTCGAGCACCCGGGCATCGAGGGGGAGACCTTCAACATCGGCGCCCAGCACGAGCTGGACGTGCTCACGATCACGAGCACCATCCTGAAGCTGCTCGGCAAGCCCGAGACCCTCATCCGACACGTCGAAGATCGACCCGGGCACGATCGGCGCTACGCGGTCGATTCGGGCAAGTTGACGCGCCTGACCGGCTGGAGCCCGCGTGTGGCGTTCGCGGACGGCATGCGCGACACGGTGGACTGGTACCGGGCCAACCAGTCCTGGTGGCGGCCGATCAAGGAGGGTGAGTTCCGCGCCTACTACGAGCGCATGTACGGCCAACGAAAGGTCCTGAAGGAGGTGCGCGCGTGAGGCAGGTCCGACGAAACGCATCTTGGTTCGACCGTTCGCTCACGATCGCCGCGCTGCTGGGCGCGACGATCCTGTGCCCGCGCGCGCAGGCGGCGCCGCCGACGCTAGCGGAGCCGACCTTGAATCCGCTCTCACAGACGTCGAACTCCCCGCTCGGCCCCGGCACCATCGGAATCGTCACCGCACCGGTGGACCCCGACGTCTACCTGGTCGGGCCCGGCGACCTGTTCCAGCTCACGCTCTCGGGGCGCGTCTCTCGCATTGACTATCTGATGGTGGGTCCAGAAGGGGATCTGCTCATCCCGGGCTCCGGGCCGGTGCGGATCTCCGGGCTCACGCTCACCGAGGCGCGCGAGAAGCTGCTGCGCTGGCTGTCGGAGGAGTTCCGCGGCGTGCGGCTCGATCTGCAGCTCGCCCGGGTGCGGCTCATGCGGGTCTACCTCACCGGCGATGTGCGCGAGCCGGGTCCCACCCAGGTCACCGCCACGAGCCGCATCAGCGAGGCCCTGCCGATGGGGGCTCTGCTCGACGGCGCCTCGCGCCGCAACGTCGAGGTTCGTCGGCGGGATGGGACGCGAGTGATCGGCGACCTCGAGTTGTTCAATCGCACGGGTCGATACGATCTGAACCCGTTCCTCCACGATGGTGACATCATCCATGTGCCCACCGCGGTCGAGTTCGTCGAAGTCCGCGGAGCGATGGCGCGCGAGGGCCGGTTCGAGCTCGGGCCGGCCGACAGCCTGCGCACGCTGCTCGACCTGGCCGGCGGCCCGCTGCCCTCGGCCCAGGCGAATCACTGCCTGCTGGTGCGCTGGCGCACGCCATCGCAGGCGGAGTCGCTGTGGTTCGACCTGGCGGATGTCTACGCCGGGTCCAAGAACCTCGCATTGCGCGACGGCGACCATGCGTACGTCTTCTTCACCTCCCGCTTCCACCAGCTCGAGCACGCGAGCATCTACGGTGAAGTGGAGAACCCCGGGGTCTATCCGCTCGTGACCGGACAGAGCCGGCTTTCGGATCTGGTCAGGGCGGCGCACGGCTTCATGGCTCGGGCGGACCTCGCCACCATCCGGGTCTTTCGCCCGACCCGGGTCGCCGAGACCGACCCTGAGTTCGACCGCCTCATCAAGCTCTCGCGCGCCGAGATGACCGACACCGAGTACGAGATCCTGCGCGCCAAGCTGGCGGCCCGGCGTGAGGACTACCGTGTGGACTGGTTCCGTCTCGAGCACGGTCCCGAGCTCGACATCCTCCTGCGCGACGGAGACATCGTGCGGGTCGATCCGCTGATCGCCTCGGTGCGGGTCGAGGGCGAGGTGCGCCGTCCTGGGGTGATCGAATTCGAGCCCCGCCGAACGGTCGAGGAGTACGTCCGCCTCGCCGGCGGATACTCCGAGCGCGCCGCCCACGGGAAGGTCCGCGTCACCCGGTCGGTCACCGGCCAGTCCCTGCGCGCTCGCGACGTCCAGGCAGTGGCTCCGGGCGACCTGATCTGGGTCCCCGAACGCCCCGATGTGACCGTCTGGCAGCACCTGCAGACCCTGATCGCCGTCGCCGCGCAAGTTGCAACGGTCATCATCGCGGTACGGCGCTGACCCGGGAACCGGGGCCCGCATGGGTCAGAAGCGCAGTCCCCGGTGACAGGCCCTTGACTTCATCGGTCGCACTTCCCTAATCTCTTCCGGCGGATTTGGTCTGTCCACCGGGCGCCGCACTCGGACCCACGTGCCCTGTCCTTGCCCCCGTGGGATGGAAGCTCTTTTGTCCGAGCCTTAAAGGGAGACTCATGAGGGTCCTGGTCACTGGCGGTGCCGGCTTCATCGGGTCTCACCTATGCGAAGCACTCCTCGACCGCGGTGCCGAAGTCTGGGCCCTGGATGACCTCACCACCGGCCGCGTCGAGAATCTCCGCACCTTCGAGAGGAACCCTAAGTTCCGATTCCTCGAGGGTACCGTCATGGACGGTTCCGCCGTGCATGGGCTGGTCGCTCAGTGCGACCGGGTCTTCCACCTGGCGGCCGCGGTGGGCGTGAAGTACGTGCTCGAGAATCCTCTCCGCTCCCTCATCACCAACATCCGCGGCACCGAAGTGGTACTCGAAGCATGTTCCGCGCACCAGCGCCGCGTGCTGGTGTTCTCCACCAGCGAGGTCTATGGCAAGGGCATCACGGTGCCGTTCGCCGAGGACGATGACCGGGTCATGGGCCCGACCCACAAGCTGCGCTGGTCCTATGCGTACGGCAAGGCGGTCGACGAGTGTCTGGCGCAGGCCTACTGGCAGCAGGAACAGCTGCCGGTGACGGTGGTGCGGTGCTTCAACACCTGCGGACCGCGCCAGTCCGGCGCCTACGGCATGGTGATCCCGAGCATGGTGCTCCGCGCCCTCCGCGACGAGCCCATCCTGGTGCACGGCGACGGCCTGCAGTCGCGCTGTTTCTCGGCGGTGAGCGACGTCGTGCGCGGGACGCTGCTGCTCGCGGACAGCAAGCCTGCCGAGGGCGAGATCTTCAACATCGGCACGGACCAGGAGATCACGGTCGGGGACCTGGCCCAGCGCATCCGTCAGATGTGCGGGAGTGCGTCCGCGATCGAGCTGGTCCCGTACGAGCAGATCTATGGACGCTCGTTCGAGGACATGCGGCGCCGCGTGCCGGACTTGAGTAAGATCCAGCGGTTCGTCGGCTATCGTCCCCAGGTGGGCTTGGACCAGCTGCTCGAGAGCGTGATCCTGGACACCTGCGAGCAGATGGGACGCCCGGCGCCGGTGGGACTGCACGCCACCTGAGCCTGGCGGTCGCGACCTGTCGTTCCTCGTCGTCATGCCGGTCGCCGCGTTCCTCCCCCTAGCGCTCGCGGCTGCGCTGATCGTCACCCCGCTCGCCATCCGCCTCGCCTGGGCGGTCGGCTATCTCGATCACCCCGAGGCGCGCAAACTCCACACCTCGGCCACGGCGCTGCTCGGCGGCGTGGGGATCTTCGTCGCCGCGCTGGGCGCCGCGCTCGCGGGGGGGATCCTCCGCTTCCACGGATCGGGCCTGGACGCGCCCCGCCTGCTCGCGGGCGCCGTGGTGGCGCTCCTGCTCGGACTCTGGGACGACCGCTTCGGCATGCATCCGTTCTTCAAGCTTGCCGGCCAGGGCCTCGCGGCGGCGCTTCTGCTCTCCTCGGGTCCCATCCCCGATCTCCACCTTGGGGCGGCCGCAAGCGTGACCATCGCGATGCTCGCTCTGGTGGCGCTCATGAACGCCGTCAACTTCCTCGACAACATGAATGGGATGGTGCCGGGGCTCGCCGCCCTCGTGCTGGTCACCTTCGCTTCGGGATCCCTGATGCGCGGGGACACCGGCGTGGCGGCAGCGCAGCTGGCGCTGGCGGGGGCGTGCGTCGGGTTCCTGCCCTACAACTTCCCGCGCGCACGGATCTTCCTCGGCGACGCGGGAAGCCTCTTTCTGGGGTATAGTCTCGGCGCTTCCGCGGTGCTGGCCCTCGAGGGCGGCCCGCAGGGCTGGGGGCAGCTCGGGCCGGTGCTCGTGCTCGCCTATCCGGCATTCGACATGATCTTCGTCGTGGTCACGCGCCTGCGCGACGGCCGCAAGGTCTATCTGGGCGGCCGGGACCACACCAACCATCGACTCGCGAGTGTGCTGAAATGTCAGAAGAGAACCGTACTTCTCCTGTGGCTCAGTGGGGCCGTCCTCTCCGTAAGCGGTCTCGTGGTCCAAAATCTGAATCGCCCGTTGCCGGCGCTCCTGCTGTCGGGCCTGTGGATGGCCCTCTTCCTGTGGACGGGGATGCGACTATCATCCGTGCCGATCGAAGCGAGCCCGCGCCCGTCCACGAGATCATAGGCGCGCCCAAGCCGCGCGCCTCCCGCAAGCACATCGAGCCGGACGAGATCGACGCCCAGCTGCGCGACCTGGTCACGCTCATGGCGCGCGGCATCGTCGATCGGCCCGATGACGTCCGCGTCGACATCCTCGAGCCCGGCGAGGACGCCCTGTTCGAGCTGACCGTCGACCAGGACGATCTCGGCCATGTGATCGGCAAGCAGGGCCGGACCGCCCGCGCGCTGCGCCTGGCGTTGGGTGCTGCGGCAGCCAAGCGCGACCGGCAGGCAGGGCTCGAGATCGCCGACTGAGCGCCCTCCGCGCGGTGATCGAGACATGAGCCTGGTCGAGATCGGGCGTCTGGGGCGCCCGCACGGGCTGGAGGGCGAGCAGGGGCTGGGCCCCTGCACCCTCACCGCGCCCGAGCTGCTCGAGGTGAAGTCGTTCCTCTGGCGCGGCCCCGACGGGAGCAACCGCACCCTCACGCTCGCCACCGCCCGGGCGGCCAACCAGCGCTTGCTGGTGCGCTTCACCGCCGCCACCGACCGCGCCGGAGCGTCCGCGCTCACCAACGGCCGCCTGTACGTCGACAGCGAGCGCCTGCCGGACCCGGGCCCCGGCGTCGCCTATAACTTCCAGCTCATCGGCCTCGAGGTGTTCACCGAAGAGGGCCGACGCGTCGGCGCGATCGCCGAGATCTGGCCCACGCCCGCGCACCCCGTGCTGGTAGTGCGTGGCCATGGCGAGGTGTTGATTCCCGCGATCTCCGAGTTCGTGAAGACCGTGAGTCTCCCGGAGCGCCGCATCACCGTGCGGCTGCTGCCGGGGATGGAAGAGCCTGCGGCCGAGACGCCCGAGCCAACGGACCTCGAGCAGGGCTGAAGCGGCAGCCAGGTCCCATCCGGGAGACTCCGCAGACGCGCGCAGCCGGGAGGCGGAGCGGGTCGAGGACGAGCGTCGGCTTCGCCAGGATGGCGAAGCTCAGCGATCTTCCGGATGGGACCTGGCTGCCGCTTCAGCCCGTCGATCGTCGAGCACGGCGC
>JBGPXY010000013.1:0-27312 GCA_041492985.1 Candidatus Eiseniibacteriota bacterium
GAAGCCCACCTCGGGGCCTTCGCGCTCGACCGCGACCCCCGCGCTCGCCAGCCGCCGGGCCCAGAACTCGAGCGCGGCGTCTGAGCCCACACGCCAGACGATCGTGTGGATCATCCCCGCACCTGCGCGTCCGTCGCGGGCGCCCGGATACTCGAAGAACGTGATGTCGGCGCCGGGATGGCCTTCCTCGTCGGAGTAGAAGAGATGGTAGACCGTCGGATCGTCCTGGTTGACGCTCTTCGCCACCAGGCGCAGCCCGAGGACGCCGGTGTAGAAGTCGACGTTCCGGGGTGCGTCGCCGGTGATGCAGGTGACGTGGTGGATCCCTTCCAACCGCATGTCCATGGCTCCGAGGTGTGCCGCGTGCGGCGCGTGCTCCGGATGATGTGCCCTTCCGGGCGCCCCCGCAAGGCCCGCCCGGGCGCGTGCGCGGTGGGCCGGAGCGCACGTTCGGCGCCGCCTCCGCGGGGTCGCGCCACCCCTGTGCATGACCTGAGTCCTCGGGTATAGTCTCCGCCCACTGTGCCCACGCGGGCCCACATGGTCCGCGCATCCGGTCCGCAATCAGCGAAAGGCGATACGATCGTGGAATCGCAGACCCCTTCCGGCCCGAAGCCGCCCAATCCGCAGCAGCCGCCATCGAAGTCCGACTCGGCCTGGATCTCGCCACGCTTGCGCGAGAAGCTGGGTGAACCCGACACCGAAGGACCCAAGAAGGGCGGCTCGCCCCTGATCGGCATCCTCCTCGCGGTCCTGGTGATCGGCGGCGGTGTCGGACTGTTCATCACCATGCGCGCGGGCGCGGCCAAGGAGAAGGCCGCCACCGAGGAGCGGGCTCGGGTGGCCGCGGCCGCTGCGGTGGCCGAGAGCATCGCCGCCGTGGCGCAGGCCGACTCGACGAAGGCGGCAGCGGACAGCGCGGCCGCGTTAGCGGCCAGCACGCCCGCCGGCAGAGCCGCCGCCAAGGCCGCCGCCAAGGCTGCCGCCGCTGCGGCGAGCAAGCCCGCTCCGGTCGCCGCCGCGAAGACCACGACCACGACGACCACCACCAGCAAGCCGAGCGCGCCGGCGGCGGCTTCCGCTCCCGGGGTCCCCAAGGTGGTCGA
Organism: Candidatus Eiseniibacteriota bacterium; assembly: GCA_041492985.1. Taxonomy (GTDB): domain Bacteria; phylum Eisenbacteria; class RBG-16-71-46; order RBG-16-71-46; family RBG-16-71-46; genus WS-11. Next base: position 1,107 of record JBGPXY010000013.1, read on the forward strand.
GAAGGGTCCGTTCGGTCTCGACGTCGGCACGTTCATCGTCGAGGATCGCGCCAACAGCGAGCAGGCACGGCTCGCGGAAGCCACCGGCCTGGTGGGCAAAGTGGTGACCCGGAACGAGGACGGTGGGGACGTCTACCACGTGGTGCTGGGCTCGTTCGCGACCCGTGCGGCGGCCGAGAAGAAGGCTGAAGCGCTGGTGGCGAAGGGACAGGTGAATCAGGCCCGACCGGTCTCGCTCGCTCCCTGAGCGGCGTTTCCGCCCGCGAACCCCCGGCCTGAAGGTCGGGGGTTCGCTCACTCCGGGGACATCCTCACACGGCCATGCCGCCCTTCGTGCTCGAGTGGCTGAACCTGGTCCTGCGCTGGATCCACGTCATCGCCGGCATCATGTGGATCGGCGATTCGTTCCTGTTCATGTGGATGGACCGCAGCCTCACGCCGCCGACCCGACCGCGTGAGGGCGCCGTGGTGGGCGAGCTGTGGATGGTGCACAGCGGCGGCTTCTACGAGGTCGTCAAGCGGAAGTACCTCGCCCCGAACGAGGTGCCCGCGAGCCTCCACTGGTTCATGTGGGAGGCCTACACCACCTGGATCAGCGGATTCTTCCTGCTCGGCGTCGTCTACTACTTCGGCGGCGGCGTCTACCTGGTCGACCGCGGCGTCTCGGGGATCGGGGTCGGTGCCGCGATCGCGCTGAGCCTGGGCCTGCTGGTCACGGGCTACCTGGTCTACGACCTGCTCTGGAGCTCGCCCCTCGCCAAGCGTCCGACCCTCGCCGCGGCGATCTCGTTCGCGCTCATCGTCGCGCTGGCCTGGGGCCTGACTCACGTCTTCAGCGGGCGTGCCGCCTTCATCCACGTGGGCGCCGTCCTCGGGACCATCATGGCCGCCAACGTCGCGCGCCACATCATCCCGGCGCAGAGCAGGATGCTGGCGGCGACCCGGGCGGGCCAGCCCGTGGACGTCACGCTCGGCGAGCGCGCCAAGCGACGCTCGTCCCACAATCACTACCTGACGCTGCCCGTGCTGTTCACCATGTTGAGCAGCCACTATCCCGCCACCTACGGGCATCCGGTCGCATGGCTGGTGCTGACCCTGCTGATCGTCGTCGGGGCGGTGGCCAAGTACGTGATGAACTACCGGCGCCGGAGCAACCGCTGGGTGCTTGCGTTGGGCGGCGCGGCGCTGGGTGCCGTGATCGCGATGACGACCCGTGTGCCCGGCGGTGCCTCCGCCGGACCCGACTTGAGTGGCGCCGCGCCGGTCTCCTACGCCGAGGCGCGGGGCATCATCGACCGTCGCTGCGCCACGTGCCACGCCGCGAAACCGACCGACCCCTCCTTCCCCGTGCCGCCGAGCGGGATCGTCCTCGAGGACCCGAGACGCATCCACGAACTGGCGCCGCGCATCATGGAGCGCGCCGTGGTCACGAAGACCATGCCGCTCGGCAACCTGACCGGGATGACCGATGAGGAACGCCGCACCCTCGGCGCCTGGATCGCCCAGGGGGCGAAGATCGACGGCGCTCCCGGCTCGCCGCCATGACCACCGGTGTGACCGTCCCTCGCCGTCTGGTAAGGTCTCCCGTATGAACGTGCCCCGCGTCAGCATGGTCATCGCACTGGTCGGGGTGTGCCTGACGCCCGGAGCCACCACGGCCGCGACCAAGGCCTCCCCGAACACCGTGGGGGCTTCGCGCCCCGTCCTCCCTTTCATCGCCGACGACTATCCGAAGGCACTCGCCGAAGCCCGCGCGCGCAAGGTGCCGCTGTTCATCGAGACCGGCGCGCCCTGGTGCCATACCTGCCGCTCGATGAAGGCCTATGTCTTCACGGATGCGGCGCTGGCGGGTCAGGCGCAACGGTTCGTCTGGCTCGACATCGACACCGAGCGGCCGGGGAATGCGGCGCTCACCAAACAGCTCAGCATCGCCGCATTGCCCACGTACTTCATCGTCGACCCCGCCGACGAGCGCGTCGCGTTGCGCTGGACGGGCGGGGCGACCGCACTGCAGCTCGCACGCATCCTCGATGACGGCCACGCCGCGGTCGCCGCCAGCGTGACCGCGACCGCGACGGTCGCCGCCCAGACTCCCGCGGACGAGGCCATGGCCCGCGCGGACGACGCCTATGGTCGTGCGGACTACGCCGCCGCCGCCACCGCCTATCACGAGGCGATCGAGCAGGCGCTCACGGGATGGCCGCGCTACGGCCGGGCGGTGGAGTCGCTGCTCTTCTCGCTGCAGAACACCGACGGCTACGAGCAGGGCGCCCAGCTGGCGATGGAAGCCTATCTGCGCCTCCCGCGCACGACCTCCACCGCGAACATCGCCGCCAGCGGCCTCGACTGCGCATTGAGCTTGCCCGCCGAGCATCCGCGGCGTGCGGAGTACGTGGCGAAGCTGGAACAGATCTCGCGCACGGTGGCCGACGATCGCGGGATCCCGATGGCCGCCGACGATCGCTCGGGGGTCTATATCGCCCTGCTCGACGCCCGTCAGGACGCCCACGACTCGACCGGAGCTCGCGCGGTCGCCGAGGCATGGTCTGGATTCCTCGATGGCGAAGCAGCCAAGGCGAAGACGCCGGACGCCCGGGCGGTGTTCGACTCGCACCGACTCTCGGCGTACATCGAGCTGGGCCAGCCCGAGCGAGCGGTCCCGATGCTCATCGCGTCGGAGCGCGACCTGCCCGACGACTACAACCCGCCGGCACGGCTCGCCAACGCCTATAAGGCGATGAAGCGCTGGAACGACGCGCTGGCCGCCTCCGATCGGGCGATGGCCAAGGCGTACGGACCGCGCAAGCTGCTCATCTATCAGAACCGCGTCGACATCTACCTGGGCATGGCCGACCCGTCGGGCGCGCGGCGCACCCTGGACGAAGCGGTGAGCTACGCCGAGGCGCTGCCGCCTGGCCAACGCTCGGAATCCACGATCGCCAGGCTCAAGAAGCGGCTCGAGACTCTGCCGCAGTAAGCGCTGGGCGCGCGGCTAGGGGTTCGCCGCGTCCTCGCGCAGCGTCACACGTCGCAGCGCCTCGCGCAGCCGGCGGTGGTGATCGAACCGGCGTACGAAATCAGACTCGCGCCGACCGCCCTTGGCCCTCACCACCTCGACCAGCGCGCGCTTCTCTCCCGTGGTCCAGCCGGCGACGCCCGGAAGGACCAGCACCAGCGGACTCCAGCGCTGCCACGCCAGCCGCTCGCCCTCGCTCCAACGACGGCGCGATCCGACACCCAACAGTCGGGCCGCCTCGTCGGCGCACACACGTCCCCCGCGCTCGCGATCGCTGCCGAACCGTGAGGCGAGCAGGGCCGAGACCGCGAGGCCGGCGGTGGGCAACGGCAACAGCCCGATCACGTCATCGCGTGAACGACCCGAATGGTAGTAGAGGTTCGCGTGCGCGAGGCGCCGGAGTGTGGCGATGCTCGAGCGGTGGGACGGTCGGGACCGGATGCGCTTCAGCTCCCGCTCCATCAGGCGGCGTGCTTCGGGATCGCGCGGACGGAACCCCAGCTTCTGGTAGAACCACCACGCGCCCGACTCGAGCGCTTCGCTGTTCCCTTCGCCGAGCTGGTAGGGATAGATGGTGAAGCTGTCGGCGCCGAACACATGGCGCACCGTTGCCAGGGCGCGACCGTAGATGGCGCCGGCCTCGGCGCCCCGCCAGGTCTCGAACACGTTGTAGGCGATCTCGGCCGAGCCGTAGAGGGCACTGTTGAGGACGTAGCCGACCGGCACCCCGTTCTTGAGGGTCAGGAACGCGTAGACCGCCTCCATGAGCAGCCGCCGCTCCGGGATCGCGCCGATGACGGCGAACTGGAGGCCGCCGCCGCAGTCCGCCAGCCGCACGTCGTCGGGATCGCCCCACGAGAACACGTCGAGGTCGCGGCTGCGCGTGACCATCGCCTCGCGGGCCAGATCGATGAGCCGCTGACCTTCGCGGCGCGAGACGGCACGGACCGAGAGCGGCGCTCGCCGCAGCTCGGCTTCGAGGTCCGGACGCGCGCGGGCGAGCGGGACCGTCTGGAACACCACGCGCCCGGGCGCGACGTACGCCGCGGTGCGCGAGGGCGTGTCGGGTCCGGGCGCGATGCGCAGCGGCGGGTCGAGTCGGTCGTAGAGCTTCTCACGCGCGAACTCGTCCATGGGGAGTGCGGCGAAGCGGCGCACCAGGAACGCGGCGTCGGTCTCGACCGGACCCTTGAGCCGGGTGATCCACTGCCGTGGCGTATAGGCGAGCTCGTCGAGCGCCGGCGTCTCCCCGAAATGCGTGAGCAGGGGCAGCAGGTCCTCGAGCTGGTGGCGCCCGTCGAAGTCCGGCCAGACGATCGAGAGCCGTGTCCCCCATCGGCGCGCGAGCCATCGCGCGGTAGGCCAGAAGAAGCGGAACTCGATCGCCGTGCCGGCGATCCCGGAGTCGGAGAGTGATCGGCGATGGCGTCTCAGGTCTCGCCGGCGGCTGAAGTCCGCCAGCATCCGCTCGACACGCCGCAGCGCCTCGGGCCCATCCGGGTCCGCGCGCATGAAGCAGAGGACGTCGTGCAGTCGCAACACCTGTTTCGAGGTCGGCAGGTCGACGCGGGCGAGTGACTCGAGCAGGGCGAGCTTGAGCGACTCCGCACCGCCGCCGAACGCATGGCGTGACCGCTCGAGCTGGTCGAGGAGTGTCGCGGGGCGCCCGGTCATGGGTTCCGTCCCGATGCTATGCTGCCGCGCATGCTCGCTCCCCGGGACGTGACGCGCTCAAGCGCCTTCGCTGGTCTCCAGCGGCTCGATGAGCTTGGCGGCGCGCAGCCGGTCCATCGCCCCGCGTGCCTCGCGGAGCGTGAGGCCGCAGGCGTCGAGCGTCTCCTTCATGTCGGCGAGGCAGGTGCGCCCGGCGACCAGCTCGTCGAGGATGATGCCGTCCATGGGGCGGAGCTTGAGCCCGTCGGCCCAGTCCTGCTTGGCCCGATCCAGGTCGGTGCGCTGCGAGGCGGACTGCTGGGCGGTGTGCACCGCGCCCTGATAGTCACGGGCGGCGGCGTGACCGAGCTCGGAGAGGTGGAAGCGCTGACGCGGCTTCCACGGCACCACCCGCTCGGGATTCCTCCAGTCGAACGCCATCGTCGCCTCGCCGTGTTTTCAGGGATGGACCACGCGCCTGACCTCGGCGCGCGCGCGGCCGCGCACGGGACCCGTGGATACCGGTCCCTCGCGCTGGCCGGCGACTCTACCTGTTCGGCCGCGCCGGCGCGAACGGTCGTTCGCACGGACCCCGCGTGACCGGGATGTTCGCGCGCTACGCCGAGTGGCTGCACACACGCTGGCCGTCGGGAACCGTCGAGCCGCTGCCCGCGATCCGTGCCGACGGCGCCACCGCGGTGCCGGGGGTCTACATCGCCGGCGACCTGACGGGCATCCCGCTGCTCAAGTTCGCGCTCGACAGCGGTGCGCGCGTCGCGCGCACGATCGCCGGCGATCCCGGGTTGCGCGCGGGGGGTGACGCCAGGGGCGCGCTCGACCTGATCATCATCGGCGCCGGCGTGGCGGGGATGGCCGCCGCGGTGGAAGCCCGCCGGCTCGGGCTCTCGATCGAGGTGCTGGAGTCGAGCGAGCCCTTCGCGACGCTCGTCAACTTCCCGCGCGCCAAGCCCATCTTCACCTACCCCGGGGCGATGACCCCCGCCGGCGCGCTCCAGGTGACCGCCGGGGTGAAGGAGGCGCTGGTCGAGGAGCTGCGCGCGCAGGTCGACCAGGCGGGGGTCCGACCGATGGCCGCCCACGCCCTGCGGGTGGCTCGCGAAGGCGGCGGGCTCGGCGTCCGGCTCGAGGACGGCCGCACGCTCAAGGCGCGCAGGGTGCTGATCGCGGTCGGGCGGAGCGGCGACTTCCGGAGGCTCGGCGTGCCCGGGGAGTCGCTCCCCAAGGTCTTCAACCGGCTGCACGACCCGCGCGACTTCGCGGGCCGCGACGTGCTGGTGGTGGGCGGCGGGGACTCCGCGCTCGAGGCCGCGAACGCCCTCGCCGCGGGTGGGGCGTCCGTCACGCTCTCCTACCGCAAGACCGCGTTCACCCGGCCCAAGCCCGAGAACGTCGAGATGCTGGAGCGCCTCCGGGGCCAGGCGCGAGTCACCCTGCGACTCGGCACGAACGTGAAGGAGATCCGCGAGCGTGAGGTGGTGCTCTCCGGTGCGGACGGCACGACCGAGACCCTGCCCAATCACGAGGTCTTCGTGATGATCGGCCGCAAGGCGCCGCTCGACTTCTTCCGGCGCTCGGGGCTGGCCATCGCGGGTGAGATGACACCACGCCACTGGACGGCGATGGCGCTGTTCCTCGTCTTCTGCGGCTGGCTCTACAACTGGAAATCGGGCGGCGCCATGTCGGAGCTGTGGTCTCGCCGGCACTGGTTCCCCACCAACCTGCCGGATGTGCTGTCGGCGGCGGGCGGCGCCATCGCCGCGGCGGCACGGGACCCCCACACGCTGATCGGCACGCTCGCCATCAGCGGCGCGAGCCCCTCGTTCTGGTACACGCTCGCCTACTCGACCGTCATCGTGGTCTTCGGGCTGCGTCGCATCCGCCGGCGCCGCACCCCCTACGTCACCGCGCAGACGCTGACGCTGATGGCGGTGCAGGTGCTGCCACTGTTCCTGATCCCCGAGATCATCCTGCCGCAGCTCGGCTATCACGGCCTGCTGCCGCCCCGGCTGGCGGACGCGCTCTTCCCGGTGGTGAGCTACGGCCATGGGCGCGAGTACTGGCGCGCCTACGGGCTCATCCTCGCGTGGCCGCTCAACGTCTACAACCTTTTCACCCACGAACCACTGTGGGCGTGGATCGCCATCGGCTTCGTGCAGACCTGCGTGCTCATCCCGCTCGGCATCCACTTCTTCGGCAAGGGCGTCTACTGCGGCTGGATCTGCTCGTGCGGCGCCCTGGCCGAGACGCTCGGCGACACGCATCGACACAAGATGCCGCACGGGCCGCGCTGGAACCGGCTCAACCTGGCGGGACAGATCGTCCTGGCGATCGCCGTCGCGATGCTGGTGCTGCGCATCGTCGGCTGGGCGCTGCCCAGCGGGAACTGGGTCGACACCCACTTCGATGCCCTGTTCAAGGAACGCTACAAGTGGACGGTGGACGTGTTCCTCGCCGGCGTGGTCGGCTATGGCGTCTACTTCTGGTACTCGGGGCGGTTCTGGTGCCGCTTCTTCTGTCCGCTCGCGGCGTTGATGCACGTCTACGCGCGCTTCAGCCGCTTCGCGATCCTCGCCGACAAGAAGAAGTGCATCTCGTGCAACGTGTGTACGTCGGTCTGTCACCAGGGCATCGATGTCATGAACTTCGCGAACAAGGGAGCGCCCATGCAGGATCCGGAATGCGTGCGCTGCTCGGCGTGCGTGCACAGTTGCCCGACCGGCGTGCTGACGTTCGGCCAGGTGCGCCGGGACGGCTCGCTCATCTCGGTGGACCGTCTGCTCGCCTCGCCGGTGCAGATGCGGGAGCGAGCGTGAGGGCCCGACGCGCACGAGCGGCCGGTCCGCGGACGTGGGCCCTCGACATCGGCGCCTCGGCGATCAAGACGGCCGTGCTCGACGCGCGGGGCCGCCCGGTGGCGCCGGCCAAGCGTGCGGCCACCCCCCGACCGTCGACGCCGGCGGCGATGCTGCGCGTGGTGATGCGCCTGGCGGCCGAGGAGCCGGCGTTCGATCGCGTCGCGGTGGGCTTCCCGGGCGTCGTCGAGCACGGTGTGGTGCGCACCGCCGCCAATCTCCACCACGCGTGGATCGGCGTCGATCTCGCCCGGCGGCTCGAGCGCCTGACCGGCCGCCCGACGCGAGTCGCGAACGACGCGGACGTCCAGGGTCTCGCGGTGGTCGCGGGGAAAGGCGTCGAGCTGGTGATCACGCTCGGGACCGGGATCGGCTCGGCGCTGTTCCTGGAGGGCAGGCTGGTCCCCAACCTCGAGCTGGGACACCACCCGTTCCTGCGCGGGCGCACCTACGAAGAGCTGCTGGGCGACAGGGCGCTCGGGCAGGTCGGCAAGGCCACCTGGAACAGGCGGTTGCGGGCGGCCGTTGAGATGTTGAAGCAGACGACGAATTGCCGCTGCCTCTACCTCGGGGGCGGGAACGCGAGGCTGGTGAGGAAGCCCCTTCCACACGGCGTGCGCACCGTGAACAACATCGCGGGGGTCCTGGGCTGCATCAAGCTGTGGCCCGCGCCGCGCGCCACACGAAGAGTGCGACGGCCGAAGCGCCGCTAGCCCACCAGGCTCACGGCGCCGGATCCGCTGTGCCCGGCGCGTGGCGCACGACCACCGTCTGCTTCTGCTTGGGCAGCTTCCCGTAGGTCAGCTCGAGCGTGTAGGTGCCGGGTGCGACGTACTCGGGCTGGTCTCCCCACTCGGTGCGCGCCAGCCGCTCCTTCGGCTCGCGCTGGAGATCCCAGGTGAGCCGGTGGAACCCGGGTGTTCCCGGCCCCGAGAGCTTCCGGACGGTCTTCCCCGCGCTGTCGGCGACCGAGATGCTCACCCCCTCGCCGGTCCACTCCTTCACGTAGTAGTCGAAGGTGGCTCCGAACGCCGGATTCTTCGCGGTGAACATGCGCTGGCCCCAGATCCCGCTCATGGTCCGGTAGTAGAAGGCGGTCGCGGGTCGCGGCGCGAACAGCGTGACCAGCGCCGATGCGGTGGTCGGCTTCCATTGCTCGAGCGCGGTGATGTCGTCGAGAACGAAGATGCTGCGGCCGTGCGTGCCGGCGATCAGATCGCGCTCGCGCGGGTGGATGAGGATGTCATCCACGGCGATGGTCGGCAGTCCGTCGCCCAGCGGCATCCAGTGGAGTCCTGCGTCGAACGACACGAACAGGCCAAACTCGGTGCCGGCGAAGAGGAGATCCCGGGTCTCGGGATCCTCGCGCACCACCTGCACCGGGCCGTGAGCCGGCAACCCGCCGGCGATCGAGCTCCAGGTCTTGCCGAAGTCACGCGTCACCAGCAGGAAAGGTGAGAAGAGATCGCTGCGGTGGCCGTCCACCGCGAGGTAGGCGGTGCCGGCGTCGTGGTGCGACGGCTCGATGCGACTCATGTAGAGCCCGGGCGGCACACCGCGCAGGTTCGCGGTCAGGTCACTCCAGTGCGCCCCCGCGTCCTGCGTCACCCATACCTTGCCGTCATCCGTGCCGACCCAGATCACGCCCTTGCGCAGCGGCGACTCGGCGAGGGTGACGATGGTGCAGTGGGTCTCGGCGCCGGATCCGGCGGTCACCATCTTCTTCGGATCCTGGGTGCTGAGGTCGGGGCTCACCTCCTCCCACCGGTCGCCACGCTCGTAGAGTCGGAAGAGGTGGTTCCCTCCCATCCACAGCACCGTCGGATCGTGGGGCGAGAGCGCGAACGGCGTGTTCCAGTTGAAGCGATAGCCCGGGGCGCCCTCGCGGGCCGCCGGACGCAACACACGCTCCTTGCCGGTCGCCAGATGGACACGACCGATCGCTCCGCCCTGTGACTCGTAGTAGACGATGTCGGGATCGGTCGGATCGACCGCCACGTGGAAGCCGTCGCCGCCGCCCAGGCAGTACCAATCGCCGTTGGTGATGCCGTCGTGTCTCGCGTCGTCGAGCCACGAGTCGGAGTTGAACCGTGTCTGGCTCGGCCCACCCCAGGTCTGATTGTCCTGGAGCCCGCCGTAGATCCGGTACGGATCGCGCATGTCCACGGCGAGGTCGTAGAACTCACCGATGGCGAGATTGTTGAGGTAGTCCCAGCTGGCCGTGCGATCGTGGCTCAGGAACACGCCGCCGTCCGTTCCCGCCAGGACGCGATCCCCGTTCGCGGGATCGATCCACATGGCGTGGAAGTCGGGATGGAGGTTCTTGCCGCCGCCGGGCCGGAAGGTGCGGCCCGCGTCGTCCGAGACCCACACGTCCACGCCCAGCAGGTAGACGCGCTTGTCGTCGTCGGGCTGGACGCGGATCTGGCTGAAGTAGAACGGGCGCGGCGCCCAGGGGCCCAGCCGCGTCCAGTGCTCGCCGGCATCGTCGCTCCGGAAGACACCGCCGGCACGACTCCGCGATTCGAAGGTCGCCAGCTGGCCCCCCTCGTCCGACTCGACCACCGCGTAGACGACGCGTGGATCCTTGCGGTAGACGTCGAGGCCGATGCGTCCGGTCGAGGCGGGCAATCCCCCCGTAAGCCTGGTCCACGAACGTCCACCGTCTGTGGTCTTGAAGATGCCGCCCGTCGTGCCCCCCGACGTGTACGACCACGGCGTGCGCCGGCGTGCGTACATCGCCGCGTAGAGCACGCGCGGGTTCACGGGATCCATCGCCAGGTCGCAGGCCCCGGTGCGGGCGTCCACCTTGAGGCTCTGTGTCCACGTCTTGCCGCCGTCGTGGGTGAGATACACGCCACGCTCCGGGTTCTCGCCCCACAGGCGGCCCAGCGCGGCGACGAAGACCGTCCCGCTGTCGGTGGGATCGGGGATCACGCGCCCGATGTTGTGCGTGGCGTCGAGGCCCAGGTGCCGCCACGTGCCGCCGGCGTCCAGCGAGCGATAGATACCGTTCCCCCACGAGGACGAATTGCGGCTGTTGGCCTCGCCGGTGCCGACCCACACCACGTCCGGGTTCTTCTGCCACACCGCGACCGCGCCGATCGAAGCGACCGCCTCCTTCTCGAAAACCGCGCTCCAGGTGGTGCCCTGATTGGTGGTCTTGAACACGCCGCCGGTGGCGAGCCCGACGTAGAAGGTCGAAGGCCGCTTCTCGATCACGGCGAAGTCGGACACCCTGCCGCCCATGTTCGCGGGACCGACCGAGCGCCAGGCGAGCTCCTTGAACAGCTTGGGATCGAGCGCGACGCGGGCGGCGCCAGTTGGCGCGGTCGCTGGCGCGGCGACCACCGGCAGGGCGAGCGTGAGGAGAACGAGCAGCGAACCCAGGCGCGACGGTGACGGACGGCTCATGCGGGCACCCCCCTTGGCGAGGCGGCGGACGATATCACGCGGAAGACGAGGGCGGACGCGCGGGAACCAGAGAGAAGTACGCCGCGGTGCGCCAGCGGCCACCCCGCCGCACCTGCGCCTCGCCCAGGTACTCGCCCGGCGCGACCTCGACCAGCTCATCGACCACGTCCCGGATCCAGAAGCGCGGGTTCTCGTCGAGGTCGTAGTCGATGCGCAGCACCCTGCGCGACGGCTCCAGCACGGAGGGCGCCAGGCGCGTGGCGAACGCGAACGCTCGGACGTGTCCGGGATCCGCCACGCGCACCAGACGGTAGAACGGCCAGTAGAAACGCAACGGCCAGCGCACGTCGGCGGTGAACCGGTTGTCGCCCAGACCGGCCTCCGCGTGGAAGCGTTTCCCCTTCCAGGGCATCCACGCCCTGGTCCAGGCACGGGCGATGGCGCCGAGCGGCCCGCGCACGGCGATCAGCAGCAGTCGCCCGTCGAACTCGCCATCGAGGGGTCGCGCGGGCGTGGCGCCGCGCTCGAACAGCGATCTCAACTCACGCTGCGCCTCCCGCCACGAAACGCGAGGGGCGCGCTCGAGATCCGCGATCACGCGGTCGAGCGCGCCCCCGGTCACCGCCGTGCCTCTAGTTCACGCCGACCAGCTCGATATCGAAGACGAGCGTGGCGTTGGGCCCGATGATCGTGCCCGGATAGCCGCGCTCCCCGTAGGCGAGCCCCGGCGGAATGGTGAGCTTGCGCTTACCGCCGACCTTCATGCCGGCGATGCCCTCGTCCCACCCCCGAATGACTTCGGCCGCGCCGAGCTTGAACGGGTAGGGCTGGCCACGATCGACCGAGCTGTCGAACTTCCTGCCATCGGTGAGACAGCCCCTGTAGTGGACGGAAACGGTCGCACCGGGCACGGCTTCGGCGCCGGCGCCCACCACGAGATCCTGGTACTTGAGACCTGACGGCAAGGCGACCTCCTTCGAGGCCGCCGCGGGCGCCTCGGTCTTGGCGGAGGCGGACATGCCGCTCGCATTCGTGGTTGTGGTCGTCGTGGTGGTGGTCGAGGTGCTTGAGCTACCGCTCGAGCTGGACGTCGCGGCCGGGGCCGAGCCATCCGTCTTGCTCTCCTGGCAGCCGACCACCGCGACCAGCGCGGCGAGGGCGAGCCAGCGGACATGATGAGACATGGAAGACTCCTCGGGTGTTCAAGGAAGTGGGTGTGCAGCGATCGCGGCGGGCAACGCTCGCACATCGGCACGGCCCCATCAAGACGGAAGGCGGGCGGGCGGGCGGGAGGCGGCCCGGGCGGCTCACGGCGCACGGGCCGCTGCGAGCACTGTGCTAGACTCTTTGGCCGCGCGGCGCATGGTGTGCCGCCGTCCAGGGCACCGATGACCCCCCCCTCGCCACCCCAGCGGACCGCGCATTCGGCAGCGAATCGCCCGCCCTTGGCTTGCCTCGCGGCGCTGCTGGCGGGGTTCGCGCTGGCCACCTGCCTGCCCGCGGCGCCGCGGGCTTCCGAGCCGGACTCTCTCACGGCCCCGAGCCCCCGGACCGAGCCCGCATCGTCCGATTCGCTCACGGTGCCGGCGCCCGAGGCGGCGTCGGACACGCTGCGGCATTCGGTGCCGAACGCCCCTCGGTTCACCATCACGGCGGAGGAGCTACGCCGGATCCGGATCGTGTCGTCGCCGCGTCCGGGCGAGTCGAACGGGCTGCGATCCTCCATCGCATCCCAGGGATTCGAGGACGTTTCGGTGGACTCGGCCCGCAGCGGCCTGGCCTATGAGAATCGACGCTTTCGACAGAGCGCATACGCGCGCGGAGCCATCCACTTCCGAACTCGCGGGACCGGCTACTACTGGGCGAGCCCCGAGCAACTTCACCGCTCCTTCGAATGTCGGCTCGGTATGGTCGCCGCCGCCGTCGAGGACTCGAGCCCGACGTCCGGCATCCCCGCCGCCGTCCGCTATCCCAGCGACGGCGACTTCCCTCCCCCGCCGGCAGGTCCGCTGCTCTCCTCCACGCGGCGGTCCGTCGATCTCGAACTGGTCCCGCTCTTCGCGTATGAGCTCGGACGCGTCCTCGACCCGGTGCTCATCCGACTCGAGTTGGAGCCGAGGGTGCGCGCCAACCCGTGGCCGGGTGCCCGCGTCACCGCGGGCGTCATCGTCCCGCTGCGTGACGACTTCGAACTCGATGCCATCCATCCCGATCTCGACCGTGTCCGTCCGGGCCCGATCACGCTCGAGCAGTTCGCCTGGCTCCGCGGCATCGCACTCCTCTCCGGTACCGGCGGCATCTTCGCCGACAATCGATACGGCGTCTCCCTCGGCGCCGCCCGCCCGCTGGCCGGCGGCTCATTCCTTCTCGATGCGCAGGCTGACCTGACGGGCTATGTCGCCTTCCCCGCGAGCGGGTCCGAGGCCTCGACCATGGATCTGTTCACCGGATTCGCGGGCGTGACCTGGCACCCGCCCAAGCTCGACCTGGGCGTGCGACTGCGCGCCGAACGTTTCGTGTATGGAGACCAGGGCGCCGAGCTGGAGCTGCGCCGCTCGATGGGCGACCTCGACGTGGCGTTCTTCTACCAGCGCACCGATGCGCTCAGCGTGCATGGGGTGCGACTGGTGATCCCGGTGCCACCGAGGATCCGCCGCCACGCGTGGGCCCATGCGCCCGGACTCTCGGTACGGGCGCAGCCGATCGATCGGTTGCCGCTCGAGTATCACGACGAGTCGGCCCCCGTGGGACGCGTCCTCAAGGGCGTGGCCTCACGCGAGGACTATCTGCGCCAGCTCAACCAGCCCGGCCTGGCGGCGAACGCCTACCGGTACCGCGCCGGCATGCGTCTGGACGCGCCGGCCGCCGTGCCTCCGCCGCTCCCCCGGGTGTCGCTGACCGGCATGACCGGCTTCATCAATACCCCCTGGTGCGGGGTGATGTCGGACCGGGGAGTTGAGGTGGGCTATAACCGGATCCCGAAGGAAGCGGCTTACGCCTATCCCGGCGTTCACCCTAACGACGTGTACTACGCGGCCCTGGGCTTCCTGCCACACCTCGAAGCCGGGCTCCGCTGGACGGTCATGCCGGGTTCGAGGGCATTCACGGACGTGGTCCCCGACTCGCGCCTGACCGACTCGGACCGGATGCTGAGCGGCCGGGTCGAGCTGATCTCCCCCACACCCCACCGGCCGGGCCTGGCGGTCGGGATCGAGGACGCGGTCGGAACCCGGCGGTTCCATTCCACCTATGCCGTCACCGGCATCCCGTTCGCATATCAAAGGTTGCAGGCCCGGGTTGCACTGGGCTATGCTCCTCACGTCTTCACAGCGAGTCGCCGCACTCTCGATGGCACTTTTGGCGCCCTCGAGGCGAGCCTTTGGCGACCCGTAGCCGTATCGCTCGAGTACGACACCGAGAAGTGGAACACCTCGCTCGGCATCGACTTCGGATTCGGCTTTCGGGCGCGCGCCGCACTGCTCGACATGCGTCACGCGAGCTTCGGCGCGGGGTGGTCCGTCCCGCTGTGAGCTGAACGAACACAGCCTGGGCGATGGATCGTCCTAGACGTGTGCCCAAGGAAGGCGGAACACACATGGGGACCGCCCTCCAGCGGCCCTCCGGGCAAGACGGAGGACCACATGCACCTTGGCACTCGCAACCCGCGCCTCCGCAGGGCGCTCTCGTTCTCGGCCCTCGCGGTGTTCCTCGCCTTCACGTCTCTGACCGTGACGCAGTGCACGATGGTCGAGGACCGGCTCACCGGCGTCCAGCCGCTCCACCACGACAATCCGCAGCGCTGCTTTGAGCGCTGCCGCGACATCTACCGGGCTTCGATCTTCATCGAAGACATCATCCATCACATCAAGCTCGAGCACTGCCACAACAACGCCGCGTGTAGGGCGGCTGAAAACGCGCGGCACGCTGCCGCGCTCGCGGAGATCGAGCGGCGACGGACTCGATGCCTGGATGATTGCCATCACCAGGGTGGCGGCGACGGCGGGAACTAGCGCCCTGCCACCGGCGGGGGTCCCGGCATCCGCAGCATCGAAGGCGGCCCGTTGACCCGGGCCGCCTTCGCGTTCTAGGCTCCCCGCACCGGACGCGTCACACGCTCCGGTCCAGGAGGGATCCGGGATGGCTGAGCTCAATCGAGTGGTCGCGCATTATCTCGATGGCCGGTTGCTCAAGGGCACCACGTCCGACTTCTTCCCCAACCGGCTCAGCTTCCACCTGCAGCCGGTCGAGGGAGGTCCCACCACCGAGGTCAGGTGCAAGGACCTCAAGGCCATCTTCTTCGTCAAGGACTACGCGGGCAACGCGCAACGCCGGGACCTGCGAGGGTTCATCGCGGCGCCGGGCGAGACGGCGCAGGGGAAGAAGATGGCGGTCCGCTTCAAGGACGGCGAGCTCCTGTGTGGCTACTCGCTGTCCTACCTCCCCGACCGCGAGGGATTCTTCATGTTCCCCGCGGACAGCGGCAGCAACAACCTTCGCATCTACGTGCTCGCCGCCGGAACGCTCGCGGTCAAGGCCGGCCTGGCGGCCGACGTGCTCGTCGAGAAGGCTCTCGCCGCCCGCGAGGAGTAGGGCCGGCGGCTTGCGCCGCCCGCGTGGGCCGGATATGGTGGCTGGCTCCGGGGCTGCCGCTGGAGCCACCCCGCTGATCGACCCATCCGGAGAGACCTCATGACCTCGTTCAAGCACCGTCTGCGCCGCAAGAAGGCTCGCGAAGGGGCACGCAAGAAGGCGCACAAGGCCAAGCTCGCCAAGAAGACCCGCCGCCGCTAGGGGGCCGGCGCCGCGACTCAGCTCAGGTCGAGGTACTTGAGGTCGAGCGGTCCGAACAGCCCGCCGCCCTGCCCCCCGAACAACTCGGCGCCCCGTCGCAACTGCTCGGCGGGCACATCCACCACCGGCAGTCCGAGATCGTCCACCGCAGCCAGCCGCGGCGTGGTGGGCAGCGAGTAGCGCTCGCTGGCGAGGTAGTCCTCGAACTCGTCGAGGGTCCACGCGTAGAGGGCGTCGACCTCCCACACCAGTCGGACCTCCTTGCCGCGCAGCAGATCCGGCGGGTCGTCGGGACCGGTCGGCCGCAGGATGCCGACCGCGCAGCAGTCGCAGCCGAACCAGAATTCCGCCTCGCGCGCGAGCATGAGATTCTGCGTCACCCGCGCCTCGCTCGGTGCGTCCTTCCAGACGTTGGTGAGCAGCTCGCACAGCGCGAACTGGAAACGGAGCAGCGCCAGCGGGTCGTCGTTGGCGGCGCCGCGCAGCCCGGTGGCGAGGACGCGCAGATTGCGAATCGCCTCGAGCCGGACCCAGGGCGAGCGACGGTTGGCGAGCGCGGTGAGATTCTTGAGGCTGCCCTCGAGGCGCTCACGCACGACCACCAGCAGCTCGGCGAACGTGCCGGCATCCTTCTCGAGGAATTCGACCGTGCGACGCATCGCCTGGTTGAGCGGCAGGTACGCCGAGCGCAGCGTCCCCCAGTCCTCGGTGAGGCGCTGCTTGGCGATGACATCCCAGTCGGGCATGGTCGGGCCTCCCTCGGCCGGAGACGGTGCGGCAGCGCCCCGAGCGGGCGCCACCGGTCACGCGGGAGTATAGCGGAGCCCTCGGGAGGCGGTCCAATCGAAGGCGCGATGCCGCGCGGCTAGACCGGCACCGGCGTCGGTGGATCGACGCGGACGCGCGTCCCCGCGGCGCTCGATTCGCGCGCGGCATCGAGCGCGGATTGGACGGCGACGGCATCGTCGAAGTTCGGCTCCATCGCTGCCTGCCCATCCAGCGCGCGGTGGAGGCGGTCCACCATCACACCGAATGGCGCCACCAGCGCCGGGTCGCCATCGCGCGGCGTGAGGCCGAGCTCGGTCGGGATCTCGAGCGCCTCGGGCTCCTTCCCCGCCACGATCCGCCACAGCCGGTAACCGGTCTCATCCCAGCGCAGCGTGGCGTCGCTGCCGTGGATCTCGAAGCGCTCCCAGCGGTATGGCGTGCACGCGCTCATGTCGAACATGGCAGTGGCGCCGGAATCGAACGTGAAGTGCACGGTGCAGGCGTCGTCGGCGGTGGCGATGCGCTCGCTGGGCTGGTCGGGCGTCGGCCCGCGGCGCGGTTGGTCGACGCGAACGGAGGCCCACGCCGAGACCGGCTCGCCGAAGAATGTCCGGAAGCAGTCGGTATGGTGGGAGCCCAGGGCGCCGAGGATGCCCCCGCCTCGGCGCGCGTCCGAGAGCCAGGTCCACCCGCGCGTCTCCGGCCGCCACCAGAGCGCGTAGCGCCCGAGGATCTCCCCGCGGCGCGGGGTGCCGATGTCGCCGCGGCGGACCATCGCCACCGCGTGGGCCCGCGCGGGGAAATACCGGAACTCGTGGTTCATCGCCGCCACCCTGCCCGCCGCGCGTGCCGCCTCGCGCATCTCGGCCGCCTGGAAACGGTGCAGGGCGGTGGGCTTCTCGCACAGGACGTGCGCACCCCGCTCGAGTGCCGCCAGCATCATCGGGTGATGGAGGTCGGGCGGGGTGACGATGCTGACCAGGTCCGGTCGCACCTCGTCGAGCATCCGCTGCCAGTCGTCGAACGCGCCGGCGATGCCCAGCTGGGTGGCGATCTCACGAGTCTTCGCCGCCTGCGTCCCGGCGATCGCCACCAGATCGAACCCTTCATGACGCTGGAATCCGATCGCCTGGACCATCCGTCCGAACCCAGTGCCGATGATGGCCACCCGGA
This sequence comes from Candidatus Eiseniibacteriota bacterium, assembly GCA_041492985.1. Classification (GTDB taxonomy): domain Bacteria; phylum Eisenbacteria; class RBG-16-71-46; order RBG-16-71-46; family RBG-16-71-46; genus WS-11. Next base: position 18,795 of record JBGPXY010000013.1, read on the forward strand.
ACGTCTTCATGCGCGGGGGGCTCCTTTCTGGTGTTCGAAGAGGACGCGGAGTGATGTGGGACCGATGGTGCGGGCGCGACCCAGGGCTGTCAACCGTCTCACACGAGCGGCGCCGCCGGGGCACGCCGAGGCGTGTGCTAGTCTCCCCGACCGTCGTTCACCACCGAGCCGCGGACGCACCGCAGCGCCCGCACCCCGGCCCCGGAGAAGACCTCCATGCGCGACCCACGCGGTGCCCGCCTGGCCCAGCTCATCGTCGAGCACTCGACCGCCCTGCAGCCGGGCGAGGCGGTGCTCATCGAGTCGTTCGACCTCGCCGACGGCCTGGTGCTCGATCTGGTCGAGGCTGCGCACGCGGCGGGAGCGCATCCGCTCGTGTCGGTACGCAGCAACGCCGTGATCCGCAGCCAGCTGCTGGGAGCCACCGAGGCCCAGCTGCGGCTCCAGGGCGCGGTGGAGAAGTTCCAGATGGAACAGGTCCAGGCCTACGTCGGGCTGCGCGCGGCCGCCAACATCGCCGAGCTCGCGGACGTGCCCGCCGATCGCATGAGCCTCTACCAGAAGCTGGTCGCCCAGCCGGTACACCTGGACTATCGAGTGAACCACACCCGGTGGGTGGTGCTGCGCTACCCGAACGCGGCGATGGCGCAGCTGGCGAACATGAGCACCGAGCAGTTCGAGGAGTTCTACTTCCGCGTCTGCATCATGGACTACGCGCGCATGGCGGACGCGATGGAGCCGCTCAAGCGCCGCATGGAGAGCACCGACCGGGTACGGCTCAAGGGACCGGGCACCGACCTCCGTTTCAGCATCAAGAACATCCCGGCGGTGAAGTGCGAAGGCCGCCGGAACCTGCCCGATGGCGAATGCTACACGGCCCCGGTGCGCGACTCGGTCCACGGCACGATCGCCTACAACACCCCCTCGCTCTACCTGGGGACCAGCTACGACGGCATCCGCTTCACGTTCGAGGGCGGGAGGATCGTCAAGGCGGAAGGGAGTCCGCAGGCCAGACTGGACCAGGTGCTCGACAGCGACGAGGGCGCGCGATACATCGGCGAGTTCTCACTGGGGTTCAATCCCTTCATCACGCGGCCGATGAAGGACACCCTGTTCGACGAGAAGATCGCCGGCTCGCTGCACCTCACCCCCGGCCAGGCATACACGCTCGCCGACAACGGCAACCGATCGAAGGTGCACTGGGACCTGGTGCTGATCCAGACGCCCGAATACGGCGGCGGCGAGGTGTGGTTCGACGACGAGCTGGTGCGCAAGGACGGCCGTTTCGTCGTGCCGGAGCTCGAAGGGCTCAACCCGGAGCGGCTGAGCGGCTGAGGATCAGCGACCGACGACGAGTCGCAGCGTCTGCTGGCGGCGTGGCGTGGTGAGCCGGGCGAAGTAGATGCCCGGCCGCGCGGGCTGACCGCTCGTCTCCCGTCCGTCCCACGCGATCACCGTCGCTCCCGCCGGCAGTGTTCGATCCGCGAGATTCCTGATCCTGCGACCGGTCAGGTCGAAGAGGTCGACGCGCACGGGCATCGCCTCGGGCAGGTCGATGAGCATCGCCGTGCCCCCCAGCGGGCTCTGGACCAGCGAGCGGAAGTCGGTCCGGCTGCGGCTGAAATCGACGGACATGCGAGGGTGAAGGCGGTCCCCTCCCCCGATGTCGGGCAAGGAGACGCTCGGGTCCGGACCGACGACGATCGGTGCCGAGGCCGCCGTGTGGTCGGTGAGACGGACCACGATCTCGGCGTTCGGATCCGCTTCCTCGGGATCGGGCCAGCCGTGGGCGAGCCATGTGTAGTGCGTGACCAGCCCGGTCAGCTGGATGGTCGCCGGCAGCCCGATCTCCGCGAGCGGGATCGGCTGCTCGTTCCCGGAGGCGTCCACCTCGACGGCTTCGATCGCTATCGACTGGGTCAGGGTGTTGACCGCATCGATGCGGAGATCGACCGGCTCGCCCTCGGACGCCCGGGGCGCGCCCCAGACGAGGCGTTGGACGTGGAAGAGCGCCGGTTGCTCGAGCACGAACTGCCAGCCGGGGGTCCAGACGATCTCCCGGGTGTCCATGCGATCGTAGTTCACGAAGGCGAGGTACTCGTGGGTGCCATCGAAGAAGTGCTCGGAGGCGAACCAGAAGTGCGTGTCGAGACCGAGGATGGCTCCGAGGGTGCCCCGATTGGTCCAGGTCTCGGGCGCTCCCGTCGGTGAGGGACCGGTCGTGAGGCGCAGCGGCTGATCGCCATTGCCGCTGAACATCAGGTACCACAATCCCGCATGCTGGAACATGAGGGGCGACTCGACCGCGGTGGTCCCCGACCAGTCCGACCGCGTGATCACCATCGGCTTCAGGTCCGTCCACTTGGTCAGATCTCCCGACGACTTCGCCACCCCGACCTCGAAGAGGTGGGCGGCGTTGGAAGGACGGGTCGTGTAGTACATGAGCCACCCCGGACCATCAGGATCCGGCATCACGAACGGGTCGCGGAACTCCCCTCCCGTGGGCTGGGTCACGTCGCAGAACGTCCACGGGATCTGGGCACACGAGAGCACGGGCTCGTCCAGCCGGTTCCACGTCATCAGGTCGGTCGAGGTGGCGAGCCCGATGCGCTGATGGAACGCGTAGGTTCCCGGATCATTCGTCACCCCGGTGTAGAACATGTAGTAGACGCCATCCAGCTCGAGGACGTGCGGCGCCCAGATCTTGGCGTCGTCCCACTCGCCCGGGCGCGCCGCGAGCACCGGGGGTAGATTCGTCCAGAAGTAGAAGTCCTTCGACATCGCATGTCCGAGCGCCCGCTCGGTCGAATCGAAGGGGGCCGCATCATCGGCCTGGATGTAGAAGCAGTGGAACCATCCATCGCGCTTGATGATCGAGAAATCCTTGGCGCGATAGGGTTGCGGGGGCACCATCCACGCCGCTTCCGTGGGCGCGGGCGGCAGCGCCAGCACCAGCAGGAAAGCCGACCAGGCCGCGTGGACGCGGTGGGGAGGGTGGGCGCCGGCGGGCCGGGGGTGGCTCGGGAGCGGCTGGCGGAGCAGTGCGGAGTCCTTTCCCCGGGGCGATGCGGGCCCACGGCGGATGCGGTTACCAGATGCGGGTCAAGCGGCGCGGCGCCCGAATGATTATCGTGGGGCCTCGGAAGGGTGTCAATACGGAGATCTCGAAGGCATGATCCAGCTCCAGAACATCCGTTATTCGATCGGCCAGCGGGTCCTGTTCGAGGACCTCGACTGGGTGATCGCGCCGGGGACCCGGTGCGCCCTGGTCGGACCCAACGGCACGGGCAAGACCACGCTCATCAAGGTGGCGCTCGGCGAGATCCGGCCCGAGACCGGGTCCCGCGTGCTCGCCCGTGGAAGCCGCGTCGGGTACCTGCCGCAGGAGGCCGCCGAGCGATTCGATGGCACGGTGCTGGACCGCGCCCTCGAGGCACACCGCCATGTGCGGGAGATGCGCGAAGAACTGGATGCCCTCCATCAGTCCCTGAGCGGCATCGCCCCCGACGACCCGGAGCTGGAGGCGCTGCTCGAGCGCTCGGGCGAGCTCCAGCACCACCTCGATCTCCACGACGAGCACGCGATCGAGCCGGAGGCGCGACGCGTGCTCTCCGGCCTCGGCTTCGCGCGCGCCGACCAGGACCGGCCCCTGGCCGAGTTCTCGGGGGGCTGGCGGATGCGCGCGGCACTGGCGGCGCTGCTGCTCACCGACCCGACGATCCTGTTCCTCGACGAGCCCACCAACCATCTCGACCTGCCGGCGATGGAGTGGCTGGAGGAGTATCTCGAGTCGTTCCACGGTGGGCTGGTCGTGGTCTCGCACGACCGGGTCTTTCTCGATCGGGTGGCGACCGAGGTGCGCGAGCTGGAGCACGCCCGGCTCAACGACTACCCGATGACCTTCACGCGCTATCTCGAAGAGAAGGAGGTGCGGCGCGATCTGATGGAGGCGCAGAACGCCCAGCTCGAGCAGAAGATCGCCCAGCTCAACCGCTTCGTCGAGCGGTTCGGCGCCAAGAACACCAAGGCGGCGCAGGCGCAGAGCAAGCGCAAGCAGATCGAGCGCCTCAAGTCGGAGCGGGTCGTGATCCCCCGGCGCGCCAAGGGCATCCGCTTCCAGTTCCCCGATCCACCGCACGCCGGCCGTTCGCTGGTGCGATTGAAGGAGGTCTCGTTCGGCTACGACGCGCGGGACGTGTTCACCCGCGCGGCGGTCGAGATCGGACGTGGGGACAAGGTGGCGATCGTGGGCGCCAACGGCGCCGGGAAGACCACGCTGCTGCGCGTGCTCGGCAGCCAGCTGGACCCGCGAACCGGCGAACGCGAGATCAACCCGCTCACCCGCGCGGCCTACTTCGCCCAGCACGCGGCGGAGACGCTCGATCCCCGGCTCACCGTGCTGGGCGCCCTGGAGGAGATCGCCAAGCCCGACTGGCGTCCGCGGCTGCGCGGGCTGCTCGGCAGCTTCCAGTTCAGCGGTGACGACGTCTTCAAGCTCTGCCGCGTGCTGTCTGGCGGCGAACGCCAGCGCGTGGCGCTCGCGCGCATCCTGCTCGAGCCCGCGAACCTGTTGCTCCTCGACGAGCCCACCCACCACCTGGACCTGGCGGGCAAGGAGGTGCTCGAGGACGCGCTCGACCAGTACCCGGGCGCCGTGGTCGTCGTCACCCACGACCGCTCGCTCATGGCCCGACTCGCGACCCGCGTGGTCGAGGTGAACGATGGCCGGGTCGTGAACTACCCGGGCGGCTACGATGACTACGAGTCGACGCGCCTGAGCCGGGTCACGGAGGCCGAGACGGCCACGCGCGCCGCGTCGGGTCCCGCGAGGGCGAAGCCCGGGCCGGCGTCCCCCTCCCCCTCCCGCGCGACGCCGGCCGCACGCGACGAAGGACGATCGGATCGCGCGGCCCGGCACAAGCGTGAGAAGGAACAGGCGCGCATCGAGAAGGATATCGAGGCGCGCGAAGCGCGTCGTGTGGAGCTGGAGCGTCAACTCGCCGATCCGGAGGTCTATCACGACGGGGCGCGCGCGAAGGAGCTGGTCGGCGAGTACGAACGCCTGCGCGCCGAACTGGAATCACTGTGGCAACGCATCGGCGAGCTGTGAGGCGTGCCGCTCTCGCGACGCCCGGTCGTTGACGCCCCTGGTTCCTGCCGCTATGGTCCGCAGCCATGGCCGACGTGACGCTGCGCACCTACATCTTCCTCGACAGCCTCCAGCCGCAGCTCGCCTCCTTCATCGGCACGACCGCACGGGGCTTCCTTCCCGTCGCCGGCGACGCGTCGATGTTCATCGAGACCGCGCCCGGGCTCATCATCAACCGCATCATGGACGTGGCGCTCAAGGCCACCGAGGCGACCCCCGCGATCATGGTGGTCGAGCGCGCCTTCGGGCTGCTGGAGATCCACCACCGTGACAAAGGCCAGGTGCAGGATGGCGGCCGGGCGGTCCTGGCCTACCTCGGTCTCGAAGAGGCCGAACGCATGAAGCCGCGTGTGGTGTCGGACCAGGTCATCCGGGCGGTCGAGCCCTACCACGCCCAGGTCATCAACAAGATGCGCTACGGCGACATGCTGATCGCCGGCGAGTCGCTGCTCATCATGGAGACCGAGCCCGCCGGCTACATCGCCTTCGCGGCCAACGAGGCGCTCAAAGCGGCGCACGTGAAGCTGATCGACGCGACGCTGTTCGGTGCCTACGGCCGGCTGTACCTGTCGGGACCGGAAGCGCAGATCGACGCCGCACGTGACGCGGCGCTCAAAGGGCTCGCCACGGTGAGGGGCAAGGCGAGCGGCTGAGGCGCACGGCGACCGCCGCGCGCGGGCCGGCTCGGCGTCAGAACAACTCCCGCTGCGTCCACCGCTCCTTCCATTCCACGGTCACCAGGCCGAGGCGGCGCTTCATCTCGTTCGCCGAGGCCGGCGAGTGGCCGGCCCAATGGTTGTTGAAGTAGCCGTAGATCTCGCGCACCTGGGGCAATACGCGCCTCAAATCGCGCTCCCACGCCTGGAAGGACTCGCCCCGCTCGATCTGCACCCGGTCGTATCGCTCGATCGCCCGGCGGTCGCCCAGCCAGCGCAGGTAGAGGAAGTCCGTCGTCACCTCGGTCAGCCGCGGCAGCTCGCGCCATTCGGTCCAGGCGAGCGCGGCACGTCGCGTGCGCAGCAGGTCGTAGGTCTCCGGACGATGCCAGGACCGGTGGCGGAACTCGATCGCCAGCCGCACGCTCGCCGGCGCCGCGGACAGGAAACGATCGAGCACGCCGACCGTGCCCTCGTCGCGCTCGAACTCGGCCGGCATCTGCACCAGCAGCGGCCCCATGCGTTCGCCGAGCGGCTCGAGCGCCTGCGCGAATTGCTGCATCTGCTCGCTCATGCTGGCGAGTCGCGCGGCATGGGTGATGGCCTGCGGCACCTTGGCGGAGAATCGGAACGACGGCGGCGTGTGGCGCGCCCACGACCGCACGATGGTGGGTCGGGGCGGATGATAGAAGGTGGTGTCCAACTCCACCGTGTCGAACACCTCGGCGTAGAACGGCAGGTAGTGCTCCTGCTTGCAGCCGGGCGGATAGAAGGAGCCGATCCAGTCGGGATAGGACCACCCCTGGGTGCCGATGCGGACGATCGCGTCGGCGCTCACCACCGCCCCGCGACGGCGCTCGATTCCGCCGTGCCGACTCGTGGACTCACAGCGTTCCCGCCGGCAGACCCGCTCCCCTGCCGCGGAGATGATGGTCGAGGAACGCGAGCACGCGCGCCTCGTAGAGTTCCCGGTGGATCACCCATCCCTGGTTGTGTCCGGCATCGGCGATCATCCACAGTGGATCCTTGCCGCCTGCGGCGCGCCAGAGTTCCCGCGGGTGGGCGGGCGAGAGACGGTTGTCATTCAGGGAGTGGATGAAGAGGATCGGACGGTCGCGCAACGCCGTGGCCGCGCCGACCGCATCGAGCGCGCCGGGATCGTATCCCGTGATGGCGCGCCCCACCGCGCGGCAGAGGGCGGCGCTCGGCCAACGCGGAAGATGAGCCCACCGCTGGCAGGCATCCCCCAGGGCTTCCCCGCCGCTCGCGAACGCGCAGTCCACCACCAGTGCCCGGACCTCAGGGCGCTCGGCGCCCAACAGCAGTGCCACGGACCCGCCCAGGGATTCGCCCAGCAACCCGATCCTCGCGTTGCGCGCGGACGGCTGTGTGCGCAGCCAGCCGAGCGCGGCCCGGGCATCGACCAGCTCGTAGTGACCAAGTGTCGTGGGGAGGCGGGAGCCCGAGCGCGACGAGCGGAAATCAAAGGCCAGCAGTCCGTAACCGGCACCTCTTAAGAAACTGCCGTAGCGCCAGGTATGGGTGTGGTCGCGGCCATATCCGTGCAGGAGCAGGACCATGGCGCCATTGCGGGGCGGAAGGTACCAGCCGTCGAGTGCATCGCCGTCAGCGAGCGGGATGCGCACGTGCCGCGCCCTCGCGTCGAGGTTCTCGACGCCGGCCAGATCGGTGGGCAGTGGCGGATAGAACGCCAGCCACGTCGAGCCGCCCACGAACAGGACCAGGGCCGAGCACGAGAGCACGAGGAAACTTCGCATGCCGTCGGGCCTAGCGTTCGACCTTGAGCCCCTTCGGCCCGACGTACTCGGACTGCGGACGGATCAGGTGGTCCTCGGCGTGCTGCTCGATCACATGCGCGCACCAGCCGGCCACGCGGCCGCAGGCGAACATCGCCACGAATTGCGCCGGCCTGAGGCCGATCGATTGCAGCACCAGCGCGGTGAAGAATTCGACGTTGGTCCTGAGGTTGCGCCCGGGTTTCGCCTCGTCGAGCACGCGCAGCGCCGTCTGCTCGACGGCCCGCGCCAGCTCGAAGAGTTCGCGATCGTGCAGCTGTGCACCGCTCATCTCCTCGGCGACGCGGGCGAGCACGTCCGCGCGCGGGTCGCGCACCTTGTAGACACGATGCCCGAATCCCATGATGCGCCGACCGGCCGCGAGCTCGCGGCGCAGCCACGCTTCGGCATTCCCGGCGGAACCGATCTCCACGAGCATGTCGAGCACCGGTCCGGGCGCCCCGCCGTGCAGCGGTCCCTTGAGCGCGCCGATCGCTCCGGTCACGGCACTCACCATGTCCGAGCGTGTGCTGGCGATCACCCGGCCGGCGAACGTCGAGGCGTTCATGCCGTGGTCGATCACGGTCACCCAGTAGGTGTCGAGGGCGCGGGCGGCGATCGGATCGGGCTCCTCCCCGTGAACCATGTAGAGGAAGTTCGCCGCCAGGCCCAGGTCCTCGCGCGGCGCGATCGGCTGCTCCCCCGCCGCCACCCGGGCATGCGCCGCGACGATGGTCGGGAAACGCGCGGTCAGCATCTTCGCCGCACCCAGATCGGCCGGCAGCGAGATGTCGCCCGCGCCCGGCAGGTCGAGCGAGAGCGTCGCGCATGCCATGCGGAGCGCGTCGATGGGCGGGGCCTTGGCCGCCGCGCGCACCACGGCGAGCGTCTCGGCGGGAAGCCGGCGCAGCGTCGCC
>JBGPXY010000142.1:0-7201 GCA_041492985.1 Candidatus Eiseniibacteriota bacterium
CTCGATCCGCAGCTGGAGCCGATCGTCCGCCGACAGGTCCTGGAGAACTTGATCCGGCAGCGCCTGCTCTCGCTCGAGGGCGCCCGGCGCGGGATCACGGTGAGCGACGCCGAGGCCGAGGTCCAACTGCGCCTCGATCCCGGTTTCCAGCAGAACGGCCAGTTCAACGAGGCCCGATTCCTCGCCGCCAGGTCCGCGAACCCGACCGGATACGCGCAGGCGATCGCCTCGATCAAGGACGCGATAACGGGGCGCAAGATGGGCGAGATCGTCGACCGCGAGACCCGCCCGGACGACGCGGCCATCCGCGCCGAGCTCGAGCGACAGCTCACCCGCGCCTCGATCGAGTACCTGGCGCTGCGATTGAAGGATTTCGACGGTAGCTACCCCGAGCCGCGCGAGGCCGAGGTCCAGGCCTACCATGCCGCGAACGCCGAGCGGTACCGTCGACCGGCGCAGGCGACGCTCAGCGTCATCATGGTCAACCGTCCGGCGATGAGCGATTCCACGGCCGCCACCGATGCCGGATTCCGCGCCTGGGAGCAACGCATGCGCGCGCGGGCCGACAGCGCGCTCGCCGCCATCCGCGCCGGCGGCCGGTTCGCCGACATCGCCCCGCTCTACGGCGGGATGAAGACCAGCATCGCGTTCCGTCGCGACCAGCTGCCCGAGTTCTGGCGGGGGAGCCCGCGCGATGTGGAGGCGGTGTTCGTGGCCGTCCCCGGCACGGTCCTGGCGGAACCCGTCACCGCCGGCACCGGCTGGCTGCTGGTGCGCGTCGACGCGGTCAGCCCGCCTCACATCGCGCCGTTGCGAGAGGTGTCACGGGAGATCCGTGTCGAGCTGCGCTCGAGCGCCCGCGCGAGGATGGACGACGGTGAGCTGCGCATCATCTACCAGGGCGTCCGTGACAGCCTGCGTGGCGAAGCCTACCGAGTCCGGATCGCGCGGGCCGACACCGGGTCGTTCGCCCCCGGTGAGCCGGGCATGGTCGAGCTCGACCGGTTCTATCGCGCCCACCTCGCCGACTACTCGTCCTACGAGAAGACGTCGGGCACCGTGGTGGAGACGCCGCTGGTGAAGGTGCGCGAGGACATCCGGCGGCGCTGGCTCTTGGAGCGACGCCGCGAGCTGGCGCGCGCGGCGGCCGAGCGGGTGCGGGACGCCTGGAGTCACGGGCGGCGGGATGCCGCCGCGGAGCGGGTCATGACGGCCGTCCGCGAGGTCGGCCCGGTCCCCTTCGGCAGCGTGATCGATGACGGACCGGGCGGGGATGCACTGTCGGATGCGCTGGCCAAGCGCGGGGGACGGACCGGCGTGGCCATGCTCACGACCGGCAGCGGCTTCCTGGTCTACGAGCTGCTGGGCGTCGTCTCGGGCCATGTCCCGACCCTCGAACAGGCGCGTCCGCTACTCGTGCCCCGTCTCGCCGCGCGCCGGTCAGTCCCCGACGAGGAGGCCGCGCGGGCCGCGTTCGACAAGGACCCGACCCCGTTTCAGCTGCCGGGGACGCTGCGGTTCTCGCGCCTGCTGGTGGAGCCGCCGCCACTGCTCGAGGTGAAGCTCGACCGCGACGAGGTCGAGCGCTTCTACCGCGCGTACTTGAGCGACTACACGGTGCAGGAGCTGGTGCGCGTCCGGCACATCCTCATCAGCCCCGCGGGCCCGGGAACGCAGGCGAACGAGGCGGCGCGCGCCAAGGCGGAGGACATCCTCAAGCGCGTGCGGGCCGGGGAGGACTTCGCCCGGCTCGCGGCCGAGTTCAGCGACGATCCCGCCACGCGCGACAATGGCGGCGACGTCGGCGTGTTCCGCCACGGGCAGATGCGTGAGGGCTTCGAGCGGGCGGCGTTCACGATGCGCCCCGGGGACATCACCGGTCCGGTCCACACCGAGGTGGGATATCACGTGATGGAGTGCACCGAGTATCAGCCGCCGGTCGTCCATCCGATCGCCGAGGTGTATGCCAACGTCGCCCACGATTGCGCCCTCAAGAAGTCGTTTCGGATCGCGGCCGAGCGCGCGGACAGCCTCTACCGCACGCTGAAGTCCGTCGCCCAGGCCAAAGCGGTCGCGGCCCGTCTCAAGCTCTCGATCCTTGCCTCGGAACATACGATCGGCAAGCTCGGCCGCTATGGCCCCGAGCTCCAGCCCTACATCATGAAGCTCGAGACCCTCAAGCCGGGGCAGCTCTATCCCGGAACCCAGGCCTACCAGGGACTCGGCCAGGTGATCAGCTGGGTGGACAGCGTCGTGCCGTCGCGCGCGCCGACGTGGGGCGAGGCGCGAAGCCAGGCTATCGAGCACTATCGACGGGACGCGGGACGGCGTGCCTTGCTCGCCAAGAAGGCGGAGCTGGACTCGATGCTTGCGGGTGGCTGGTCCTTCGACAGCCTCGGGACGCTTTGGGGAGGACTCGAGAAGTTCTCCGAAGCCCCCGCCTCCAGCGAGCTGCGAGGATTGGGAGGGAAGGCCGTGGTGGACTCGCTGGTGTTCGGTCGCGAGCGTCCGCCCGTGCTCGAGCTGGGGAAGACCTCGGACTGGATCGAGTTCCCGGGCGGCTACTCGCGTCTGCGGGTCGCCGAGCGGCTGGCGCCGGATCCGGATGAGCTCTCGCGTCGCGTCGAGCTCCGCCGGCAGCTGGTGTTGTGGCGAAAGCTGAATGAGTACTTCGACCGGCTCAAGGCCCGCTACCCGGTCCAGATCCTGGACGGGGAGCTGCGGGCGACCGCCCTGCCGGAGCCGACCGAGCCCTGACGGCGCGCGGCGCCGGCGCCCGACTCGTTTCGCCCGGCGGCTGCCGTGCAAAACGCCTGCGGTCGGGTGAACCGTGGGCGAGAACCCCACGAAAGCCGCCGCCCGGGCCTCAATTCACGAGTGGTATGTTCCCTGCACGTGAGCCCGGCGGGATCTCATGATTCCACCACCTATGGCCACCCAGACCTCCGTCACCGCCAACGGCACCGATCGCCGCCTTCTGCTGGTCGATTTCGACTGGCAGGACGCCGACCTCATGCCCGAACTGCTGCAGCAGCCCGGCGTTTCCGTGCGCCTGGTTGCGGGGGCAGGGCAGGAGGATGCCGGCATCCGGCTCGCCGAGCTCTGTGGCCTTCCGCGCACCCTCGACCTTGCCGATCTGACCCGTGAGATCTTCGATCTCGCCCTGGTGAGCGAGCGCAGTCCGCGACGGACCCAGATCGAGGGGTTGCTGCTCGCACTGGGCACCCCGAGCGTCACCCCGCAGGCCTTCCTGGCCGGAGACCAGACGCATCCGACCGTGCCGGCGGTCGAAGCCCCCCTCGCCGTGCACGCGGCGGCTTTCGAGAGCGCGGTCGGCGGGGCGGATTTCGACGCCATCATGGAACAGGCGCTCCCCGACGTCTCGGCCGACGCCCCGACCGCTCCGACGCCCGTCGAGATCACCGGCCGGCGAGCCGAGCAGGTGGTGAGCCTCGATGATTTCCCGAGTCCCGAGGATCGCCGTGGCCTGGAGGCTGCGCTGCGCGGTCTGATGGCGGAGACCGGGGCGGGGCGAGCGGAGCTTCACCTCATCGGGCCCGATCAAGTCGAGACCGTGGTCGAAGTCGGTCCCGCCGACGCGCTGCTGCGCGGCCTGGTCGAGCTGGCGACCGACCTGGGCACGGCCCAGGTCGTGGGCGGTCTGACCGGGACGCAGGAGGGGAAGGCCTGGGGCGCGTGGCCATTCCGCACACCGCAGCGGCACGGCGTGATCGCGGCTGCCGGCATCGATCCGGCGAAGGGCTGGGCCACCTGGGAACGTACGATGGAAGACCTGCGTGCCGAGTGGGACCGCCGCGACCGGGCCCAGGCGGGGGCGGCCTTCCCGCTGTTGCCCGATCGACACCCGCGCTGGCTCACCAGCGAGGAGTTCGCGATGCGGCTCGAGCTGGGCGTGGAGCGGAACCGGCGCGACGGGCTGCGCTTCGCCGTCCACCAGCTCACCTTCCCCGGCGCGCAGGCGGCGGTCGAGGCGCTGTGCGAGCGACTGCCCGGGCAGCTGCGCGACACCGACTGCATGACGCATCCGACGGCACAGACCATCGTGCTGCTCACCGCGGGTGCCCCCGGAGCCTTCACCCACCTGCGCCGCCGTCTGCTCACGCTCTGGGACGAGGTGTGGACCGAGGCGGGCGAGCCGAAGCCGGCGCCCACGGTCAGCGACGAGCATGTCCAGATCATCTGCCCTGCCGACGCCCCGGCGTTCCTGAGTACCGGGCGGAGCTGGTCCGCGACCGGCTAGTCGGTCGCCCCGCCTTCGGCACCCCCTCCGCACCCATCGCCTCGCCCGCCGGACGTTTCGTTCCCGGCCCCTCCGTTCCTTGACCCCCCCGTGCGACGTCGTGTAATGCTGCCGTCTCCATGCCCGCTCAACTGGTGCGCTCGATCCGGCGTCTCGCGCCCGAGACCGCGTCGCGGATCGCGGCCGGCGAGGTCATCGAACGCCCGCTTTCGGCCCTGAAGGAAGTGCTCGAGAACGCCCTGGACGCCGGCGCCCGCCGGGTCGAAGTGCAGGTCGAGGGCTCGCTCGACCGTTGCTTCCGGGTGGCCGATGACGGGAGCGGCATCGCTGCCGACGAGTTGGAGCTGTCGCTCGAGCGACACGCGACCAGCAAGATCGGCTCGCTGGAGGACCTCGACCGGCTCGAATCCCTCGGATTCCGCGGCGAGGCATTGCCCAGTGTGGCGGCCGTCAGCCGGCTGCGGATCACGAGCCGTGCCGGACTCGAGGAGAGCGCGGCGTTCCTGGCGGTCGAAGGCGGCGAGATCGTCGAGCGCGGGCGGGCCGCACGCGCGCGCGGCACGACGGTCGAGGTGCGCGACCTGTTCTTCAATACCCCGGCACGGCGGAAGTTCCTCAAGTCGCCGACCGGCGAGCTGCGCGCCGCACTGCGCCTGCTCGAGACGTACGGGCTGGCGTTCCCGGAGGTGGCTTTCCGCCTGGTCGTCGATGGCCGTGAACGGTTCGAGTGGCCGCCCGCGGCCACGGTGCGCGAGCGTGCCGGCGCGCTCTGGGGCCCGCGCCACGCCGAGCAGCGGCTGGAGGTCGACGCCGAACGGGACGGGGTGCGGGTGCACGCGCTGCTCGGACTTCCCGAGCACGCGCGCGCGAACCGCGACGGTCAGCAGTTCCTGGTCAATCGCCGGTGGATCCAGAGCCCGGTGCTGGCGCAGGCTCTGCGCCAGGCGTACGGGAACCTGCTCCCCTCGGGACGCTTCCCCGCCGCCGCATTGTGGCTCACCCTCCCGCCCGAACGACTCGACGTGAACGTCCACCCGACCAAGCGGGAGGTGCGATTCGCGGACGAGGACAAGGTGTTCGGCCTGATCGCCGGCGCCTGCGCCCAACAGCTGGCGCCGCTCCATCCGCCGTTCACGGTGATCCAGGGCGGCGCCACCGAGCCGCGCTGGGCGGAGCAGGTCGCCGAAGGATCTCCCGACCAGACCTATCTCGGCTTCGACCCGACCCCGCCGACCCCGGCGCACGCGGGGGAGCCGACGACCGCGGGACCGGTGGCGGCGCGAGCCCCCGGCGGCGCATCGGAGCCCGAGCTGTGGCAGCTGCACGCCACCTACATCCTGGCGCCGGTGCGCGGCGGGCTGGTCATCGTCGATCAGCACGCGGCACACGAGCGCATCCTCTACGAGGAAGCGCGCGCCCGGCTCGAGGGCCAGCGGGGCGCGTCGCAGCAGCTGCTGTTCCCGGCGCTGGTGGACCTCTCGCGCGACCAGTTCGAACTGCTGCTCGAGCTGGGTCCGTCGCTGCAGCAGCTGGGTTGGGACCTCGCCCCACTCGGCCCCCCGACCGTCATCATCCGCGGCGTTCCCTCGGGGCTTCGTGAAGAGCGACCGGGGCCGCTGCTCCAGGACCTGCTCGACGGCGTCGCCGAGGAGAGCGGGCGCGTCGCCGGCGACGACGTGACCGAGCACCTCGCGCGCTCGTACGCGTGCCACGCGGCCGTGCGCGCGGGCGATGCGCTCACGCAGGAGGAGATGCGGGTGCTGCTGGACCGCCTGTTCGCGACCGCCCGCCCGCACGGTGACCCGCACGGCCGGCCGACCTTCGTGCGGCTGGAGCTGGACGAGCTGCACCGGCGCTTCGGCCGCAGCTGAGGTCCGCGATGCGGCGGCTCCGCACCGACGGCCCGAGCCCGGAGTCCCGCCCACGCGCACGACCGTGACGCGCTCCCACGCGATCGCCGTGGTGGGCGCCACCGCCACCGGGAAGACCGCGCTCGCCGCGGCACTCGCCCGCGCGTTCCCGGCCGAGATCGTGTGCGCCGACTCCCGGCAGGTGTTCGTCGAGCTCGAGATCGGCACCGGCCGACCGACGCCGGCCGAACGCGCGGCCCACCCGCACCATCTCTTCGCGACACTCCACCTCGGCCAGCATGCCAGCGCCGGCTGGTACGCCGCAGTGGCGGGGGAGGTGTGCGACGACATCCGGGGTCGAGGGCGGACCCCGCTCCTGGTGGGTGGCTCGGGGTTGTATCTCAAGTCCCTGCGCGAGGGGATAACTGCCACCCCGCCGCACGACCCGGCGGTGCGGGATCGGCTGCGCGTCGAGATCGAGGCGCACGGTCCGGAAGCGCTCCACGCGCGGCTGGCGCAGGTGGATCCCGCGAGCGCCCTGCGGCTCGCCCCGCGCGACCGGCAGCGCATCAGTCGTGCGCTCGAGGTCCACGAACTGACCGGCAAGCCGCTCTCCTGGTGGCATGCGCGGCCGAGCCGGGGAGACTCCGAGGTGATCTGGACGGTGATCGAGGTCGTCGTCGAGCCCGACGAGCTGCGCCGGCGGATCGCCGAGCGCACGCGCTGGATGTTCGCGCACGGTCTGGTCGCGGAGACGCGCGCGCTGTTGGAAGCCGGCCATGGCGACGCGTTGCGGTCGCTGCGGGCGATCGGCTACGACGAGGCGATGGAGGTCATCGCCGGTGGGCTTGCGCCCGCCGAAGCGGTCACGCGGGTCGATCAGCGCACCGCGCAGCTGGCCAAGCGTCAGCGCACCTGGTTCCGTCACCAGATCGAGGCCGTGCGGTTGGACGCGACCGGCGGATCATTCGAAGGACTCACGGATGCGGCGCGCGACATCCTCGTCTCGGCGGGTTTCGCGACGCGCAGAGAGGCGCCACGCATTGACAGGCCGCAACTGCCGCACTAGGTTCAGTCCGTTTCACAGTCA
>JBGPXY010000092.1:0-10558 GCA_041492985.1 Candidatus Eiseniibacteriota bacterium
GACCTCTTGTCCGGCCACACGCCGTAGCGCCGCACCCCCGCCCCGGAACCCCCGCCACGGCGCGAGCCGGGAGGCCGATGCGCGACACGCGACCTGATCCCGAAGCGATCCTGGAGCGCATCCGCCAGGACGAGGCACGCGCGGCGCGCGGCAAGCTCAAGGTGTTCTTCGGCGCGTCCGCGGGCGTCGGGAAGACCTTCGCCATGCTCGTCGAGGCGCACGAGCGGCGCCGCGCCGGCACCGACGTGGTCGTCGGCGTGGTCGAGACGCACGGGCGGTCGGAGACCGCCGCACTCCTCGATGGCCTCGAGGTGCTTCCCCGCCGCGAGATCGAGTACAAGGGGGCCATCCTCCGGGAGTTCGATCTCGACGCCGCCCTCGCGCGCAGGCCGGGCCTGCTGCTGGTCGACGAGCTGGCCCACACCAACGCTCCGGGCTCCCGGCACGCCAAGCGCTGGCTGGACATCCAGGAGCTGCTCAAGAGCGGCGTCGACGTCTCGACCACGCTCAACGTGCAGCATGTCGAGAGCGTCTACGACCTGGTCGCCCAGATCACCGGCGTCTCCGTTCGCGAGCTCGTACCCGATGAGGTGCTCGCGCAGGCGGACGAGATCGAGCTGGTGGACCTGCCGCCGGACGATCTGCTGCAACGGCTGAAGGAGGGGAAGGTCTACCTCCCGCACCAGGCTGAGCGGGCACGCGAACACTTCTTCAGGAAGGGAAACCTGATCGCGCTGCGCGAGCTCGCGCTCCGACTGACCGCGGCGCGCGTCGACGCGCAGATGGAGTCCTACCGTCGCGCCAACGCCATCGATCGCACGTGGGCGGTCGGCGGCCGCATCCTCGCCGCGGTGAGCGAGCCGCAATCGGGACTGCGGCTCATCCGGGCGGCGCGGCAGATGGCAGCCCAGTTGAACGCCGACTGGATCGTGGTCCACGTCGAACGCCCGGGCGAGATGGCTCCGTCCGACCGGGACCGGGACCACATCGTCGACGTGCTGGCCTACGCGGAGGAGCTGGGCGCCGAGACCGCCATGCTGAGCGGCGTGCGCGTCGCGGACGAGCTGCTCGCCTACGGCCGGGTGCGCAACGTCTCACGCATCCTGGTCGGCAAGCCGACGCGACCGCGTTGGATGGAGCTGGTGCTCGGCTCGGTCGTGGGCACGCTGGTCCGCGCGAGCGGCGAGATCGACGTGGTCGTGATGAGCGGCGAGCCCGGCGAGCGACCGGTGGAAGGGAACGCCCCACCCCCCGGACGGATCGACTGGCGGAGTTACATCTCCAGCGCCGTGTCGGTGGTGGGGATGACCGCGATCGCCTGGTTCATGCACCGGCGCTTCGCGCCCGCGAACCTCAACATGGTCTACCTGCTGGGGGTCACGTGGGTGGCGGTGAGCTTCGGCCGTGGGCCCGCCATCCTCGCCTCGATCCTCTCGGTCGCCGCTTTCGACTTCTTCTTCGTTCCACCGGCGTTCACGTTCGCGATCTCGGACACGGAATACCTCGTCACGTTCCTGGTGATGCTGGTCGTCGCGCTGGTCCTCAGCACCATGGCCTCCCGGCTCCGCCAGCAGACGGAAGGAGCGCGCTGGCGGGAGCGCCGCACGGCGGCGCTCTACTCGCTGAGCCGCGACCTGGCGGCGATCCCCGACCAGGATCGCCTGCTGGCCGCGGCCATCCGGCGGGTGGAGGAGGTGTTCGAGACGCGGGCCGCCATCCTGCTGCCCGATCCCACGGGCCGCGTGGCGGTGCCGGCCCGGGACACGCCGGCCGTCGAGCTCGACGAGCACGACCGCGGTGTGGCGCAGTGGGCGTTCGATCACGATCAGCCGGCCGGCCTCGGCACGCCGACGCTCCCGGCCGCGAAGGGGCTGTACCTGCCGCTCCGGGGCTCGGGAGGTCCGGTGGGCATCCTGGGGATCCTCCCGGCGCCGCATCGGAGGACCATCGCCACCGAGCAGCTCCGGCTGCTGGAGACCTTCGGCAATCAGATCGCCCTGGCCATCGAGCGGGCCCGGCTCGCCCTCGAGGCCGAGGAGGCGGGCGTGCGGCTCGAATCCGAGCGCCTGCGCGAGACCCTGCTGAGTTCGGTCTCCCACGACCTCAGGACCCCGCTGGCCGTGATCACCGGGGCGGCAACGAGTCTGCTCGCCGCCGGCGACATGAGCGAGATCACCCGGCGGGAGATGATCGAAGCCATCGTCGAGGAGGCCCAGCGTCTCAACCGCCTGGTGGGGAACCTGCTCGAGATGACACGCCTCGAGTCGGGCGCGGTGAACCTGCGCAAGGAGTGGCACTCGCTGGAGGAGATCCTCGGTGTCTCGCTCCGTCGGCTCGAAGACCGCATGCGCGGACGCGAGGTCTCGATCGAGATCCCTCCGGACCTCCCCCTCGTGCCGATGGACGACGTGCTCATGGAGCTGGTGTTCTACAACCTGCTCGACAACGCGCTCAAGTACACGCCCGAGCGTGGCGTGCTGGAGATCCGGGCGAACGTCGTCGAGGGAACCGTGGTCATCACGGTCGCCGATGCCGGGCCGGGCCTGCCGATCGGCGAGGAGGAATTGGTGTTCAGGAAATTCCATCGCGTCCGGCGCGAAGGCGAGCCCGGCGGCGTCGGGCTGGGTCTGGCCATCTGCCGCGGTGTCGTCGAAGCGCACGGCGGGTCGATCGTCGCCGCCAATCGGCCGAGCGGCGGCGCCGTGTTCTCGATCCGATTGCCGCTCGGGGGCGATCCTCCGCCGGTCGAAGCCGAGGCCGCGGACGTGTCGCCGGAGGCGCACCGCCCATGAACCCCGATTCGGGCACCGCCGTGCCCGCCGTCGTGCTGGTCGTGGACGACGAGGCGCCGATCCGGAAGTTCCTGCGTGCCGGCCTGGCGGGCCAGGGCTACTCGCTCGTCGAGGCGGCCACGGGACAGGAGGCGCTGACGCAGGCGGCGATGCGCACACCCGACCTGGTGCTGCTGGATCTCGGCCTGCCCGACATCGACGGCTTCGAGATCGTGCGCCGCATCCGCGAGTGGTCGACGATGCCGATCATCGTCATCTCGGCGCGTGGGCAGGAGGGCGACAAGATCCGCGCGCTCGACGCCGGGGCCGACGACTACGTCACCAAGCCGTTCTCCATGGGCGAGCTGATCGCGCGGATGCGGGTCGCCATCCGGCACCACTCCCCCGCCCCGTCGAGCGCGGAGCCTGGCGCGTTCGAAGCCGGCGATCTGCGCATCGACCTGACGCGGCGCCGGGTGCTGCTCCAGGGAACGGAGATCCGGCTGACGCCGATCGAGTACCGGCTGCTCACCACGCTGGCGCGATACGCGGGCCGGGTCATGACGCATGAACAGCTGCTGCGCGAGGTCTGGGGTCCCGGTCACACCGCCCAGCACCACTACCTGCGCGTGTACATGGCGCAGCTCAGGCACAAGATCGAAGCGGATCCGGCCCGTCCGCGCCTGCTCATCACGGAACCCGGGGTGGGATACCGCCTGCGCGAGGACTGACGCCCGCGCCGCTCCTCACGCCCCGCGAGTCTTCGGCTTGCGGTCGAGCGCACGCTCGAGTGCCCGGACCTGAGCCGCCGCCCCGCGCAAGAGCGCGGTCTCGCGGGCGCGCATCCGGGTGCGTTCCGACGGCGTGCGGTGGTCGAGCCCGGCCAGGTGCAGGGCGCCATGGATCACGAGGCGCGCCAGCTCGTGCCCGCGCGTGACGCGAAAGCGCCGCGCCTGCTCGGCGACCCGATCCATCGACACGATGAGGTCCCCGTTCACGAATGGTCCCGGCGTCTCGTCGTAGCCGAAGGAGAGCACGTCGGTGGCCCGGTCGAGCCCGCGCCAGCGTCGGTTGAGCTCGCGCACCGGCGCATCGCCCGTCAACACGATCCCCAGCTCGCCCGGGCGGCGGCCCACGAGCGCGAGCGCCTTCCTCACCAGGGCGGCGAGCGGCGTCGCCACACCGGGAAGGCTAAGTGGACTCTTTGCGGAGATCGGCATCGGCCCGGGCGCGCCGCCGTGGTTCCTCGGGATACGGCGCCCGCACATGGAAGATGGCCGTGAGCACCGGGACGAACGCTTCCCGGATCCGCGCCACCTCGGAGAGCGTCAGCCCGCACTCGTCGAGCTGTCCGTCGCGCACCCGTTCGTCGATGATCCGCGTCACGAGCCCGCGGATGCGGCTGGGCGTGGGCTCCTGCAGCGCACGCGAGGCGCCCTCGACGCCGTCCGCGAGCATCAGGATGGCGGTCTCCTTCGAGCGCGGGCGCGGGCCGGGATAACAGTAGTCCTCGCGTTGCACGGTCGGATCGACCTGCAGCGCCTTGTCGTAGAAGAAGGCCATCACCATGGTGCCGTGGTGCTCGGGGATGGCGTTGCGCACCGCGCGTGGGAGCCGCTCGCGGCGCGCCAGCTCGAGGCCCTCGCTGATGTGGGACTTCACCACCAGCGCGCTCATGCTGGGCGTGAGCTGTTCGTGGCGGCTGCGTCCCGCCGCCGGCTCGTTCTCGGCGTAGTATTCGGGCTTCGCGAGCTTGCCGATGTCGTGATAGTAAGCCGAGACACGGGCGAGCAGCGAGTTGGCGCCGATGGCCTCCGCCGCCCGCTCGGCGAGACTCCCCACCACCATGCTGTGGTGATAGGTGCCCGGCGCCTCGAGCTGCATTCGCCGGAGGAGCGGTCGATTGAGGTCCGACAGCTCGAGCAGCGTGATGTCGGAGGTCAGGCCGAACACGTGCTCGACCAGGGGCAGCAGCAGGAACGCCAGTGAGATGGCGAGGAAACTGTTGAGCGCCCCCCACATCGCGTCGCGCACCAGCAGCTCGGGAGGGGTCGCCCGGGCCAGATCCCACGCCGTGATCGCCGCCAGGATGGCCGCGGCGATGATGAGGTTCGCGCGCAGGAAGTGCCAGCGGTGGCGCAGTCGCGCGACCGAGTAGACGGCGGTCACCCCGCCCATCACCGCGACCGGGACGAAGGGTGCCTTGAGCTCCATGATCGCCGTGGTCGCCACCGCGAGCATGAGGGTGAAGACCAGGGCCGGCCGCTTCTCCATCAGGGACGCGACGACCAGCGGTGCCACCGCGAGCGGAATGGCGAACTCCGAGAGCCCCATGGTCCCGACCAGGATCTCGGTCGCGCCCATGACCACCGCCACGAGCAGCGTGAACATCGCCATCATCGCGTTGTCCCGGAACACCTGGGGCAGCTCGAGACGCAGATAGACGGCGAACATGGCGATGAACAGGAGCATCAGCACCATGCGGGCGGCCGGCGGATAGAAGATCTCGCTCCGCTGGCGGCGCGCCGACTCGAGGTCGCGCAACGACAGCAGCTTGAGGAGCGCCGAGCGATCGATGCGCTGATTGGCGTCAACGATCAACTCGTCCTTCTGCACGAAGCCCAGCATGGTCGGCACCACGCCCTGGGCCTGCACCCGGCGCCACTCGGTCTCGGCGCGGTCGTAGACCACGTTGGGCTGCACGAACGGCACCGCCAGCTCGGCCACCAGCTTCACGCCCGCCGGATCGTTCGGGTACGCCTCCCGGGCGCGACGCTCGATGAAGCCCAGCGCTTCGCGGCGGTCGTAGAGCAGGCTCGCGGCGCGGGGCTGTTCGTTCTCGCCATCGCGAAGGACGATCGAGTGGTAGCCCTGGAGCAGGTCGTCGTGCTTCTCGGGCGCCACGCCCGCGGCCAGGAGGTCGTGAAGCCATCCGCCGAGGTCGCGCAGCGCCCGCCTCGCCCGTCCGGGAGCACCCAGGGCTCGGGCGCTCTCGTCGGTGAGCGGGACCCCCAGCGCCTGCAGCCCGCTGGAGCGCTCCTGCGGCGGGAGCGCGGGGTCGAGCACCAGCTGCAGCGCCTTCTCCTGGAACTGCGCGAAGCGATCGAGCGTCTCCGACGACACGCGGGTGTCGACCACGAACACCGGCGGCACCGCCACCGACGCCGCCTGCTGCTCGCGGCGCAGCGTGCCCTCGTCCTTCTGCACGCGGAAGTCGTAGGGCGCGACGATGCGCTCGCGGGCGATGTCACCCAGCCGGTAGCGGTACTTCTCCTCGACGCGCGGGTGGCTCGGGAGCAACCCGGCCAGGGCGAGCAGCAGCGCCAGCAACAACGCGCGGACCGCGTAGTAGCCCCAGCGGATGTTCCGGGCGCGATCGGGCAACGCCGGGCGGGACGCCTGATCGAGGATGCTCATGGGTGCGGCCGGGAGGACCCGGTCAGGGGCGTGGGCCCGTCACCGCGACGGACCGCGCGGCTCCTTGTCCGAGGAGGGTGAGCGATCACCCGGTGCGACCGTGCCCTTCGAGTCGGTGGCGTTCGGATCGAGGCTGATCCCCACCCCGTCCTCGCCGGTCCCGTTCTGGCGCGCGTGGTAGTCGTCGAACGCGCGGATGATGTCGCGGACGAGCCGGTGGCGGACCACGTCTTCCGGATGGAAGTAGATGAACCGGATGTCGGAGACGTGCCCGAGGATGTTCTGGATGCGCACCAGCCCCGAGGAGTCCGGGTCTTTCAGGTCGATCTGGGTGATGTCGCCGGTGATCACGGCGCGCGAGTTCTCGCCCATGCGGGTGAGGAACATCTTCATCTGCCGGACCGTGGTGTTCTGCGCCTCGTCGAGGATCACGTACGAGTTGTGCAGCGTCCGCCCGCGCATGAAGGCGAGCGGGGCGATCTCGATGACGCCAAGCTCGATGTAGCGGCGCATCTTGTCGTACGACATCAGGTCGGCGAGCGCGTCGTACATGGGCCGCAGGTAGGGATCCACCTTCTCCTGCATGTCGCCCGGCAGGAAGCCCAGGCTCTCGCCCGCCTCCACCGCGGGGCGCACCAGGACGATGCGATCCACCTTCTTCTGACGGAGCGCCTGGACGGCCGAGGCCACCGCGAGGTAGGTCTTGCCGGTGCCCGCGGGACCGATCGCGAACACGATGTCGTGGTCCTCGAGCGACTTCAGATACTCGGCCTGCATGGGTGTGCGCGCACGCACGGTCTTGCGGTCGAACGCGTAGCCCGGCGCGCCCTCGTAGGCGTCGGCCAGGCGGGGACCCGAGTCACCGTTGCGGCGCGCCATCCCCAGGGCGGTCGCGACGTCCGCCTCCTCGACCACCTTCCCGCGCTCGGCCAGTTCGAGCAGCTCCTTCAACGCCCGCGAGGCAGAACTCACCGGCTCCGCCTCGCCCGAGAGGGTGATGGTGCCATCACGCAGGGTGATGCGCACCGCCACGGCGCGCTCGATGTGGCGGAGGTTGGCGTCGTTACGGCCCAGCAGTGTCAGGGCATCCAGATGCTCGATCGGGAATTTACGGACGATCACGGTCTGACCCTCGCGGCCCGGTAAAACGCAAAACTCTTGACCCGGTTGGCCCCGGAGAGGGCCAGGTCAAGAGTCGTGGTGGCGCTGTGCGTGGTGTTTGGCGGTCTGGTCAACCTGTTGGTGTCCAGGGACTTCCTTCGCCTGTGGACCGTGAAGTCGAAACCCGCGATGCCCGCTGGTCCACGTGACGGCGGCACCGTAGCACGCGGGTCGGGGAGCGTCAAGAATCGGCCCCCCGCGTCTCCCGAGTGCTTCCCGCGTTATCGGCAGGCGGATGCCGCGGATTCACTGTTCATGCAGCCCATGTCCGACGGCGATTCTGGGAGCGCGGCCGCTACCGCCGTGCCCCCGACCCGGCGAGCATCGCCCGGGCGCGCGGCGCCAGCGGGTCGTTCGGCGCACGGCGGAGGAGATCCATCAGTTGGGCGCGGGTCTGCACCGAGTCGCCCACCAGGTGGAACGCGCGCGCATACTGAAAGCGCAGCGCGGCATGGTTCGGGAACTCCGAAAGTGCCTGCTCCATCAACATCCCCGCGGGGCCGACCACGCCCGCGTCCATCATCAGTGCGCCGGCCAGGGCGAAACCGTCCGCGCCACGCCCAAGCGAGAACACCTTCCCCTTCTCGTTCTCGCCGAACAGCTCGAAACCACCGTATCCGGGCGCCCATCCGTCCAGGAACGCGACCGAGTCCACGCTCGGCAGGAGCACCCGGAGCCCACGCCCGCCGTCCAGCGCACCCTCGAGCATCCCGTACCGGTGCGCGCCGCGAGCGGCGGTCGCGACCGTGTCGCCGGTCGCCGTGCTGTAAGACCTTTCCAGGCTCGCCGGCAGCAAGAACCCCACGCGGCCGTGCGCGCCTTTCAGGCGCTCCCCGACGCCGATGAACGCGTGGCGAGCCAGTTCGCTCTTGCGCAGGTCGGGATCGAGCGGGATGCCGGTCCCCTCCATGCGCAATGCCACGCGCTGGGCGAGCAGCCGGTCGGACCACCACGCGTGCCCGATGACCAGCAGTGCCGCCAGCCCCGCGGCGATCGCAACGACCAGTCCTTCACGGCGCGGGGCGGTCCCCGAGGGCGCACGACCGTGGCTTCCCGCGCGACCGCGCGCGGCCAGCGCCCCGGTCGCCCACACCCACGCGCCCGCGAGCCACAGGGCGAGCCCGGCAAGCGGCACGTACAGGTAGTAGGCGTAGGTGTGGTGGAGCAGCGGAAGCACCGGGAGGAGGGCGAGCAGCCACCATGCCGCGCCGAACGCCGGCAGCGGCGTGGCGCGCCGCGCCGCCACGACCACGAGCAGGAGCACAGGACACGCCACCACGCCGGCCGGCCACGCGTTCGCCGTGATGACGCTCACCTGGCCGGCGAGCGGGTCGACCAGGTCCGAAGCCCACGCCGTGTAGGTCATGAGGTTGAGGAAGAGATTGACGCCGAACGCTCGCGCGTAGGCCTCCCCCGCGAGATGGGTGGCCCCGGCGCCCGAGGCGACCAGGGCGATGCCGATCACGGCGCTCACCGCCAGCAGCGGCGCCGCGAGGCGCAGCCGCTCCCGCATGCGACCGGCGCCCGGCCGAGGGAGCAGTGCGATCAGCGGCAGGAACGCGACGCTCTCCTTGCTGAGCATCGCCAGCGCGAAGAGCGTCGCCCCCGCGGCGGCGCCGAGCTTCCCGCGATCGTGCAGCAGGAGCGCTCCGAGTGTCAGTCCGAGCGCCAGCAGCTCGCCGACGCAGGCGGCGCTGCCGATCGCCATGAAGTGGAGCCGGGAGGCGCCGAAGACGGCCGCGGCCAGCGCCGCCGGAACGGGGCCGGGGGTCATCCGGCGCGCGACGAGGTAGAGGAGTGCGACGTCGGCCCCGTGCAGCAGCCAGCTCACGAGGTGATAGGGGAACGGATTCGAGCCGAAGGCCGGCACTGCGGCGCCGAAGAACAGGTGGCGGGAGACCAGGCGCCAGAGACCGACGGCTTCGGGTCGCAGCCCGCGCACCGCCTCCATGATGACGAGATCGTCGAGCGAGAAGAACCCACCGAGTGATCGGCGCTGGGTCCAGAGCGCGAGGGCGACGCAGAGCAGGATGAGCGCGACCTCGAGCGCCATCGGGGATGTCGACGCGGCGGCGCGTTCGCCCGCGCCCGCCGGTGGTCGCGGCCCGCCCGCCGGCCGCCTCCGACTCATCCGCTCTCCTCGTCCATCTCCACCAGCGGCACGCCGCCATCCACCATCTCGCCGGCGCGAGCGGCGATGCCCTGGATGCGCCCGTCGCGGGGCGCCCGGATCACGTGCTCCATCTTCATCGCTTCCAGCGCCAGCAGCGGCTGACCCCTCGTGACCTGCTCGCCGACCGCCACCATCACCCGCGTGATCACTCCCGGCATCGGCGACTCGAGCCCCGCCGCCGGCGAGCGGCCCGACCGGCGGCGACCGGACGTCTCGCGATCGACGACGAAGTCGAGCGTGCCGAGGCGCACGAACCGGCGGGTACCCGCGGCACTCAGCTCGGCGATCGTGACGGAGTCGCCGGAGGTGAGCCGCAGTCGATCGTCGGGCAGGCGCTCGGCCGACACCTCGAAGGGTGCGCCGTCGACGGTCAGACGGTAGCGTCCCCCGCCCTCCGGGACGACCTCGACCACGCGGACGCGATCGCCATCCCGCCACTCGCTTCGCATCACTCGAGCCCCGCGTGACGCCAGCGCCCGAGGGTCGCGAACAGGTTCGCGCGCCGGGTACCGGCGCGGGACAGGGACGCCTTCGGCACGCCGAGCAGCTCGCCGATCGCCGCCGCCGCCAGCACCAGCTCCGGGACCGGAGCGGTCGCCACCGCGGCGAAGCCGGCCAGGAACTCCCGCTCGATCCACTCCGTGTCCACCTCGGCGCGCATCACCGCGCGAGCCCTGACGAGCGCTCTCACGAACGGGAGGTTGGTCACCACGCCGTGCACCACCGACTCATCGAGCGCTCGCGTCAGCCGCTCGAGCGCCTCGGCGCGGGTCTCGGCGGTGGTGACCACCTTGGCGAGGATCGGGTCGTAGTGCACCGGGACCGCGTCGCCCGTCTCGATCCCCGCGTCGACACGGGCCAGCGTCGCCGCGGGCCATCGCACGCGCACCGCCCGACCCGCCTGCGGGAGGAAGTTCCGTGCGGCGTCCTCGGCGTAGACGCGCGCCTCGATCGCGTGACCGTTGCGCGTGATCGCGTCCTGAGCGAGCGGCAGGCGCCCGGCCGCGGCGATCTCGAGCTGCCAGCGCACCAGATC
>JBGPXY010000079.1:0-11252 GCA_041492985.1 Candidatus Eiseniibacteriota bacterium
CGCATCAACTTCACCACCCATCGACTGCCCAGTGTGCTCGAGGGCGACATCGAGGAGCTGGTGGAAGCGCTCAGCGCCGCCGATGCCGCCGAACGCCTGGCCGCCGCCGGCGCCACCTCGGACGCCGGGGCGAGCTGAGGCTGATCCTCTCCTGACCCCGGCGCAGCGGGTGCGCCCGCCGGCGCCACTACCGTCGCCATGGTTGCCGCCGCGCCAGGGGCGGAACGCGTCTGCCGGTTGGCGGTGGGGCATCGGCGCGCGCCCGCCGTTCCACGCTGGCGCGCCAGGCGGCTCGCGCGCGCCGCCACGGCCCGGCGACGGGCATGGCCGGTGCATGAGGGTTTCGCGTCCACCGTCCCCGTTCGCGGAACCGGAGAGCGACCGGCATGTGGCCCGAACGAGACAGATTCGCCGCGGGGAGTCGGTCCCTGGCCTGGCCCTTCCCGCCCGCGTTGATCCCCATCTGGTACGCGTGGATCGCGTGGTCCTGGTGGTCGGAGACCCGCGAACAGATCGTGCGGGCCGTGGGTGTCGCCTCGGACGCGAGTGTCGTGGCGGACCCCTCGGCCTTGGCGTCGGGAGCGTTGCTGGCACGATCGCTCGGCGCGATCTCGGAGGCGGCCTGTTATGTGCTCTGGTGGAAAAGCCGCGGCGCGCGCCTTCCCTTCTGGCGTTTCCTGTCGTGGGTCATCGGGCTCTCCACGGTCGATCTACTCGCGTTCGCGCTGCGCCGCATCGCGGTGGACGCGCCTGCGATCCCGCGCATGGTGTGCGCGATCCTCGCCGGCCCGGCCGCACTCGACGCCGGGGATGCCGGAGGCTCGGGCGTGATGACGGCCTTCGGGAGCCTCGGTGTGCTCACGCTGGTCCGCGTGGCGATGACCGGCTGGACGCAGGCACGCGCGACCGGGCGGGCAGTGGCAGGGCCGATGATCGTGACGCTGTGCGCGTGGCTCCTCACCCGACTCACCGGCTGGTGGTCCTTCGACCTCGTCCGCGGATTGAGCCCGGTCCGATGAGCTCCCGGCTCCGCACCGCCATGAACCTCGCCGCCGGCGCGATGACGCTCGGCGCACTCCTGCTCGGAGCGTCGTGGTTCGCCGACCGTGCGCACCGGTGGGAGAGCCCGGAGTGGCGGCATCCCTCGTTCGTGCGGCTCAGGGGCGGAACCGGGGACGCCCATGCAGCGGTCGCGACCTGGGTCGTGGCCGTCAACCCGCGTTGTCCGCACTGCGTCGGAGCACTCGCACAGTTGCGCGCCAGGTGGGACCACGATGGGTGGCGGGGCGAACTCGCCACCCTGATCGTCGACACGCCGCACCGGCCCGGAGCCGAGGCCCTCCGGCGCATCCCGATCGATCAGGTCTGGTGGGATCGCAACGGCGTCTGGCGACGCCGCTGGGGCCACCGGCTCTATGGCGAAATGATCCAGTTCGACGCCTCCGGCCGCTTCGTGCGAACGGTTCTGGCCGCCGACATCCTGCGGCGCTCCCGGCTGCCACAACCCCGCGTTCCACTCGCCCCCGCCACCCGGAAAGTAGGAGGGTCGTGATCATGAGATGGAAGTTGGTCGTGATGAGTGTGCTGCTCGCCTGTCTCGTGGGGATGCAGCCGGTCACCGTCGTCGCGCAGACGGCGGGAGAAGACACGAGCATCGAGCAGTTCGACTCGGGGAAGTTCCTCGACTACGCGATGTGCGGCGCCACGATCGTGTTCGCCTCCGGCACGGGAACCTGGGTGATCGCGGCCATCACCTGCAGCAAGGCCATCACGGAGCATTGGACGACATGAGCGCGCTCGAGGAGGTGCGCGTGATGCGTCGGTCGACACCGCGAATGAGGAAGGGCCGAGGGATCCTTCTCTTCGCCTGCGCATGGATGACCATGGTGGCCCCGTTCGCTCCGCCCGGTCATGCCCAGGGAGTGGACGCGGGCGCCGTCGAGACCAGCGGTCTGGACTCACAGGCGGCCTCGGGGTCGGAGGAGATCCAGCGCTGGTGGGGAGCCGCCGGCGCGGTGCTCTGTGCGACCGAGGTACGTCTGATGCGGGTCGTGCCGGCGATCGGATTCAATCCCTACGTCATCGCTGCGGGTGCGGCCGGGTGCATCCTGGCGATGATCGATATGCTCTCGACCACGTAGCGTCGGCAGCTCGGGCGGGCGGCGCCGTGCGATCAGCGCCGCCCGGCACGGCGCCGGTCGCCCCGGCGGATGCCGCTCCGTTACACTGCGCGGCGCATGCATCCGACCGTCGCCGAAGCGCTCGCCGCCGCCACCGCAGGCCTGACCGGCCCCGGTCGGTCCCCGCTCGCCGAGGCCGAGGAGCTGCTGGGACGGCTCCTCGGTCTCACGCGGCCGGAGTTGTACCTGCAGCGCACGCGCGCCCTGAGCGCCGATGAATCCGAGCGACTCGATGCGTGGCTGGCGCGGCGTGCCCGGGGCGAGCCCGTGCAGTACATCACCGGAAGGGCGGCGTTCCGCAGCCTCGACCTGACCGTGAGCCGCGCCGTGCTCATCCCGCGCCCCGAGACCGAAGGGCTGGTCGAGGCGGTGCTGGGCGTCCTGCGTCAGGAGCGGACGCGCTGGCCCAGGCCCCGAGTGCTCGACCTGGGCACCGGCTCGGGCGCCGTGGCGCTCGCGATCGCCACGGAGTGGCCAGCCGCCGTCGTGACCGCGACCGACGCCAGCGACGAGGCACTCGCGGTCGCCCGCGAGAATGCCGAGGCGTGCGGGATCGCCGATCGCGTCCATCTGCGGCTCGGCGACTGGCTCGAGCCGATCGCCGCGGATGAGCGTTTCGAGGTCATCGTCTCCAACCCACCCTACATCGCGACCGGCGAACGGGAGTCCCTGCCCGAGGACGTGCGTGAGTTCGAGCCCGAGCGGGCGATGTTCTCGGGCTCAAGCGGGCTCGAAGCGCTGCGCGAGATCGTGGACGAAGCCCCGCGCCACCTGGTGACGGAGGGGTTGCTGGCACTGGAGCTCGCCGAGACGCGCGCCCCGGAGGTCGCGGCGTGGCTGACCGGGGCCTACGACTGGGAGGAGATCAGGCTGATCGACGACCTGGCCGGCCGACCGCGCGTGTTGCTGGCGCGCCGGCAGCGCGGCCCGGCCATCGCGCCCGCCCAGTGGGGGGAGGAGCGCTGAGCTGGCGCTTGCGCGCGACGACCAGCCTCACGCGAGCCTGGCGTGTCCGTTCGCGCCGCGCCGGGAGGCGAGGCTCGCCACCACCGCCACCAGCTCGGCAGGATCGGTGGGCTTCGAGAGGTACATCTGGAATCCCGCGGCGAGGATGCTCACCCGGTCCTCGATCTTGGCATAGGCGGTGAGCGCCACGGCGGGGAGGCGGCCACCACGCACGGCGTCGCGCTCCCTCACCTTGCGGATCAGCTCGTAGCCGTCCTCTCCCGGCATCGCGATGTCCGACAGCAGTACGTCGGGCTCCCATCCGTCGAGCACTGCGAGAGCTTCGGCAGCCGAGCTCGCGACCCGCACCTCCGCGCCGCACGATATGAGCAGGGCCTGCACCGCCTCGTTCGTGCTCGCTTCGTCGTCCACCACGAGCACGCGGATCCCATCGAGTCTTCGAAGGGCTTCGTGAGACCCCATGTCCCCGGCGATCGGGTGCCGTCGCCAGGTCTCGCCGAACGACTGGCTCGTCGCCAACATGGGGAGCTGGATCGTGAACCTCGAGCCCAACCCCGCGCCGTCGCTGTGGGCGGTGATCTCGCCTCCGTGCAGCTCGGTGATGGTGCGAACGATCGAGAGTCCCAGCCCGAGGCCGCCGTGGCGGCGCTTCGAGCCGTCGTTCTCCTGCCGGAACGGCTCGAAGACGTGGGGAAGGAACGCGGCATCGATCCCCATGCCACTGTCGATGACCGAGACCTCCACGTGGGATTCCGCGCGCCCCAGCACCACCTGCACACGGCCTCCCTTGGGCGTGAACTTGATCGCGTTGGAGATGAGATTCCACATCACCTGTTGCAGCCGCTCCGAATCGCCCGAGACCAGCCCCACCCGCTCGTCCAGCACGAGCAACAGCTTGATCTGTTTGGCATCACTCGCGGGGCGTTGCGACTCTGCGGCGGCCTTGATCACCGACGCCAGCTCGAGCGGCCTCACGTCGAGCCGGAACTTGCCCGACACCACCCGCGAGACGTCGACCAGGTCGTCGATCAGCTGAGCCTGTGACCGGACGTTCCGCTCGATCACTTCCAGCGCCCGATCCGACTTCTCCTTGTCGAGCGTGCCGCTCCGGAGGAGCTGGGTCCAGGTGAGGATCGGCGCCAGCGGATTGCGCAGCTCGTGCGAGACGGTGGCCAGGAACTCGTCCTTCAGGTGGCTCGCCTCCTCCGCCGCCGAGAGGGCGAGCGTGGTCCGGGCCTGGTGCGCTTCGGCGGTCGTGCGCGCCGTCGCCTGCACCCGGGTACTCCTGTTCAGCACCAGCAGAAGCGTGATGCAGAAGATCACCGCCAGCAGGATGGTCGCGAAGGTGATCGCGTTCAGGATCTTCTGCGCGAGGGCCACGGAGCTGCGGGTGGCCTCGAGTCCGCTGAGGGTGAGGGCATCCATGTGCACCACGAGAGCGTCCATGGCCTGCCCGAGGGCGACGCCCTGGGTGGCCAGCGAGTCCGCGACAAGGATGGCTCCTCGTCCGCCGGGAGCGCTGGCGCCGAGCACGGCGCGCTCGAAGCTCTCCTGGTGTTGGCGTTCCGAGGTTGCGACACGGTCGAGGAGGGCCTCGCCAAGGCTCCCCGACATCCGGGGCTTCATGCGGGCGATCTGGTCGCGCATCCCGGCGCTACCCGACGTCGCGGCGACGGCGTAGCCCGGGTCGCCCGTGAGCACCCAGGTGCGAGCGTCCAGGATCTTCCGGATGCCGCTGAGCTGAAGCTGCCTGCTGTCCGCCAGATCCCGGGCCTGGCTGGTGGCGACCTTGTCCACGCTCGCGACGATGAGCCTCGAAACGACCAGGGAGGCACCGCTGCTCATGACCGCCAGAAGGCCGATCACGATCAACGCCGTGATCAGCTTTCGTTGGAATGTCCATCCAGCCACGGTAAAACCCCCCTCAAGTGCCTCAATTCACCCATCTGCGAGATGTCTGTTGAGTCTGGACCCCGGTCGCCTCTTCAACAATGTCTTTCACGGGCTTGAATCCACGGAGAGGTCGGTGGACCGGGTCGCTTGCGTGACCCCAACGCCCATCACGATCAGGCTCCCCAGCACCAGGGCTCCGATGAGGAGCCTTGCCGTGAGGTCCGTGATCGCGCGATGGGTCGTTGCGGTCATGTGTGCCTCTGCTTCGGTTGCCGGCAGCGGATGCCGGTGGCTAGTGCGAGTGCCAGCCGTGGAAGGTGACGCCGCCGAGGAGCGCGAACTGCGAGATGTTGCTCGCCGTGTAACGCGCTTCCAGGAAGTAGTGAACCGCGGGTGCCGGGAACCGGAGCCCACCGATCATGTTGAGACCCAGCTTCATGTCGGACTGATTCGAGGAGTCATTACGGAATGAGTTCAAGCCCAGGCCTGCTCCGACGTACGGGGTCACCTGGCCTTCGCGAATGAAGTGGTAGTAGAGGTCGGCGTTGGCGCTCAGATCGCTGAGGTTCTCGGCCTTCCAGTACATCACGTTCGGGATCAGGTGCACGCGGGAGCCGGACTCCTCGAACTCCAGGTGCGCGCCCACCGCGAGCGTGCCGTCGCGGTTCTCCGGCGACATGAACCCGAGCTTCCCGCCGAAGCCGGTCAAGCTGAACGCACTCGCCGGCGATGGGGTGGCGAGGATCCCTGCCAGGCACATGCAGGCGAGGAATGATGACAGGATGGTGTTTCTCATGGGGGTGATTCCCTCTCGAATGAGTCGAATGTGGGCGGTCTGCGTGTATCGCGAACCTGCTGCTGGCGTCTTGATTTCGCAGGAACGGTGCCAGCCGCCGGCCGGCGACGTCGACTCTTCCCTAGCTCGTTGCGGGGGAAGGCTTGGCGGTCTCGCAGACCGGCGCGGAGGGCGTCCCATCCATGCCCTGTTTCCCGGCCGGGGGAAGAAGATCCTTCAAAGCGGAGACATCCCTACAATCAGCGGGTCTCATCGGGCGTCCCAAGCGATCGAGAGCGCGACCTTCCCGTCCTCGAAGCCTCGGGCCAGATCGAGCCTGAACTGACCCCTGGTGCCCATGCCGGCAACCCGGAGGCCCACCCCGCCATCGACCTGCAAGGGGACCGGGTCCGGTCCCAAGCCGTCCCACGGACGCGCTGCATCGACGAACAGAGCCCAGCCCAGCCGCAACGGGTTCACCGTCCATGCCCAACCCTGTCTCTCGAGCCCTCCGTGAACCAGCGTCCGCCCGAATGCACGACCGTCCAGGATGCCCTCGTCCAGCAGTGGATGGGCTCGCAAGACCGGGGCGCGCCCAGGACCGGTGCCCGCTCCGGGCCAGAGTGAGAGGGGTGCCTCCGAGGTCGCTCGCGATACCCCCGCACGCGCCCGCCAGCCACCGCGTCCGGGATCCCGAGAGCTCCACCGAGCCAGGACGCCACCTGCCGCGAACGGTGCGCCCCCATCGAGGCTCTTCCAGCCCGCCAGCTCGGCGCCAAGTGACAGGTGATCGCCCGCCGAGCGCGTCTCGATCTTCCCATCGAGCGAGAGATGGCGGCCGCGCCCGCTCCACCGATCGAGTGCCACCCCGCCCTCGAGACGGAGGCTCGAAGCGACCCAGTCCGCGAATGAGAGCGCGGCACGGCGGCGCTCTTCGGTGACGAGCCCCAGGGGATCGGTGTCGCCTGGGATGAGAGGAACCCCGGTCGCGTAGGACTGCCGCTCCCGGTAACCCTCGACGCGCCAGAGGCCCGGCCGCCCGCCGGCGGCCGGAACCGCGAGCGCCAGCGAAACGCGTGGCCGCGCGTGCCACCAGCGCCAGTCGGCGGTCCACAGCTCGCCGTTCCCGGTGGGGCTCGCGACATCGACAGCGACCTCGCGCTCGATGAGAGCGCGGACGCCCGCCTGGCCCGCGTCCCACGGCCCGGCGAACAGCAGTGGACGCTCCAGCAACGCCACGTTCAACTGCGCGCTTCCTCCGGCCTGCGGCCTCAGGCTCAGACGCGAGCCCGACTGGGTCGGCATCTCCTCCAGACGCCGGCGTGCTCGGAGGAAGGCTTCCGGCGTGAGCAGCCGCCCCGGTGGCAGATCGATCTGGCCGGCCACGGCGCTGTAGCGCGTGCGGATCAGCCCATCGATCCGCGTGAGGTCGGCGCGCGGCTCGGAGAGGAGATTCCACGCGCGGAGGGCGCCTTCCACATCGCCATCGAGGAAGCGGCTCCCGGCAAGGATCCTCGATGCGAGCGAGTCGGCCGGGTCGAGTGCGAGCGCCTGCTCCGC
Source organism: Candidatus Eiseniibacteriota bacterium (assembly GCA_041492985.1). GTDB lineage: Bacteria > Eisenbacteria > RBG-16-71-46 > RBG-16-71-46 > RBG-16-71-46 > WS-11. The sequence continues at coordinate 7,375 of JBGPXY010000079.1, forward strand.
CAGTCGGGTCGCTCCGTCCCAGTCCCCGGCGCCGAACCGCAAGCCGGCGAGCTCCCGGGCGGGAGCGGCCGACGCGGGGCACAAGGCTCGTGCCGCCAGGAATCGCTGCTCGGCCCCGACGGCATCGCCGCTTCGCGCGCGATGGATCCCTTCCTCGACGATGGCGTCACAGCCTTCGAGCAGGGTCACCGGGGTCGAATCGACGATGACGGGGGACCCGGCCAGCGGGTGGGAACCGGGCCCTGGCGGGAGGATCAGGAGAGACCACCGACCGTCGGCCTCCCAGGCGCGGTCGAACCTGTCTTCCCGCATCGTCCGAAAGGGTCCGAGTGCGGGGTCGTGGACGACCACCGATCCAGTGCCGCTGCCGACGACGACCACGTAGTGGAGCGAGCCCGAGCCCACGCGCAGGAGGACGATGGTGGGACGACCGCGGGACAGGTCATCGTCGAGGGCGGATCGAGTGCCGGTCGCGGGGAAGGCGGTCCACCCGCGTGCCCGTACGGCGTTCACCAGATCGTCGGTGCGGATGCCCTTCGCGTCGGGCTCGATGCGGTCCGCGAAATCCTCGGCCAGAACGGCGGGCTCCCCGAAGTAGCGCATGACCATCGCCAGAGCGGCTCCGCCGCACAGCGCCTGGCGCTGCGGGACAAAGGGCACGTCGAGCAGGCACACCGTCCGTGGCGCACCCGCTTCGATGGATGTCGCGTCAGCCGAGGTGGGGAGGGGAGAGCCGATGGCGGCCACCGTCACACAGACGCCAGCCGCCAAACTCGCTCCGACGAACCGCATCTGCTCAGCGCATCAGGATGATGACGAGCAGCAGGATGATGATGAGCGTGGTCGCCGTGATGGTGATGGTGCGATCGCCACCGATCCCCGCGTTGATCTCGCGGGCGCGCGAAGCCAGATCCTTGAGCTCCGGCCCGGAGAGGAGCGCGGCGGCCGCGTGGGCCCGCTCGACGTCCAGCCCCGCGGACTCGGCGATCTGACGCACGGCGGGCTGACCCAGGAGCTGCTGGATCGCCTGCCGGTCGGCGCCATCCTGGTCGAGCTGCTGATCGATCCTCGCCTGGATCTCGGCGCCGCCGACCACGTGGCGCTGGGTCTCGCCGGCCATGGCCGCGCCTCTCGCGGCGATGCAGATGACGAGGGAGAGCAGGAGAGTCCAGGTTCGTCTGAGATGCACTGACATGACATCCTCCTTGTGAGTTGAAGGGGCGGCCGGGAGTGTCCCGGCCGCCTCCACAGTCGTGCGATGCCCTGCTACGGCAGCGCCACCGCGTTGGCATCCAGCGTCACGCCGCCATTACGCGCCAGCGCACGACCCGACAGGGTCGCGCCGTTGTTGAGCGTGATGCTCGCAAGCGCGACGATGTTGCCCCGGAATGCCGTTGCCGTACCAAGCGTCGCGCTGCTGCCGATCTGCCAGAACACGTTCTTCGCGTCCGCGCCACCGATGAGGACGACCGACGAGCTGCTCGCGGTCGTCAGCGTGCTCCCGATCTGGAAGATGAACACCGCGTTGGGGTCGCCCTGCGCATCCAGCGTCACCGCGCCGGTCAACTGGGCCGAGCTCGACCAGAAGAAGACACCCGTGCGGAAGGTCCGGCCGCCCAGGTTGACACCGGTCATGGTCGCGTTGCGTGCTCGGCCGGCCAGATCGTTGTAAGTGGTGGTGAGCGCGGTCTGGGCGCTGGCCGCGGCCGCATCGGCGGCATGGGTCGATCCACCGGTCGGCTGTCCGGCCGGCAGGCCGGTGATGGCCGAGCCCGGGCTGACGCCGACGTCTCCGACGATGGTGGTGGTCGCGCCGGTGTTGGTCACCGTCGAGCCGGCCAGGATCACGAAGGTGGACGCGGCGCCGAGCGGCGACACGACCGGTCCGGATCCGGCGGGCGCCCCCGGGACGATGCATACTTTGGTCGGCGAATGGCAGCCGCACAGTGCCGCGATCAGCGCGACAACCGCCAGAATCGCGGCGAGCCGGGCATCGAATCGTTGATGAACTCGCATGGGACCTCTCCTCAGTATGTGAGACCAGAGTCTCGGTTTGGTTCGTCTCAGGCTCGACATGACCCCTGTTGCGAGGCCGCTGCCGCGCTCGGCTGGCGAGTCTGCGCCGGCGGATGGCACCGCAGTGCGTTTCATGGCAGTGCTGCTCCTCCATCCGTCGGTGCCCGACTCAGCGCTTGATCTGCTGCAGAATCTCCTTGTTCAACACCTTGAACTCGACCCGACGGTTCTGGGCCATGTTCGCGGGGCTCGTGTTCGGCACCAGTGGCTGTGATTCGCCGTAGCCCTTGGTGGTGAACTGCGTCGCCTCGAGCTTCGAGAAGTGCTGGAGCAGATAGGCACGCACCGAGTTCACCCGCCGACGGCTGAGCCCGAGGTTGTAGGCGTCACTGCCCCGTGAATCACAGTGACCGCCGATCTCGATCTTGAGCTGGGGCCACTTGCTCAGCACCTCGCCGACCACGTCGAGCGCGTGGTGGGACTCGGGGAGGATGTCCGCCTTCGCGGTTGCGAACTTGACGTCCTGCAGACGGATCAGGCCGGTGTCGAGCAGCTCGATCTCGCGCTGCTGGACCTCGCTGGGCGGACAACCGTCCGCCAGCACCTTGGTGCCGAGCGGCGTGTCGGGACACTTGTCGAGTCCATCGCATACGCCATCGCCGTCGGAGTCGATCGGGCAGCCGGTGACGTCCACCTTGCAACCCTTCACGGTGTCCGGGCACTTATCCACGCCGTCGCACACACCGTCGCCGTCCGAGTCCGTCGGGCAACCACGCGGGTCCACGGTGCAGCCTCTGGGTGTGTCGGCGCACTGGTCGATGCCGTCCCAGACGCCGTCGCCGTCCGTATCGGTCGGGCATCCCTTCGCGTCGACGGTCGCGCCGCGCGGAGTATTGGCGCACTGGTCCAGCCCGTCGCAGACGCCGTCACCATCCGAGTCGATCGGACAGCCGGTTGCGTCCACCGTGCATCCGCGCGGTGTGTCGGGGCACTTATCCCGCTTGTCGCGCACGCCGTCCCCGTCGCTGTCTTCGTCCTTGCCGCCGAACGCGAAGACCAGTCCGGCCCCGGCGATGACATCGTCGATGTGGGCCTTGTTGTAGTGCTCCCTGGGCACGAGCAGCACGTTACGCGCTTCGAGCCGCAAACCGATCATGTCCGTGACCTTCACCTTCACTCCGACCGCGGCTTCGAATGTGCCGTCGGTCTGGTCGGCACTCCAGCGCGGGACGAACTTCGATACGCCTCCGCCCAGCGAGACGAACGGATTGATGGTTCGGGGCGTGGACGACACCAGCAGCAGGTTGGCCGACAGGTGAGTCCAGGACGCATCCGAGTCGCAGGTACTGGTCTTGGTGTAACCGCCTGCGAGGTCGAGCCAGAGCGGGGATACCACCCGCACGCCGAGCCGGCCGCCCAGGTAGAGATCGTCGTTGAGCATCAGTCCGGTCGCCGACTTGAGTTCCTTGTCGAAGAACGTCCAGCCGCCGAACGGAACCAGATTGAAGCGTTTCTCCTGGAAGTCCGAGGCCGCCGAGACCTGCGCAAGAAGCGAGGCAGTCAGGACGATCAACGGAAGCCATACGCGTGCGCGCATCATTGAAATCCTCCGATTCGTTTCGAGCGTTGCATCGGAGTGGGACCAACGGTTCCCCATCCGAAGGTAACGAGCCGCCGACTCGGCGTGTCGCTCCGAGAGAGTCGGGTTGTATTCGGCGCTCCCGACCGCGTCCATGCGACCGGCGAGCCTGAGGTTTGAGACGCAGATCGTGTTGGGCTCGCTCAATTGTGGCTCGCGCGCTCGTCGGCTCGGAGGGAGCGGACCATGCGGTCGAAGGTCGGCTCGAGCGCCGCGTACTCCG
>JBGPXY010000051.1:0-13783 GCA_041492985.1 Candidatus Eiseniibacteriota bacterium
AGCGGTTCGTCGCCCACGAGAGCCAGCTGCTGCGCGTTCCCGAGTCGGTGAGCGACGAGGCGGCCGTGCTGGTCGAGCCCTTCGCGTGCGCGGTGCACGCCGTGCGCTCGTCGCCGCCCACGCACGGCGAGCGCGTGCTGGTCGTCGGCGCGGGCTCGATCGGCCTGCTCACGCTGGCGGCGCTGCATGCCCTGTCGCCCGACGCCGTCGTCACCGTGCTGGCGCGCCACGACTTCCAGCGTGAGCACGCGCTCAAGCTGGGCGCCGCGCAGGTGGTCATGGATCGAGGCGACCGCATGGCGGCGCTCGCCGCGGTCGGGGGAGCGCGGCTGCTCAAGACCATCATCGGGCCGCCGGCATCGGTGGGAGGATTCGATCGCTCGTTCGTGTGCGTCGGTGGTCGGGGTGGGATGGAGGACGCGCTGCGCTTCACGCGCGCCGGGGGCACGGTGGTGCTGCTCGGCAACGTCCGAAGCCTCGACGGGCTCGACTGGACGCCGGTGTGGCTCAAGGAACTCACGATCCGCGGCAGCCTCACCTACGGCGCGCCATGGAGCGGGGGAATCGCGAGTGGCTCCGCCGCGGAGCGATCGGGCCACGCCGGCACGGGCCCGGGTGCCTTCGCCGAGGCGCTATCGCTCATCGCCGGCGGTCGTGCGCCGGTGGGCTCGCTCGTCACCCACACCTTCCCGCTCGCCGAGCATGCCTGGGCGTTGTCGACCGCGATGGACAAGGGCGCGAGTCGCAGCGTGAAGGTGGCGTTTCGATTCTAGGTGGTAGACATGCCCCGGGAAAGGATGGTCGGTCCTCTTGTCTGAAGTCCACGCACAGGATCCGGGGCCCCCCCGCTTCAAGAAGCTCCTCTTCATCGACAATCGCTCCCAGTATTTCGTCTCCCATCGTTTGCACTGGGCCAGGGCGCTGCGCGATCGCAGGATCGATGTGCATGTGATCACGCTCAGCCGCCGCCAGCAGGATCTGGATCGGCTGGCGGCGGAGCGCATCGCCTATCATCCACTGCGCGCCAACGCCAACGACCGATCGATCTTCAAGCCGCTGATGATGGCCACGGAACTGTCGGGGCTGGTCCGTGCGATCGAGCCCGACCTCCTGCACATCGTGACGCTGAAGGCGATGTGCGTGGCCAGCATCGGGCTCTCCTTCTCGCGCCGGGTCCGAACCATCATGACGGTGACCGGTCTGGGCTTCGCCTTCACGTCGAACAGCCTCAAGGCCAGGTGCGTCCGCATGGGCATCGGGCTGATCGCGCCGCTGATCCGCCGCACCGGAGACCGGTTCATCCTCCAGAATCAGGACGACATGGCGGTGTTCGGACGCTTCTTCGGGGTCCCCAGGGAACGGATGAGTCTGATCCGGGGCGTGGGCGTCGATACGGTGAAGTACCAACCCACGCCGGAACCCGAGGGCCCGCCGGTCGTGGTGCTGCCGTCGCGCATGCTGCGCGACAAGGGGGTCTACGAGTTCGTCGAAGCGGCCGAGCGGCTCCGCCGGCAGGGCGTACGCGCGCGATTCATCCTGGTCGGCGATGCCGACCCGGAGAACCCCACCGGTGTCCCGGAGACGCAGCTCCGGGCATGGCACGACGGCGGCGTGGTCGAGTTCGCCGGCTTCTGCGAGGATATGCCGGGCGTCTACGCCCGGGCGCATATCGTCTGTCTGCCGTCCTATGGCGAAGGCCTGCCCGCGGCGCTCATGGAAGCGGCGGCGTGCGGCCGCCCGGTGGTCGCCACCGATGTGCCGGGCTGCCGCGAGATCGTGCGCCATGAGGAGACCGGACTGCTGGTGCCGGCGAGGGACAGTCCGGCGCTCGCGGCGGCTCTGCGCTGCCTGATCGACGATGCGGGATTGAGGATCTCCATGGGCCGCAGCGCGCGGGCGCTGGTCGAACGCGAGCTGTCTCGCGAACGGATCGTGGGCCAGCAAATGGACCTCTACGACGAGGAGCTCGGACGACACGCATGAGCACGATCCTGGTGACCGGCTGCAGCGGATACATCGGGCGATCGTTGGTGCCCCATCTGAAGCTTCAGGGCGCATCGATCATCGGTGTGGACCGGAGACCCTACGCCGGGCCCGCCATCGACCGATTCATCGAGGGCGATCTCCGGGACAAGGGGCTCCTGGCGGGCTTGCCGAACGAGATCGACATGATCTGCCATCTGGCGGCGGCCAAGGACGACTGGGGCCAATCGGACCAGGAGTACTTCGACGACAATCTGGAAGCGACGCGAGAGCTGCTGGAGGCGGGCACCCGACGGGGGGTTCGCGACTGGTTGTTCTACAGCTCGGTGGCGGTGCTCGGCCCGAGCGGCGATGCGCTCGATGAATTGTCGCCCCCGGCACCGCGCGACGCGTATGGACGATCGAAGGCGGAGGCGGAAGCGCTGCTCAGCCGCTGGGCCGCTCAGGACCCGGCGGCTCGCCTCATGGTGATCCGGCCTTCGGTGGTCTTTGGTCCCGGCCATCCTGCCAACACGAACATCCACCGCCTGATCGATGCCCTGCGTCACAATCGGTTCTGCATGGTGGGCAAGGGCGACGCCATCAAGACGACCTCCTATCTCGATAACCTGCTTGCGGTGACCCTGTTCCTGCTCCCGAGGATGCGCCCCGGCGTGCAGACCTTCATCTACGTCGACGAACCGAAACTCACCACGCAACAGATGGTCGAGACGATCTGCCGGGAGCTGGGGAAGCCCCCACCCGCCTGGTCGATCCCGCTGGCGATCGCCTCGCCGATCGCGCGTCTGGCCGATCTGGCGGCCGCGGTGACCCGGGTCGATCTGCCGATCACCGCCGCGCGCATCGAGAAGTTCTGTCGTCCGACGAACTTCAGTTCCACCGCGGTTCGCACGCTCGGGTTCGTTCAGCCGGTGTCGATGGATGAAGCCGTGCGTCACACGGTGCGCTGGCACCTGGACGGGGGCACCATGAAGAAGGGCGCGACGGAGGCGGTGCCGCAGGCCGGCGCCGTGGGGACTAGGCCGCGCTCGTGACCGTGCCGCGTCGGCCCAGCACCTCGCGATAGACGTTCTCGATCTGGTCGATCACCCGTGGCCAGGCGAACTCGAGCGCCCGCGCCCGGCCCCGGTGGGCGAGGGTGGCGCGCTTCGCGGGATCGTCGATGAGGCTCACCAGCACCCTCGCGAGCGAGGTGGCGTCGCCGGGCGGGAATGCCTCGGCGTTCTCGCCCGGGATGATGACCGAGCGGTACCCGGGGATATCCGCGGCCACCACGGGCCGTCCGGCCGCCATGGCCTCGATCAGCACGATGCCGAAACTCTCGTTGCCCGAGGCGGGGGAGACGAAGATATCGGCGGTGGCGTACCAGCGGGGCAGATCGGCGGCCGACACGTGCCCGAGGAAGTGGACGTGCTCGCGACAGGCCGACGGGACCTGGGCCGCGAACCGCCCGCGCAGGCAGGAGTCGCCAACGATCAGCAGGCGGGCGCGTCCGCGCGTGCGCTCGACCACCTGCGGCATGGCGGCGAGCAGATACTGCAGGCCCTTGCGCGGGTCGAGCCGGCCGACGAACAGCAGATTGACCCTCGAAGGATCGCGCCAGCGTTCGAACGGCGGATGATCGGGATGGAACCGGTTGACGTCGACACCGTTCGGGATCACGCGGTATTCGCCGGGGTAGTAGAGCCGGCTCGATGCCTCGGCGGTCTTCGACACGGCGATGCGCGCGTCGAGCCGCGCCACGACCGGTCCCAGGTAGCCGCGGAACGCGTCCTGGAGGACGCTGCGCCCCGCGGTGCTGTGGAACGTCCCGACGGTCACGCCGCGCGACTCCTGGACGGCGAAGAGCGGCAGGGTCGGGGCGGTCGGGCAATGGACGTGGACCACGTCGAAATCGTGCGAGCGCAGCAACCGGCGCAGCCCGCGCCTCAGACCGAAGCCGACGGTCAGGTCGACGAAGGCGCGGTTGAACGGCACCAGCACGTTGTGGCCCACCCGCTCGATGCCGGCGGCGCGGTCGTTCTCCACGGCGCCTCGGAAACGGCTGGTGACGATCGTCACCTCGTGGCCACGCCGCCGCAGCTCGACGGCGCTGTTGTGCACGTGCTCGGTGACACCGCCGTAGCGCGGATAGTACGACTGGCTGACGATGCCGATCCTCACGCCTCGACGCTCCGCGTGACTCCCGCGGGCTCCGCCGCCGTGGACGCCGCCGCCTCCCACAGGGGCCGGAAGATGCACCACTGGTCGAGGTGCTCCCGGATGTGTCGCTCCGAGGTGCGCGCCACCGCGGCGATCAGCGAGGCGGTGTCGGGGAACGCGGCCGGGTCGAGCGGCGGTTCCATGACGATGCGGAAGCGCCCGGGGCCGAGCCGCTCGCAGTAGCCGCAGATGATCAGCGCGCCGGTCCGCTGGGCGAGCACCCCGGGACCGGAAGGGAAGGACAGCTCGCGTCCGAACAGGTCCACGGGCACGCCGTGGCTGAAGATGTCACCGTCCACCATCAAGGCTACCAGGTCGTTGTGCTCGAGCGCGCGGAGCAGCCTGCGGAAGCCGTCCTCGGGCGCGATGGTGTGGATCGCCAGCTCGCTCTTGGTCTCGCGCACCGCCGGCGTCAGCCAGCGGGAGAGCTGCACGCCGGCGACCGCGTGCAGGGCGTATCCCCAGTGGGCCAGCACGACCGCCGCGAGCTCCCAGTTACCGACATGGGTGCCGGTCAAGACCACCCCGCGTCCGCGGGCGACCGCCTGCTCCAGGTGCTCGCGCCCCGTCACCTTGACGCTTCGGAGCAGCTCCTCACGGGTCAGGTGGGGGAGGCGGAAGAACTCGAACATCATCCGGTTGTAGCTCTTCATCATGGTCCGTGCGACGCGCACGCGCTCCCGGCGCGTGGCGCGGGGCATGATGACCGCGAGGTTGGCGAGCGCGGCATGGCGGCGCGCCGGAAACAACCGGAAATGGACCTCGGTGAGCGCGTCGGCCAGCAGATACCCGAGCCGCGGGGGCAGTCCGGCCATGATGGCCGTGAGCCACCCATAGATGAGACGGGACATGCGGCTTCGCTCCTGCGGTGGGGCCCTGTCAGCGGCCGGAATGACGCCCCGCCAAGCTACGGCCGGCCCGGAAACGGTGTCAAGGCAGCGGGCCCGCACCCTCCATCGCGCCTCCTGGTGTCGATGATTGACCCGTCCCGCGCCCCGGGACTACGATGCGCGCGCTCCCGGAAGCGCGGAACGGGGGCGGGCGTCCGCATCCTCACGCGGCGCACAGACCACGGATGGTCGGGCGGGGTCCCACCGCGCGTCGGGCCCGCCGAGCACCAGGAGGTCACCGTCCATGCCCAGCCAGAAGCTCGTCCGTTGCGAGATCAGGCGCCGCGGCAGCGCCGAATCCGGCTCGCCGCGATTCATCCCCCTCGAGATCTACGGACTCTGGGAATACCTCATGTCGTCGAAGCATGATTTCGAGGTGGTCGCCCCCCGAGCGTCGTTGTGGCTCGACATGGAGGATTCGCCGGACGCGGCCTACAGCGAGAGCCAGTACGAGCGCGTCACCGAGGTGACCGTGTTCGTGTACTCGGGCCGCGACGACATGTTCACCCGCGTCTGCCGTTATTTCCCGAGCTCGGATTGCGAGACGGTGAAGAAGATCTTCCTCTCGCACTACGACAGCGAGCAGGGGAAGGTGCGGCCGCAGATCCGGGAACGCGCGGGCATCTGGATCCACCGCGAGCCCGCCGAGGTGGCGACAGCCTAGGCACGTCCCCCGGCGGCACCGATGCGGTCCCGGCGACTCCCCAGGGCAGCCTCTTGCAGTAGGATACGCCGACGCCGCGCCGCCTCGGCGCCGCGCCAGGCGCGGCAGCGGGGCCGGTCCAGGCCGGTCGTTCCGCGCCAAAGGGGGGTGCGTTCCCGCCCCGAGTCCCCCCTGAAATCTTCCGTCAAGGTCCTCGAGCCCCGCGCCGAGAACTACCCGTGAAAGCAGACGCCCAGTGCAATACCGGCGAGGCCCGGCGTCTGGACAGCGCACGGGACCGGTGGGTGTCGGCTCACGAGATGAAGGCGACCCCATCCGGTGCCTCGAGCACGGTCCGGTGACGGGCCGACTCGGACACCCTCAGGGTTCCTGTGGAGAAAGGGCGGCAAGGGGCTCCATGGGGTTTCGCTCTGCGACAGGGTGGGGTCGCACAAGGAGGATACGACCGTGGTCGTCGTGAGCTATTCAGGCAAGGAGATCAACGCCAAGCTGGTGTACTACGGCTGCGGCTTGTGCGGAAAGACCACGAACCTCGAGTCGATCTACGAGGCCGTGCCCGACACGAGCCGCGGCAAGATGGTCAGCATGAAGACGCAGTCCGACCGGACGCTCTTCTTCGATCTCCTGCCGCTCGACCTCGGCGAGATCATGGGGTTCAAGACCCGGTTCCTGCTCTACACGGTGCCGGGCCAGGTCTTCTACAACGCGACGCGGAAGCTGGTGCTCAAGGGAGCCGATGCGATCGTCTTCGTCGCCGACAGCGAAGTCGGCAAGATGGAAGAGAACAAGGAGAGCCTCGAGAATCTCCGCACCAACCTCGCCGAATATCGGGTGAACCTGGACGAGATCCCGTGGGTGATCCAGTACAACAAGCGTGACCTGCCGAACGTGTACAGCATCGAGGAGCTGCAGACGGTGCTCAATCCGGGTGGCAAGGTGCCGCACTTCGAGGCGGTCGCCCCCACCGGGAAGGGCGTGTTCGAGACCTTCCGCGGCATCTCGCACCTCTTGATGGAGAAGGTGACGAAGGAACTGCGCCGCGGTGGCAGTCCCGGCGCGCCGGCGCGGTCGGCACCAGCCGCCGAGAGCGCCACCCCGTCCCGCACCCAGACCGTGTCGGGCAGCGCCTCACCCAGCGCTCCCGCCCGCGCCATCGCGCGCGAGGCTCAGGAGACGCGGGCGGCGGAGCCGCCGGTGCCCGTGTCCGGGAGCCTGGACTACGGTCGCGAGATCGAGCTGCCCAACGAGATCCCGCCATCGGCGCCACGCGAGACGGTCTCCGTCGCCGCCAGTGCTCCGGTCGAGGTCGCGCCCGCGCGGCAGCCCGGGCCCGTGGCGGCGCGACCCGCACCGGAGCCCGTGCGTAGCGCGACGGTCGCTCAGCCCGTGGCCCGCCCGGCAGCTCCCGAGCCCCGTCGATCGCAGCCGGTGCCGGCGCCCGCCGCGGCCCCGCGCGGCCAGGCGAAGGCCGAGCCCACCAGCGTCGTGGTGCCGGTCAAGCTGTCGACGAACGGCACGCCCGGCGAGATCGTCATCCGGATCGTCTTCGAACGTCAGGACTAGGTCAGGTCGGCACGACCGGTCGCACGCTTCGACCCTGTTCTCGGTTGACAGTCCGGGAGCGGGTCCGTAGCCTCTGACTCCTATGACGTCCCGACGCACCATCGTCGTGTCAGCGGTCGCGCTGGTCCTCGCATTCGCCTGCGGCGCCACCCTCCGTGCGCACGCCGACGATGGCAGCGGATTCGGCCGGTACGATGCGGGCTCGTCCTTCTTCGCGCCCCGTGTCCCGGTGAGCGCGTTCGCCCGCCCGGCTTCCTGGCTCGACCCTTCGCGACTGCACATCTCGACCACCGTGAGCGTCGGCACCGGGTTCGGTGGTCGCAGCGACGGCCTCCAGGTCACGAGTCTCTCCTATCAGATCGCCTCGCCGCTCGCGGTGCGGCTCAGCGTCGGCAACGCCTTCGGCGCGAGCGCGCTCGGGCACGGGAATGGCATGTTCCTCGAGGGCTTCCAGCTGGCCTACCGGCCGCACCCCTCGCTGCAGTTCAACATCGACTACCGGGACATCCGCTCCCCTCTGCAATACTCGTCCTACCCCGGCTTCGGCGCGCTCGGACGCTGACCGGCCCATGGCCGCGGCGGTCTCGCGCCTGGGTCCCGCATTCTCGGCGGCTCGCGGCGCGACCGGACTCATCCCGTACCTGACCGCCGGCTTCCCCTCACTCGACGCCACGCTGGAGATGCTGCTCGCCTGCGAGCGGCTCGGCGCGCGGGCCGTCGAGGTCGGCATCCCGTTCTCGGATCCGATCGCCGATGGTCCCGAGATCCAGCGGGCATCCGAATGGGCGCTGCGCGCGGGGGTGGGGGCCCAGGAAGCGCTCGATCTCGTCGCCCGGCTGCGGCGCACCTGCGGGATCCCCGTGGTCATCATGACCTATGCGAATCCGGTGCTCCGTCACGGCGTGGAGACGTTCGCGCGGGCGGCGCGCGATGCCGGGGTCGACGGCGTGCTGATCTCGGACCTGCCGCCCGATGAGTGGCCGGAGGTGTGGGCGGCGCTGGACGCACAGGGTCTCGACACCGTGATCCTGGTCGCGCCGACCACCGATGAGGCGCGCATGCCGCTGCTGGTCCGGCGCGCGCGTGGTTTCGTCTACTGCCTCGCGCGCACCGGCGTGACCGGTTCGGGCGGTGGCTACGCGGGGGCGCTGCCCGAGCGCGTCGCCGCCCTGCGACGGTTGACCCCGCTGCCGGTGGCGGTCGGCTTCGGCATCTCGGATGCCACGCAGGCGCGCGCGCTCAAGGGGGTCGCCGATGCGGTGGTGGTGGGCACCGCCTTCATGCGCGCGGTCGCCGAGGACCCGGCCCGCGGCGCGACCGATCGCGTGACGAGCCTCGTGGGCGAACTGGTGGAAGCGCTGGGTTGACGCTCGTCCGGCACCCGGCCCCGCCCGTAGCGCGGGCCGTGGGTGGGAGCACAGACCAGCCTCACGGGGCGCGGGCCAGGGCGAGTGGCCGATTCCCGCCCGATCCGTGCGTGTGTCCTGCGGTCTTGGGGGTCTTCAGGGGACTCCCCACGGCACGGGGGCCGTCTCGGGATTGCACGGAGCCCGGCCGGCGGGCGGCTCGGGGCGATCCGCATTCCGGGGTTGGACCGCCGGCCTCGGTGCGGCTATTCTCGCCATCAAGTCGCTTGCGACTCTTGCCGATACGCTGATTATCGTAAGGGTGCTGCCCGCCAACGTGCGGAAGCGGAGGAAGCTTCACGATGCTGGTCCTAACAAGGAAGTTAGGCGAGAACATCCGGATCGGAGACTCGGTCAAGATCACCGTGCTCGAGGTGCGCTCCGGACAGGTCAAGCTGGGCATCGAGGCTCCACCCGAAGTAAAGGTGCATCGCGAGGAGATCTACGCGCGCATCCAGGAGGAGAATCGGCGGGCGCAGCGCTGGAAAACGGAGGGCGGGCCGCCGCCGGGCACACCCCCTGGCGAGAATCCCGAGAACGATCGATCCACACCGAAGTGAGCCGGAGCGCACGCACGCCCGGCCTCGCGCCGATGCGGATCGCAGCACGCCGCAGCCGGCACGCAGCCTTCGGCGAGGGAACATGACCCGCACCACGCAGCGCAGCACGCGCAAGCGCATCAACCGCCGCCCCGAGCGGTGGCTCGCCGCACGTGACGCCGGGCGCATCCGCGCCGGCCGCGTCCTCGCCGCCCAGGCTCGCATCGCCTCCGGCTACTACGAGCGACCCGAGGTGCAGGACTACCTGCTCGAAGCGCTCCTGCAAGAACTCCGTCGCCACTGAGCCGTACCCGCTGACCCCGCTGGGCCCGCCCCGCGCCACACGCAGGGCGGGCTTTCGACTGCGGTGCGTGATTGCCTATACTGCCGTCGCGATGGAACGCACATGGCGGTGAAGCGCGCGCGCGGGACCGCTGGCCGCAGGCCGCCCCTCGAGCTGCTGGCCCGGGCCCTCATGACCGACAGCGACGCGGGGGTGATGCTCGTCGACCCGCAGGGGCGGGTCGGTGAGCTGAACCCGGCCGCGGCCCGGCTGCTCGGGGTCACGAGCCCCCGCGCGCGTCGCGCGCGCGCGTCCGACCTGCTGCGCACCGTGATCGCCGGCGACGACCCCGCGCGCGACGCGTTCCGGCGCGCCGCCACCGAACGCGACGTGGTGCTGGTCACGACTTCCGGCGGCGAGGTGCCGGTGCTGTTGCGCACCGTCCGGCTGGGCCGCCCGCCGTGGGTGGTGGTCACGATCCGGGACCAGAGCCGGGTGCGGCGGCTGGAGCAGGAACTCCGTCGCCACGAGCGTCTCGCGACCCTCGGCCAGCTGTCGGCCGGCGCCGCGCACGAGATCCGCAATCCCCTCGCCGGCATCGGCACCAGCGCCCAGGTGCTGCTCGGGCGCTTCGAGCCGCGCGACGAGCGCGCGCGTTTCGTGCGCGTCATCCTGGACGAGGTGGCCCGACTCGACCGCATCGTCACGAGCCTGCTGCAGTACGCGCGACCCCGCGCCCCCGAACTCAAGCCCACGCTGCTGGCCCCGTGCATCGAGCGGGTGTTGGAGCTGGCCGCCGAGCCGGTCGCCCATGCGCACGCCCAGGTCGAGGTGGACGTGGCGCCGCGTCTCGGTCCGGTCTACATTGACCCCGACCTGGTGACGCAGGTGCTGCTCAACGTGACGCTGAATGCCGTGCAGTCGATGCCGGACGCGGGGACGCTCCGCTACGAGGTACGGAGGGTGCGGCGGCGGGCGCCGCCCCGCGGGCCCGGCCGGCGCGCCGAGGACCGGCGGACCCGGGGAGGCCGCGATGGCGCCGGGGCGTGGATCGCCTACCAGCAGGTGCGGGTCATCGACACCGGCGTGGGGATCCCGCGCCACGCGCTCGGCAAGCTCTTCGACCCGTTCTTCTCGACCAAGCCGCAGGGCACCGGTCTGGGGCTGTCGATCTCGCAGTCCATCATGCAGGAGCACGGCGGGGCGATCGCGGTGACGAGCCGCGAGGGACATGGCACCACCGTGCTGCTGAACTTCCCGATGGAGAAACGACATGGGCAAAGGCGACAGCCCGACCCAGACCCAAAGCGCTAAGACGATCCTGATCGTCGACGACGAGCGCTCGCTCCGCTTCAGCATCGGCGAGTGGGCGCGCGACGCCGGCTTCCATCCGCTCGAGGCCTCCAGCGGCCTCGAGGCGCTGGAGCGGCTGCGCGACCAGGACGTGGACGCGGTGGTGCTCGACCTGAAGCTGGGCGACGAGGACGGCATGCAGGTGCTGCGGCGCATGCGCGAGCTCGACGCGACGCTCCCGGTGATCATGCTTACGGGTCACGGCACCGTCGAGCACGCGGTGCGCGCCACCCGGCTCGGGGCCTACGATTTCATGCTCAAGCCGCCCGATCTCGAGCACCTCGAGGTCGTGCTGCGCCGCGCGCTGGAACACGCGCGCCTGCGGCGCGAGGTGGATCACCTGCGGTCCGGCCCGACGGAGTCGCAGCCGATGCTGGGGACCAGCGCCGGCCTGAGGCGCGTGATCCAGCAGCTGGACAAGGTCGCCAAGAGCCCCGCGCCCACGGTGCTCATCCAGGGCGAGACCGGCTCCGGCAAGGAGCTGATGGCACGCTACCTCCACGGACGCAGCGCGCGCGCCGCCGCGCCGTTCATCGACCTCAACTGCAGCGCGATCCCCGAGCAGCTGCTCGAGAGCCAGCTGTTCGGCCACGAGAAGGGCGCCTTCACCGACGCGAAGCACTTCCGCAAGGGACTCTTCGACCTGGCCGACGGCGGGACGTTGTTCCTGGACGAGATCGGGGAGATGGCGTCGCAGCTCCAGTCGAAATTGCTGCGCGTGCTCGAGAGCCGCAGCTTCCGGCGTGTCGGTGGCCACGCCGACATCTCGGTGGACGTGCGGATCATCGCCGCCACCCACCGTGACCTCAAGCGCCAGGTCGCCGACGGCCGATTCCGCGAGGATCTCTACTACCGGCTGAGCGGCATCCCCATCCAGATGCCGCCGCTGCGCGAGCGTCGCGACGACGTCCCGGTGCTCGCCGAGCATTTCATCGCCCGCTTCTGCGGCGAGATGGGCCGCCCGCCCGCCCGTCTGCATCCCGACGCGCTGCGTCTGCTCACCGCCTATGCCTGGCCGGGGAACGTGCGTGAGCTGAAGAACGTGATCGAGCGCGTGCTGCTGCTCGAGGCCGAGGACGACATCCTCCCGCAGCACCTGCCGGCGGAGCTGACCGGCGGCGCGTCGTCCGCCGCGGCCCCCTCGGGATCACGCCCCGCCGGTGCCATCGCCGGGGCGCCGACCGGCGAGCCGTTCCCGCCGGGCGTGGTCCGGCCGCTGGTCGAGGTGGAGCAGATGGCGATCGCCCATGCGCTGGGGGTGTGCGACGGGAACAAGACCCGGGCTGCCCAGTTGCTCGGGATCTCCCGTCAGACCCTCCGCACGAAGCTCAAGGAACTGCGCATGGACGACGAGCCCGAGGGCGCGCCGGAGAGCTGAAGCCCGCGCCGCGCGCATCCCCGACCGACCAGGAACCGTTCGCGGCCGACCACCGGGCGGAACGAGGTTGGGCGGGCGAAATGCATACGCACCGGCCGGCCGTGCACGGTCACCACCGCCGAACCGGCACCAGGTCGACCCCTCGCGCACCTCCGCAGGGGCGCGCACCCTACGCATAACCCCCAGCCGTAGCGGGCATTGCCCGCGGCGGCTCGCCGCTCACGCGAAGCCTCCCCGGCCCATCGCGCGCGCCCCAGGGCGGTCCGCAACGCGTCCTCCCCGGCTGGCACATCCGGTGCACAAGGCCCACGCGACTTCGACCAACGGGGGTGCCCGCCACATGCCTCACATCCTGATCGTGGAAGACGAGCCGGCCACCTCGTGGGCGCTGGCGGAAGGTCTTGCGGACGATGGCTTCACCATCGATACCTTCCGCACCGCCGAGGAAGCCTGGGCCTGGCTCAAGACCGGCCACAGCGATCTGGTCATCTCCGACCTCCGACTCCCCGGCATGAGCGGCATGGACCTCGCGCGCAAGCTCCGGCGCGGGCGTCATGCGCAGCCGGTCATCATCGTCACCGCCTACGGCACCGCCGACGCGATGCGCGATCTGGCCGGCGTGGGCGTCGCCGACTGCTTCCCCAAGCCATTCCCGATGGACGTCCTGCGCCGCTCGGTGCGCAAGGCGCTCGCGGCCGCCAAGGGAACCCGCACGCCGCGCCGCGGGAAGACGTCGTGCTGAGCGGCGAGCTGACCCTCACCCGCCCGCGCCGCCGCGCCTCGCGCACGAGCCGCGATGCGCGGACCGCGATCTCGGCCGCCGGACGCGACCGCGTCGCCGCGGCACTCGCCCGTCGCGGCGCCCGCGAGCGCCTGGTGCTGACGCTGCTCCTCTACGAGCGGTTGTTCCCGATCGAGGTCGCGGACACGCTCGGCCTCTCGCTGCGACAGGTCGAGCGCACCTACGACGCCTTGCTCTCCGAGCTGCGCCGCTCGCTCGCCCGCGCCGCGGCACGTGCCCGAGGCCGCGCCGGCGCGACCCCATCCCGCCAGCGCAAGGCGGCCTGACGGTGAGCCTCCCGTTGACCCCCGGTTCGGATCGCGCCCGCCCGATGCCCGGCTCGCCCGCTGCGCGTCAGGACGACATCGACGCCGCGCTGCGCTCCCTGCGCGAGGAACAGCGCCGCCTCGAGCGGCTCGGGCTCGAGCTCCCGTTGGCCCGCTGCCACCACGAGTCCCGCTACTGGAACTTCCTCGCCGCGCTGCTCACCCCGCCGTCCGACCCCGGATCGACCCCGGGGCGTGGAGGGATCCCATGCCCCGACGACCGCGCCCGGTGAACGCCGCGGGGTCTGACACCCCGGCGCCGAAGGGCCGACGCCCCCTGAGCCTGGTGCGGCGCAAGTCGCGTCCGGCCCCGGAAGCGGCGGCTGACCATCCGGCGCGCTGGGCGCGTCCGCACGTGCGGACGATGGCCATCGCCAGCGGCAAGGGTGGCGTGGGCAAGAGCAACCTCGCCGCC
>JBGPXY010000085.1:0-11009 GCA_041492985.1 Candidatus Eiseniibacteriota bacterium
AAATACGAAAAAGAAATAAGAGAAGGAACAGAAGAACACACCAAAGCTCAACACATCTCCCCCCGACTCGGGGCGCAAGACCGCGAAGAAGGCGGCGAGGAAGACCGCGAAGAAGGCGACCAAGAAGGCCTGACACCCGCGAGCCACAGCGGCGACATCCCGGGGACCCGCACACACGCGGGTCCCCGTTGCTTCGCGTGGCACCGGTTCGCCCTTGCGGGCCTCGCGCGCTCTCAAGCATAGTCCGCGTCCATTCCCACCGGAGCCGAGACGATGACCCTTCCCAGCAGACTACGGATCGGAGTGCGCGCCAACCGCCTCGCGCTCACGCTCGCCGACGAGGTCGTGGACGCGCTGCGCGGCGCCCATCCCCATCTCGAGGTCGAGCTGGTGAAGATCGCGGGCAGCGGCGACCACGTGCACGACGGTCCGGCCGCGGGGCCCGGCTTCACCCGCGACCTGGACGCGGCACTCGCCGAGGGCCGCGTGGATGCGGCGCTCCACGACCTGCCCGACCTGCCGCTGGTGCGGCTCGACACCTACGTGCTCGCCGCCGTGCCGCGCCGCCGCCACCCCTTCGAGGTGTTCCTGTCACGCGACGAACGCATCCTCGACGAGCTCGAGGGTGGGGAGCGCGTCGGTGGATCGACCGCGCTGCGCCGCGCGCAGGTGCTCGCCTACCGTGACGACCTGAGAGTGGTGGGGGCCCGGGGAAGCCTCGAGACCCACTGGAAGCAGCTCGAAGAGGGACAGTTCGAGGGTCTGGTCATGGCGGCGACCGACGCCGAACGGCTCGGCTGGCACGACCGGGTGAGCGAGATCTTCACCACCGAGGTGTGCATCCCCACCCCGGGGCAGGGGGCGCTCGCCCTCGAGACGCTCGCCACGCGCAAGGACGTGATCGCGGCACTCCGGTCCCTGGACGACGCCGACGCGCATCGCGCGGTGCTGGCCGAGCGTGCGTGGCTCAACGAGCTGGGCGGAGGTGACGATGTGCCGGCGGGCGCGCTCGCCAACATCGTCGATGGAGCGCTGGTGATGGAGGCGGTGGTGGTGAGCCCCGATGGTCTCGAAGTCGTGCGCGACGAGATCGACGGCCCCGCGGCCCAGGCGGAGACGCTGGGCGTGAAGCTGGCCGTGCGCATGCTCGAGCGCGGCGCGCGCGAGATCGTCGAGGCGGTCCCGGACGGACGCGCATGATCCGCGCGGTGCCAGCCGCCCGGGGCGTCGGGATCGCGCCAGGGACCCGGCACTTCCGGCGGCGGCTCGCCGCGGGCACGTGGCTGATCCTGGCACTCGTCATCCTGGCGTCGCTGGTCGGCGCATGCGGTCGGCGCGCGAGCCCGCCGCCGACCGACGACGCGGGGAGAGCGCAGGTGCTGATCGAGTCGGGCAACCAGGCGTTCAGCGCGGGCAACTTCGGCCTTGCCGCCCGCCGCTACGCCGCCGCGGCGGTCATCAGGAAGGACGACCCGGCCGCCTACTACGGGCTGGGGATGGCGCTGTCCAAGCTCGGGCGCGACGAAGAAGCGCGGGCCGCGTACGCGCATGCCCGGGAGCTGGCGCGGCCGTGATGCCACGCGTGCGCGGGCACGACGACGCGCGAAGGGACCATCGTTAGGTCATGCACGATCCCAAGTTCCTGAGACAGCACCGCGACAAGGTCGAGGCCGGCGTGGCCCTCAAGGGCATGACCGTCGACCTCGCGCGCTTCTATGCCCTCGAGGAGCGCCGTCTCGCGGTCCTCCACGAGACCGAGCAGCTCAAGGCGCGGCGCAACGCGGCCAGCGAGGAGATCGCGGCGCGCAAGAAGCGCGGTGAGGATGCCGCCGGCGACATCGCGGCCATGCGCGAGGTGGGCGACCGCATCAAGACGCTCGACGCCGAGCTCAAGACGCTCGAGGAGGAGAGCGAGGCGCTGGCCGCGTGGATCCCGAACCTGCCGCACCCGTCGGTGCCCCCGGGGAGCGGTCCGGAGCAGAATCAGCAGGTGCGCATCTGGGGCAAGCTGCCACGCTTCGACTTCGAGCCCCGGCCGCACTGGGAGATCGCGACCCGGCTCGGCCTGCTCGACTTCGACCGCGCCGCGAAGATCGCGGGCTCCGGGTTCCTGCTCTTCACCGGCCGCGGGGCGCGGCTCGAGCGCGGGCTCATCAACTTCATGCTCGACTTCCACACCCGTCGTCACGGGTACACCGAGGTCTCGCCGCCGCACGTGGTGCGACGGGCCGCGCTGTTCGGCACCGGCCAGCTGCCCAAGCTCGAAGGCGACATGTACCTGATCGGCGAGGACGACCTGTTCCTCAATCCCACCGCCGAGGTGCCGGTGACCAACATCCACCGCGAGGAGATCCTCGAACCCGGCGTGGTGCCGCGCTACCTCACCGCCTACTGCGCGTCGTACCGGCGCGAGGCGGGCACCTATGGCAAGGACACGCGCGGCATGGTGCGCGTGCACCAGTTCGACAAGGTCGAGCTGGTCAAGATCGTCCCGCCTGAGACCGGGTACGAGGAGCACGAGAAGCTGGCGCGCGACGTGAGCGCCATCTTCGAGGCGCTCGAGCTGCCCTATCGGGTGATGCTGCTGTGCAGCGGCGACATGAGCTTCGCGGCGGCCAAGTGCTACGACTTCGAGGTGTGGTCGCCGGGGACCGGGACCTGGCTCGAGTGCTCGTCGTGCTCGACCTTCGAGGACTTCCAGGCGCGCCGTATGGGCATGCGGTTCCGCCGCGAGGCGGGCGCCAAGGCCGAGTATCCGCACACGCTCAACGCGTCGGGCGTGGCGCTGCCCCGCACCTTCGCGGCACTGCTCGAGAACCACCAGACGGCGGACGGTGGCGTTCGCATCCCTCAGGCGCTGCGCCCGTATCTCGACGGCCTCGAAGCCCTGTCCCCCCAGAACTGAAGCGCCGTGCCTCCCACGAACGATCCGCCCGCACGTCCCCCGGGCCGCGTGGACCGCCCCGGCCCCGCCGAAGCCCCGGGTTCCGCACCGCGGGTGAGCGGTCCGCAGCTGCTGAAGGCCTATCTGTTCCTCGGCAGCAGCCTGCTGGTCATCGGCGTGTTCCTGTTCACCTACCAGATGGTGGGAGCACTCTCGCGCGAAGTGGCGACCACCTCGCGCGTGCTGGCGCGCTTCTGCGCCCAGGCCTCCTTCCCCGCGGCGACGGACCCCGCGCTGCAGAAGATCCTCCGCGACCTGATCGCCGGCATCGATTTTCCGATGGTCATCACCGACAACGACAGCACGCCCCGCGCCTGGCGGGCCGTCGGCATCGCCGATACGCTCGTCCCGACGTCCTCCATCGACAGTCTCAAGCAGGGCTACGCGATCGCGCCGGTGATCCGCGCGCGGCTCGACCAGGTCCGGGAACGCGCGGCGGCGATGGATCGGCGCAACCCGCCGATCCCCATGCATCAGCCCGAGACCGGAGCCCAGCTCGGCGCGGTCCACTACGGCGAGCCGCCGGTGCTCGAGCGATTGCTGTGGATGCCCTACATCGCCGGCGGGGGACTGGTGCTGCTCATCTCGCTCGGCCTGTGGGGGCTCACCAGCATCCGTCAGGCCGAGAAGCGCTCGATCTGGGTGGGCATGGCGCGCGAGACCGCGCATCAGCTGGGCACACCGCTCTCGTCCCTCCTGGGCTGGGTCGAGTTGCTGCGCTCCCACGGTGAGGCGTCGGCCGGCGCCGAGGTCCGCGTGCCCAGGGTCGAGTTCGAGGAGACGCTCGAAGAGATGGAGCGCGACGTCGAACGTCTCACCAAGGTGGCGCATCGCTTCAGCCACGTGGGCTCGTCGCCCCAGCTCCAGCTGCAGGATGTGACCCCGGTGGTCATGGAGGCGGTCCAGTACATGCGCCGCCGCCTCCCGCGCGCCGAGGGTGAGGTGATCATCCGCGAGCGTTACGAGGAGGTGCCGCCCATCAACCTCAACCGCGAGCTGCTCGCCTGGGCGCTCGAGAACCTGCTCACCAACGCGGTCTCGGCGCTCGACAAGAAGCCCGGGCTGATCGAGGTCACCGTCGATCGGCGCAAGGAGACCGAGACGGTCGAGGTGACGGTGACGGACAACGGCCGCGGGATGACGACGGCCGAGCTGCAGCGCGCGTTCGAGCCGGGCTACACGACCAAGCGCCGCGGCTGGGGCTTGGGGTTGGCCCTCGCCCGGCGCGTGGTCGAGGAGTATCACGCGGGTCGCCTGTTCGTGCGCAACACCGCGCCCGGTCAGGGGACCAGCCTGGTGATCAGTTTCCCCACGTAGCGGGGATGGACGAGCATCGTCCCACCCTGAATCGGTGTTCGCGGAGGAAGCCATGAGGCGCAAGGTGGTCGGGCTGGTCGGTTGGTTGGCGCTGTCGCTCGCGGTGCCGGTCGTCCTCGTCTCCGCGTCGGCGTTCGCCGCCGCCCCGCCGCCCACGCTCACGCTGGCCGTGGACGCCAGCGAGGCGCCGCGCGGCATCCTCCACGCGCGCCTGACGGTGCCCGCGACGGCTGGACCCCTCACGCTCGTCTACCCCAAGTGGCTGCCCGGCGAGCACGGCCCGACCGGACCGGTGATCGATCTCGTCGGCCTCACCCTGACGGCCGCGGGCAAGCCCGTGCCCTGGTTCCGCGACACGCTGGACATGTACGCGTTCCACTGCACCGTCCCGGCCGGCGCTCAGGCGATCGAGGCGAAGTACGATTTCCTGCTGCCCGCCGGCGGCCAGTTCTCGAGTGGGGTGTCCTCGACCCAGCAGCTGGTGCTGATGAGCTGGAACCAGGTGGTGCTCTATCCGCGCGGGCTCGCGAGCGACGGTGTGCAGGTCGCGGCGACCCTCCGGCTCCCGGAGGGCTGGCGCTTCGGCACGGCGCTGCCGGTGCAGGGCGAGAGCATGGGCACCGTCCGCTTCGCGACCACGACGCTCACGACGCTCGTCGATTCACCCGTGCTCGCGGGCGCCTGGTTCCGGAGCGTGCGGCTCAACCCCGGGCTCAGCCCGCCGGTGTTCCTCGACATGGCGGCCGACAGCCGCGAGGCGCTCGAGATCAGCCTGGAACGGCAGGCCGCCCTCCAGCACCTGGTCGCCGAGGCGGGAGCCCTGTTCGGGAGCCGCCACTATCGCGACTACCACTTCCTGCTCACGCTCAGCGACCACACCGCGCACTTCGGCCTCGAGCACCACGAGTCGAGCGACGACCGGGTGCACGAGCGCATGCTGATCGACAATGAGATGTGGCTCTACCACACGAATCTGCTGCCCCACGAGTACGTGCACTCGTGGAACGGCAAGCACCGCCGGCCGGCCGGGCTGGCGACGCCGGATCACCAGCAGCCGATGCGGGGCGAGCTGCTGTGGGTGTACGAGGGCCTCACGCAGTATCTCGGGTTCGTGCTCGGTGCGCGGAGCGGTGTGCGCGACCTGGCGACCGCGCGGGACGCGCTGGCCTACGCCGCGGCGCAACAGGAGCTGCACCGTGGCCGGGAGTGGCGGCCGCTGCTCGACACCGCGGTCGCCGCCCAGATCCTCTACGGCGCGTCCGACGCGTGGGAGAGTTGGCGGCGGGGGACCGACTTCTACAACGAAGGCATCCTGCTGTGGCTCGAGGCCGACGCGCTCATCCGCCGTGCCAGCGGTAGTGCCCGCTCGCTGGACGATTTCTGCCGGCGCTTCCACGGTGGCGAAGGCGGCGGCCCGGTGGTGAAGCCCTATACCTACGACGACGTCATCGCCACCATGGGCGAGATCGCTCAGCAGGACTGGCGCCGCTTCTTCGACGAGCATCTCGAGGCCACCGGGCCGCACGCGCCGCTCGCGGGGATCGAGGCGTGCGGATGGCGGCTCGGATGGGCCGACACCCTCTCGGCGTTCGAGAAGTCGATCGAGTCGTGCGGCAAGCTCACCGACATGCAGTACTCCATCGGCCTGGTGCTCACCGATGAGGCGCGCATCGTCGATGTGATCCCGGGCTCGGCCGCGGCGCGCGCGGGGCTGTCTCCCGGGATGAAGCTGCTGGCGGTGAACGGCCGGCGCTACACCCCCAAGGTGCTGCGCGCGGCGGTCAAGGCGGGCAAGGGCGCGAGCCAGATGCTCGAGCTGCTCGCCGAGCACGCGGACTACTTCCGGACCTGCCGGCTCGACTACCACGACGGCGAGAAGTACCCGCTGCTCGAGCGGCTCGCGGGTCGTCCCGACCTGCTCGCCGCCATCCTGGCCCCCGCGGCGGGTGGAGGGACGACGAAGTAGGCGACCGCCGGGCGGATGACGCTAGACGGCCGGCAGGCGCACGCGGAACGTGCTGCCCACTCCCACCTGGCTCGTGACCGCGAGGCGTCCACCCATCTTCTCCGCCAGTCGCTGGACCAGGGCGAGTCCCATGCCCATACCGCCGGCGGTCCGGGTGGTCGACCCATCCAGCTGGTGCAGGGGTTCGAAGAGTCCGGCCAGATGCTGCGCCGGGATGCCCGGTCCGTCGTCCTGGACGCCGATCCGCACCCACGAGGCGCCGTCCTCGCGGACGCGATCGGCCGAGAGTCGCAGCAGCGAGCCGCGCGGGGTGAACTTCACCGCGTTGTCGATCAGCGCGTCGAGGATCTGGGTCAGGCGCCGGGGATCGAAGCGCGCGAGCGGCAGATGTTGCTCGAGGTCGAGCTGGAACTCGCGCAGGCCCTCGACGATGCCGGGGCGTCGCGTCTCAGCGAAGGCCTCGAGGAGCGGTCGGACGTCTCCCACCTCGATCCGCACGTCGAGAGCACCGCTGTCCGCGGCCGAGAAGTCGAGCAGGCCCTGGACCATGGCGTTGAGCTTCTGACTCTGCTCCAGGATCACATCCAGGGCCTCGCGGTGCCTGGGCTCGAGATCCACCCCGTCGACCAGGCAGCTGGCGTAGCCGATGACGATCGCGAGCGGCGTGCGCAGCTCGTGATTGACGCCCTGCAGGAACTCGGACTTCAGCCGATCCAGCTCGGTCATCCGTTCGTTGGCGTCGCGCAGCTGACGGTTGCTCTCGAGCATGCCGTGGTAGAGGCGGGTATTGGCGAGCGCCACGCCCACCATCCCGGCCGCCGTGGCCACGTACTTCAGCTCGAGCGCACCGTAGTCATGGGGCCGGGCGCGCTCGCCCAGCGCCAGCATGCCGATCAGCCGGCCGTGCGCGGCGACCGGCGCCAGCACGCTGAAGCCCTGGGCGACCGCGAGCGTCGCGCCGAGGCCCGCCCCTTCCACTCCCCAGGTCGCGAGCACCACCGGCTCCATCTCGTACGTGTAGCGCTCGACGAACGGCGGCGCGAGCGCGGCGGCCAGGGCGCGGGCCACCTCGGCGGTCGTGCCGCGGCCGCGGATCAGCACCGCCTCGCGCGGCGTGTCCTCCGGGAACACCCACAGCGCCGCCCGCGGCGTGCCGAAGTGCCCCATGAGATTGAGCAGGGCGAGGTCCGCCAGACCGTACACGTCGAGCGAGACGCTCAGCTCGTGGCTCAACTCGAAGAGGGAGAGGAGGCTGTGCTCGCGTTCCTCGACCAGCCTGAGGACAGCATGCTGGGAGCCCGGGCCGCCCGGCGTCGGGGCGGGTTCCGGGGTCGGCTCGTCGGGGCGCGGCTTCGGGTTCGAAGCGCTCATCTCAGGCGGCCGCCAACGCGTCGAGCGCCTGCTGTTCGGTCTCATCGAGGGTGAGGAACTGATCCAGGTTGAGCAGCTCGATCGCGGAGCGCACCGCCGCCGAGGGCGGCGAGATCCGCAGGCCACCGCCGGAAAGCCGCGCCTCTTCGGCGATCGCCAGGAGCGCGCCCACGCCGCTCGACGAGACGAACGAGACCTCGGCGAGATTGAGCACGACCTGCACGCCCGGCTTCCGCACCTCCGAGCATCGGGCCAGCAGCTGCGGGGTGGTCCGGGCGTCCAGTCGGCCGGCCGCTCGCAGCAGAGTGACTCGTCCCAGGGTCACGGTATCGACTCTGAACTCCTCAGGCATGCCGTCGCTCCTTTCGTGTCTCGCGGTTCTGCGCCGGATCGAACGTCATCAGCGTGACGTTTCCGGCTTCGGTCTCAGGGTGGTAGTTCACGTCGCGCAGGGTCAGGTGGAGGATGTCGAGTCCCAGGCCGCGACCGCGCCGGCGCATGGCCGGGTCGTGGAGGTCGCTCCGACGCCATCCGTCGGGGCGGAAGGGTCGGCCGCGGTCGCGCATCACGAAGCAGCCCGCGCACACCCGGGCATCGAGCTCCGCGATCTGGCCGGGGTGCGCTCCCTTCGCCGCCCCAGAGCCATCCCCGGCGCGGGCATCGGTCAGCCACCACAGCTCGATGTCGCGCGTCGCATCCCCGTCGTACCCGTGCTCGACGACATTCGCCAGCGCCTCGTAGAGCGCGCTCGACAGCTGGAGCCGCTCCTCCGCCGGCAGCTCCCGCAGCAGTGGGCAGCGTTCGAGCCATGGTTCCAGGGCCTCGAGGCTCGCGATCTCCGCGGCGAAGCGGATGCCGTGGCCCGTCAACTCGGCCCGATGCAGGGCGACCAGCGGGTCGAGTGCGGCCGCATCGGCCGCGGGCGTCGGGCGCGGCAGCGCCACGACCTGCCGGCGGCGGCCGACCACGAGCAGGGTCTCATCGTCTGCGGGCAACTCGGACCCGCACCACGCTTCGACCGCGAGGCGGAGGGCCTCGACCACCGTCTCGCCGCCGTGCGCCGCCTGCGAGGCGACCACCTGGCGCATGCGATCGAGGCCGAACTGCTCGCGGCCGGCGACGTCGAACGCCTCGTGGAATCCGTCCGTGAACAGGACCATCAGGTCGCCGGGCCCGAGTTCCACGGTGCGATCCTCGAGCGTGGCGCGCAGCCGCCCGCCGCCCAGCGCCCCGAGCGGGATCCCGCGCGAGGCGAGTGCTTCCACCTCGCCGGAGGACGCCCGATAGACGAGCGGGGGCGTGTGCCCTGCCGAGGCCCAGACGAGGTGCCCGCTGACAGGCTCGAGCACGCCGTAGAACATGGTGATGAACTCGCCGCGGCGCAGCGTCGCCTCGAGGTGCTGCTCGAGGCTGACCAGGAGTGCGGCCGGGGAGTCGTAGCGCGCGTGCGCACCACGCAGCGCGGCGGACAGCATGGACATCACGAGGCAGCCCCCCAGCCCCTTGCCCGAGACGTCGGCGATCGCCAAGCCGACGCGGCCGTCGGGCAGCGTCAGCAGGTCGTAGTAGTCGCCGCCGACCTCGGCCGCGGCGCGCTGCCAGCCACCCACCACGAAGTCGCCGACCGCGTGCGGGCCGGCCGGGAGCAGACGGCTCTGGATCTCGCGCGCGATCTCGACCTCGCGCTTGAGACGCTCCTTCTCGACCGCCTCGCGCTGCGCCACCACCAGCTGGCTCGACATCTCGTTGACCGTCGTTGCGAGCATGCCGAGCTCGGTTCGGTCGGAGAGCCGGATCGGCGTGGAGAGGTCGCCCCGGCCGATGCGTTCGAGACCCGCGCGCAGCGCCCCGATCGGGCGCAGCAGGAACGACATGAACACCAGGGCGAGGGCGATGCCGAGGGCGAGCAACCCCGCCAGGATCACCACCAGCGATCGACGTGCCGCGGCCACCGTGCGGTCGATGTAGGCGCGCTTCATGCCGACCAGCGCCGTGCCCACGCGCTGGCCCACGACGCTCGAGACCGGCGCCTCGACCACCAGCAGCTCGCGGCTGGCGAGCAGGCGCTCCCCGGGAGCCAGCCGCATCGGTGCGGTGATCTCGCTCAGGCCGGCGGGAAGCTGGTAGGGCTCACCGAGCCGTCGCGCGTCGACATGACCCTGGATGCGTCCGCGATGGTCGAGCACCACGACGAACGCCAGCTCCGGACGCTCGGTCTGCATCTCACGCACGAGCGGGTGCAGCGTGAGCTCGGGCAGACCGGTGAGCAGCGCTCCGGCCCCGGTGAGCGACAGGTTGCGCGCTTCGAGCAGCAGGCGGGTCTCCAATTCGCGGGTGAGGGCGAGTCGCGTGTGCTGCTCGCTCACCGCGCCCACGCCCACGACCGCCGCCGTCAGCAGCACCACGGTCGCGGCGGTCACCACCCAGCGCATGCTGATCACGGGCGGCCGCACACTCATCGCGATGCCCCGGAGATCTCTCTAGCGCGCGCCATCTGCTCGTGCGCGCGCGCCAGGTAGCCGCTGGTGCGGGCGTCACGCGGATCCACGCGCAGCGCGCGCTCCCAGAAGCCGATCGCCTCGGTCAGCCGCCCGGCGGCGAACGATTCCATCCCGCGCGTCTGGTACTCGCGCACCAGGAACTCGTCCACCTGCTGGAAGCCCGGGCGGGCGGACCACACCAGCTCCCAATAGCGGAGCGCGTCGTCCGCGCGGCCGGCGGCCATGGCCTGGGCCCCTCGGCGGTAGAGATCCTCGAGCTCCCGCTCCTGCTGCGCCGTGAGCGGCGGTGGACCGCCGGACGAGGCGTGCGACGAGCCCGACCCGCCTCCGGCGCCCATCTCTGGCATGGCTGAAGAGGGTGCCGCCGCCCGCGCGCGCGCCAGCGACGCGCCGAGGCCCGGCAGCCGCGGCGCCGCGGGGTCGATCGCGCGTGCCCGCGCCAGCGTGCGCTCCGCTTCGTCGAGCAGCCCGCTCTGGATGAGGCGATCGGCCTGCTCGAGCAGACTGGCCGTGCGCTGCTCGATGGCCCGCTCGACCCGTCGCAGCATCGCGCGCGCCTCCTGGTCCGAAGGGTCGGTCGCCACCAGCCGGGCGAATCCGGCCCGGGCGGTCACCAGGTCGTCGGCGCCGAAGGCGTCGAGCGCGGCGGCGAACTGACGGCGCAGCTCCGCTCCGCGTGCCGCGCGCGAGTCGCTCTCGGCGCGCACGCGCGCCAGATCGACCGCCACCAGCGAGTCGGCGGGGTCGGCGGTCAGCGCGCGGCGCAGGACCAGGGCCGCCCCCACGAGATCACCCCCGCGCTCGAGCCCTCCCGCCTGGCCGCGCACGCTGAGCGATCGGAGACGTCGCGCTTCCGCGTTGGCGGGATCGAGGGCCAGCAGCGTGCCGAGGGCCTCGAGCGCCTCGTCGA
>JBGPXY010000043.1:0-16068 GCA_041492985.1 Candidatus Eiseniibacteriota bacterium
ATGGGCAATCCTTCCAACATCTTCGCGATCGACGACATCAAGTTCATCACCGGCTACGAGGTCGAGCCGCACGTGGCGTTCGAGACCGCCCTGAAGAGGGCGATCGACCGCGCGTACGATTCGGCCGGCACGATGGCCGACGTCATGAAGGGGATGGAAGACGAGCTGGCGGTCGTCGAGGAAGATGATACCGCCGAGCAGGACGCCGGCATCGCCGGGATGGACGAAGCGCCCATCGTCAAGCTCGTGAACTCGCTGATCGCGGACGCGGTGCGCAAGGGCGCGTCGGACATCCATATCGAGCCGTACGAGAAGTCGATGCGCGTCCGCTTCCGCATCGACGGCGTGCTGCACGAGATGATGTCGCCGCCCTTCAAGTTCAAGGCCGCGATCCTCTCGCGCCTCAAGATCATGGCCGAGCTCGACATCGCCGAGCGCCGCGTGCCGCAGGACGGCCGCATCAAGATCAAGGTCATCAATCGCACCATCGATCTGCGCGTCTCCTCGCTGCCCACCATCTTCGGCGAGAAGATCGTCATGCGAATCCTGGACAAGACCAACCTCAACATCGATCTCGAGAAGCTTGGCTTCGAGCCGAAGGCAATGAAGGACTTCGCCGGCGCCATCGCCAGCCCGTACGGGATGGTGCTCGTCACCGGGCCGACCGGATCCGGCAAGACGACCACCCTTTACTCGGCGCTCTCGCGCATCAACACCCCCGACGTCAACGTGCTGACCGCCGAGGACCCGGTGGAGTACAACCTCGACGGCATCAACCAGGTGCTGGTGCACGAGGACATCGGCCTCACCTTCGCGGCCGCCCTCAAGGCGTTCCTGCGTCAGGACCCGAACATCATCATGGTCGGCGAGATCCGCGATCTCGAGACCGCATCGATCGCCGTCAAGGCGGCGCTCACCGGCCACCTCGTGCTCTCGACCCTGCACACCAACGACGCCCCCAGCGCCATCGGGCGACTGATCGACATGGGCATCGAGCCGTTCCTGGTCGCCTCGTCGGTCAACCTCATCGTCGCCCAGCGCCTCGTGCGCCGGATCTGCACCAATTGCAAGCGACCCATCGAGCTGGACGCCGAGATCTTGCGCGAGCTGCAGATGGACAAGGCCGACACGAAGGGCGCGACCCCCTCCGAGGGCGCCGGGTGCGTCGACTGCAGCAACACGGGCTATCGCGGCCGGCAGGGCATCTACGAGGTCATGAACATGTCGCCTCGCATCCGGGATCTCACCCTGGATCGGGCGTCCGCGAGCGAGACCAAGAAGGCGGCCATCGCCGACGGGATGCTCACGCTCCGTCGCGACGGCCTGGAGAAGTTGAAGCGGGGCATGACGACCGTCGAGGAGATTCTCAAGGAGTCCGCTTCCGACAATCTGTAGTCGAAGTCACGAGACCGTCCATCGAGACCAAAGGAGAACGATCGTGGTGACGCTTCGCCAGCTGCTCGAGGAGATGACGCACAAAGGAGCTTCGGATCTTCACATCACCGCCGGAGTGCCCCCGGAGTTCCGGATCGACGGGCTGATCACGCCCACCGAACACGATGTGTTGAACCCCGAGCTCACCGCCCAGCTCGCATACAGCGTGATGTCGGACGAGCAGCGCAAGCGGTTCGAGACCAGCCGCGAGCTGGACTTCTCGTTCGGCGTCAAGGGGCTGTCCCGGTTCCGCGCCAACGTGTTCCTGCAGCGCGGGGTGATCTCGATGGCGATCCGCCAGATCCCCTACGAGATCCTGGCGATGGAGAAGCTGGGCCTGCCGCCGGTGGTGCGGGATTTCACCAGCCACCACAAGGGCTTCGTGCTGGTGACCGGTCCGACCGGCAGCGGCAAGTCCACCACTCTGGCGTCGATGCTCGACAAGATCAACGCCTCGCGCCAGGCGCACATCATCACCATCGAGGACCCGATCGAGTACATCCATCACCACAAGAAGTGCATCGTCAATCAGCGCGAGATCGGCGCCGACACCGGGTCGTTCCCGACCGCGCTCAAGTACGTGCTGCGGCAGGATCCCGACATCATCCTGATCGGTGAGATGCGCGACCTCGAGACCATCGAGACGGCGTTGACCGTCGCCGAGACCGGGCACCTGGTGTTCGCGACGCTCCACACCAACTCCACGTACGAGGCCGTCAACCGCATCGTCGACGTGTTTCCGTCGGATCAGCAGCGGCAGATCCACACGCAGCTGGCGTTCACGCTGCAGGGCATCGTCACGCAGCAGCTCATCCCGCGCAGCTACGGGACCGGGCGGGTGATGGTGGCGGAGGTGCTGGTGTGCACCCCCGCGATCAAGGCGGTCATCCGCGAAGGCAAGACACACCAGATCTACAGCCTCATGCAGGCCGGGCAGAAGTTCGGCATGCAGACGATGAACCAGGGCTTGCTTCAGGCGGTGCTCGACAAGGCACTCAGCCCCGAACACGCCCTCGAGCGCAGCACCGACCGCTCCGAGCTGGAGTCGATGCTCGAGAAGGTCATGAGGGCGGCGGCCTAAGGAGGGATGTGATGCCGACTTTCGTCTGGAAGGGTCGAACGCTCGCCGGTGAGTCACAGGCCGGCGAGATCGAGGTCGGGCGCCAGGAAGAAGCGCTCGAATTGCTGCGCAAGAAGAAGATCCTCGTCACGTCGTTGCGCGCCAAGGGCGGCTTCAAGCTGCCCAAGTTCGGCGGCGTGTCGGTGAGCACCAAGGACCTGGCGATCTTCACGCGCCAGTTCGCCACCATGATCTCGGCCGGCCTGCCGCTCGTGCAGTGCCTCGACATCCTGGCCAAGCAGTCCAGCAAGCCCTCGTTCGGACGCGTCATTGGCGAGGTCACACGCGAGGTCGAGTCGGGCTCCACGCTTGCCGATGCCCTCGGCCACCACAAGTCGGTATTCGACGATCTGTTCCGCAATATGGTCGCCGCCGGCGAGGCGGGCGGTGTGCTGGACGAGATCCTCATGCGTCTCGCCACCTACATCGAGAAGGCCGACGCCCTCAAGCGCAAGGTGCAGAGCGCGATGGTGTACCCGGCGGTCGTGCTCACCGTGGCGCTCGGCGCGACCTCGTTCATGCTGATCTTCATCATCCCGACCTTCGCGAAGATGTTCAGCGACTTCGGCGGCGAGCTGCCGCTGCCGACCAAGATCGTCCTCATGCTCTCGAACGCCCTGCAGATGCTGTGGTGGGTGTTCATCCTCATCATCATTGGCGCCGTCATCGCCTTCAATCGCTACTACGCCACCGACAACGGGAGGCGGGTGGTCGACGGGCTGACGCTGAAGATGCCGGTGCTCGGCGACGTGCTCCTCAAGGGGGGCGTCGCGCGCTTCACGCGCACGCTCGGCACCCTGATCGCCTCGGGCGTGCCGATCCTGGCGGGGCTCGAGATCACCGCCCGCACGGCGGGCAACAAGATCCTCGCCGAGGCCATCATGACCGCGCGGGCGTCGATCCGCGAAGGCGAGACGGTCGCCGCGCCGCTCAAAGCGTCGGGGGTGTTCCCGCCCATGGTGGTCCAGATGATCTCGGTGGGTGAGCAAACCGGAGCCCTCGACGAGATGCTGACCAAGATCGCCGTCTTCTACGAGGCCGAGGTGGACACCGCCGTGGATACGATGACGTCGATCATCGAGCCGATCATGATCGTGGTCATGGGCGGCATCGTCGGCGGCATGGTCGTGGCCATGTACCTGCCGATGTTCAAGCTCATCAGCGTGGTGGCCGGAGGCAACTAGTGACACCGTCGAAGCATCGGGAGCCCGACCCCAGCGCGCTGACCGCGGCGCTGGCGAACGTCGGTGATCGCTGGGACCGCCTGAAGACGCTCATCCGCACGCGTCTGCTGGTGGCGACCCTGGCGTTGCCGATCGGCGTGCTCCTGGCTCCCCAGGCCTCGCCGGAGTCGTGGTGGGTGCTGGGATGGTCGCTGATCGCGGTGGGCGTGCTGTCCGCCTTCTACTGGCTCGGGACGCGGGTGCGGCGCGGCGAGGTCGCGCAGACCTACATCCAGCTGGCGATGGACCTGGTGATGGTCACGGCGCTGTCGGCGGTGACCGGCGGCCGCGAGAGCCAGTTCGTCGTCTTCTTCGCGCTGGTGGTCATCGCCGGCGGTCTGCACCAGCGCCTCACCGGCGGCATCGTCATCGCGGCGGGGGCGAGCCTGGGCTATCTCGCGCTGCCGTGGGTCGCGCCGCTGCTGGGCGCGACGGCGAACAGCAGTGTCCGCCCCGATTTGTTCGGGGCGTTCCTGGGCATGGCCGGCGTGCTCTCGGGGATCCTCGGGCGTCGCGTACACCGCACCCGCGAGCATCTGGATCGCACCGCGCGTGAGCTCAACCGGGTGATGGTCAACAACGATCTCATCCTGAGGCATCTGACCTCGGGCGTGTTCACCGTCGACAAGACCGGGATGGTCGCCTACCTCAATCCCGCGGGAGAAGACGTGCTCGGGGTGCGCCTGCCGGACGTGCGCGGGCGCTGGATCCAGGACGCCCTTCCCGAGCGGCTGAAGCCGCTTCGCGACGCGATGCTGGCGAGCCTCGAGCAACACCTCTCACGCGCCCGCGCCGAGATCATGGTGCGTAGCGCCGCGGGCCAGACGCTGCCCCTGGGTGTCTCGACCAATCTGCTCATGCACGACGATGCCGTGACCGGCGTTGTGGCCGTCTTCCAGGACCTGACCGCGGTCCGCGAGATGGAGCGCCGCGTCCGTCGCAACGAGACCCTGGCCGAGGTCGGGGCGCTGGCCGCCGGCATCGCTCACGAGCTGCGCAATGGGCTCAACCCGATCAGCGGCTCGGTGGAGTGCCTGCAGCGCGAGCTCCGGCTCGAAGGCGAGAACGCCCAGCTCATGGACCTGATCGCGACCGAGTCCGCGCGGCTCAACCGGTTCGTGACCGATCTCCTCACCTACGCGCGCGAGCGTGACCTGGTGCTCGAGACGCTGATCCTCGATGACAAGCTGACGGAGCTGTGCGACCTCGTCACGCGGGATCCGCGCTGCAAGCCCGGGGTATCGGTGCGCTGGCAGCCCGGCTGCGAGGGCGCCTCACTGCAGGGCGATCACGAGCAGCTTCGTCAGGTGTGGTTGAACCTCGCCACCAACGCCCTCGAGGCGATGGGCGAGGGCGGAACCCTGATCGTGCGGACGCGTGAAGGCGACGGCGAACAGGTGGTCGTGGAATTCATCGACAACGGTCCCGGGATCGCGGCGGAGGACCTGCCGCGGGTCGGCCAACCGTTCTTTACGACGAAAAGGGGAGGCACCGGTCTGGGTCTGGCGATCGCGCAGCGGATCGTGGAACGACACGGCGGCACGCTCATGTTCGAGAGCGCGCCGGGTCGTGGCACGACCGCACGCGTAACCCTGCCCGCGGTCCCGGCACCCGTGGCACAGGCGGCCTGACCGGTTGCCCGATCATCCTGAGCGAGGTGAATACGATGCCCGCGGACAAGATCCTGGTGGTGGACGACGAACAGAGCATGACGCAGTTCCTGAGCATCGTGCTTCGCAAGGAGGGGTACCACGTCACCGCCGTGAACAACGGCAAGGACGCCCTCGAGAAGGTCAAGGCCGAGCCCTACGATGTCGTCATCACCGACATCAAGATGCCGGGGATGGACGGCATCCAGCTGCTCCAGCAGATCAAGAAGCACGACCCCTCGTTGCCGGTCGTCATCATGACCGCCTATGCGTCGCAGCAATCGGCGATCGACTCGGTGAATCAGGGGGCCTTTCAGTACCTGATCAAGAACGCCAAGAACGACGAGATCAAGCTGGTGGTCCGCAACGCGCTCGAGATGCGGAAGGTGCGCAGCGAGAACGTGTTCCTCAAGCGCGAGCTGAAGAAGGGCCATGAAGAGAAGACCATCATCGGTTCGTCAGACGAGATGGTGAAGGTGTTCAAGATGGTGGACAAGGTCGCGAACAGCGAGGCGACCATCCTGATCCAGGGCGAGAGCGGCACCGGCAAGGAGCTGATCGCCCGCGAGATCCATTATCGGAGCGGCAAGGCGCAAGGACCCTTCGTCAGCATCAACTGCGGTGCCATCCCCCGGGACCTGCTCGAGAGCAACCTGTTCGGCCACGTGAAGGGCTCGTTCACGGGAGCGGTGCGCGACTCGGCCGGACTGTTCCAGGTGGCCGAGGGCGGGACGTTCTTCCTCGACGAAGTGGGTGATATGCCCATCGCCACGCAGGTCAAGCTGCTGCGCGCGCTCCAGGAGCGGGAGATCATCCCGGTCGGGGGCACACAGCCGGTCAAGATCGACTGTCGGCTGGTGGCGGCCACCAATGCCGACCTCGAGAAGGAGGTCGCGGCGGGTCGCTTCCGCGCCGACCTCTTCTACCGCCTGAACGTCATCCCGATCCGTCTGCCGTCACTGCGGCAGCGTCGCGACGACATCCCCATCCTCGTGGATCACTTCCTCAAGCGGAACGCGCAGACCCACAGCCCCAAGGTGGTCAACAAGGAGGCCATGGAGCTGCTCATGCGCTACGACTGGCCGGGAAACGTCCGGGAGCTCGAGAACGTCATGGAGCGCTCGATGATCCTGGACGAGAGCGGCGTCATCGCCCCGGAGGACCTGCCCGAGAAGATCCGCTTCGGGCACAGCCAGCGGGGGACGTTGGTGATCGATACGCCCACCCTGACCCTGGAGGAGTTGGAGAAGGAGTACATCCTCAAGGTGCTCAATCACACCCGGTGGCAGAAGAAGCGGGCGAGCGAGATCCTCGGGATCAATGCCTCGACGCTGTATCGCAAGCTGCTGAGCTACGGGATGGACAAGGGCGAGCGTCCGGACGACATCGATGGGGAAGAAGTCAGCGACGTACACGCCGCGTGATTGCGGTCCGCACGAACCGGGGTGGGATGACGCAAATCGCCTGCTCCAGGACCCGGGCGGATCAAGAATGCCCGGTCGGTCGCAAAGTCGGTCGTATCGAGAGGCGCAAGGTGGAACGAGTAAGTCCATGACCCGCAACGGATGGGGACCGGGGTTCGGGAGCTGTCCCCGGTGGCATGTCGGTTGCTCAAGTCATCCCAATGAGGGTCAGCACAAACCAGCGGCCCCGGATCGAATCGGAGGAGGAACAAACGTCATGCTCAAGTCCCAGAAGGGCTTCACCCTGATCGAGCTGATGATCGTCGTTGTGATCATCGGCATCCTGGCGGCGATTGCGATCCCGAACTTCATCGCCATGCAGGACCGCGCCAAGGAAGGTAGCACGAAGGCGAACATGCACACGCTGCAGCTGTCCGCCGAAGATTACGGCGTGCAGAACGACGGCGCGTATGCCAACACGGCAGCGGAAGTCGCGGCGCTTCTTCCGGGCTCCCCGGCGGGTTCCAACTACAAGAACCCGTTCGACAAGAGCATCGGTTCCGGCGGCGCGTGGCTAGACGTGGCCTGGGCGGTTCCCCTGCTGACCACCTCGACCGTGCGTGGTATCACCGCCTACGGCGACTCGGCCTTCCTGAAGTACCAGGTGAGAGGCAACGGCAAGGTCCCCAACATGGCACTGATTCTCTCGAGCGGCCAGTAGTCATCGGTAGCGATCACGAACGAGGGTGGGATCACTCCCACCCTCGTTTCGTTTTCCCCGCGCGGGATGCGTATCGGGAGCGCGCGAGGTCGGCACGGTGATTGCAAGCTGTCAGCGGGCTCGGCGGCTCTTGTTCCAAGGAGGAATCGATGTCCAGGATCAGGACAGGCGGCTTCACGCTGATCGAGCTGATGATCGTGATCGTGATCATCGGCATCCTGGCCGCGATCGCCATCCCCAACCTCATCGCCATGCAGAACCGCGCGAAGGAGGGGAGCGTCAAGTCCAACATGCACACCATCCAGCTCACCGCCGAGGATTACGGCATCCAAAATGACGGCGCATATGCGAGCACGGCGGCTGAGGTCATCGGCCTCATCCCGGGCGCCCTCACGACCTTCAAGAACCCCTTCGACCACTCATTGGGGTCCGGCAACGCATGGGTCGACCAGCCGACCTACGATGCGACGGCGCCCACTACCGGCTCCGTGAAACTAGGCATCGCCGCCTACGCGGATTCCTCGAACATGAAGTACCAGGTCATGGGACACGGCATCTCGGGCGACCTCACGCTGGTGCTGACCGGCGGATAGAGATGGGATGGAGCCCGATCCCGTCGCCGGGTCTCCCGCCCCCGCCCCGCCTCAAGTCCGTCCGCGCAGTGCCGATAACCCATTTCGACGTGCACAGCGACGCTGCTCGAGACGGTCGACCAGCCACGGACACCCAAGACATGGAGGACGAGGGCATGCGGTCGTCGCCGGGATTCACGCTGATCGAGCTCATGATCGTCGTCGTCGTCCTGGGCATCCTCGTGGCCGCCGGGATCGTCAACTCGATCGCGATGCGGGACCGCGCCCACGAAGCGAGCGTCAAGAGCAACATGCACACCTTCCAGCTCGCGGCCGAGGACTACGCCACACGCTACGACGGGGACTATGCCGCCGATGCCTCGGACGTCGCCGCGGTGCTCGCGGGGATGCCGGCGGGCAGCACGTTCAAGAACCCCTACGACCAATCGACCGGCTCCAGCAATAGCTGGCGCGACCAGGGCACTTGGGGCGCGCCGATGGTGAGCGGGACGACCAGGGCCGGTTGTGTGGCCTACGGTGATTCGGTGAGCGCCAAGTACCAGATCGTCGGTCGGGCCAAGACCGCGGATCTCACCCTGATCCTGCGCAACTAGCATCCCTCCTTCGGGAGGAAGGCGGGCGGGCGCCATGTGGCGCCCGCCCGCCTTTCATTGCGGGGCCAGCCCGCCGTGCGGCACACCGGTTGCACTCTGCCGCCCGGAGGTGACGGTCGGAGATTCACGCAGCCGCCCAGGTCATTGGCGGACAAGGCCCTGGGGATTCCGAACCGATCGCGCCTGGGAGGAGCAACGTGCAATCTTCGATCCCCCGACCCACGGGTCGGTCAGTCTCTGGCCAGAGCGCCGCGACCGAGGTGAGTACCCCCGCGGTGAGGACGGTCGGCCTCGCCAAGTCCTATCGCCATCCCTGGACCGGCAAGGTCGTGACCGGCCTTGAAGCGCTGGACCTCGAGGTGGTTCGAGGCGAGGTCATGGGCTACCTGGGACCGAACGGGGCGGGCAAGACCACCACCCTCAAGCTGCTCACCGGCCTGCTCAAACCCACACGGGGCGAAGCGTGGCTGCTGGGCGAGTCCATCACCCAAGTGGCGAGTCGCCGTCGTCTCGGATTCCTGCCCGAGCAACCGTATTTTTACGAGTACCTGAACGCCCTCGAGTACCTCGAGATGGCGGGCCAACTCTCGGGCCTCGGTGCGCACGACGCGCACGGGCGCGCTCAACGCTGGCTCGGCCGCGTGGGGCTTGGCGAACGTCCCGGGCTGATCCTGCGCAAGTACTCGAAGGGCATGCTTCAGCGCCTCGGGTTGGCAGCGGCACTCCTGCACGAGCCCGACCTGTTGATCCTGGACGAGCCGATGAGCGGGCTCGACCCGTTCGGCCGGCGGGACGTGCGCGACTTGATCCTCGAGCAGCGCGAGCGGGGCACCACGGTGCTGTTCTCCTCGCACATCCTTCCCGATGTCGAGGTGCTCTGCGATCGGGTCGCTATCATCCTAAATGGGCGGCTCTCGCGCGTGGCCACCGTGGGTGACCTCGTGCGGGGCAGCCGGCAGCAGGTGGAGATTCGTTGCACCGGTGTGCGGCCGCTCGAGATCGTGCCGGAGCTGCGCGACGTCGTGCGGCGGCACGATCACCCGAACGAGACAGACTTCCTGCTCGACGACGATACGCGCCTGGATGAGACGCTCGCTTGGCTGCTGCGTCATGGTGCCCAGATCCGGGCGGTCACGCCGCAGCGCGCGACCCTCGAGGAGCTGTTCCTCGCCACCGCAGGCGGCACGGTCGCCGAGCCGTCGCACCAGGAACGGAAGAGCGCATGACCGTCGCCCTGATCGCGCGCAATACCTTCCGCGAGGCCACCCGCGACCGGGTGCTGGCCGGGGTGGTGATCGCCGGCGTGCTGCTGATCCTCGCCACCCAGCCGCTCAGCCCGTTGGCACTCGGCGAAGGCCAGCGACTCACCATCGACCTTGGCCTCACGGGGATCTCGTTCTTCGGTCTGCTGATCGTGCTGCTCGTTGGCACCAGTCTGGTCGCCAAGGAGATCGAGCGTCGCACCATCTTCAATCTGCTCTCTCGCCCGATCAGCCGGCCTGCCTACCTGGTCGGCAAATGGCTGGGACTCTCGGGAGCCCTGTGGGTGGTGGCCGGCGTGTTGGGGCTGGCGTTGTGGCTGCTACTGGTGGCGCGCGGCCTGGCCAGCCATGGCCCGGCCGTACTCGAGGCGGCCTATCTGGCGGGTCTCGAGTTGACCGTGGTCACCGCCCTAGCGGTGCTGTTCTCGGCCCTCTCGACACCGGTGCTGTCCGCGCTCTACACGCTGGGTTTCTACTGCGTGGGTCAGTGGAGCTGGGACCTGCGTGAGTTCGCGCACCATTTCCCGGCGGCGCTGGGCTCCACGCTGGCGGTGGTCGCCGACGTGGTCCCCAACCTGCCGATCTTCAACATGCGAGCGCTTGCCGCCCACGGTGAGGTGACGACGCTCTTCCACCTCGGGCTGGCGACCGTCTACGCGGTGGTCTACAGCGGCTGCGTACTCGGCCTGGCGGCGGCGGCATTCGAGTCGCGGGACTTCAAATGACCGCCGCCCGCCTGTCTCCGCAGGCCGGGCGGATGCTCGTGGCGCTTGGGCTTGCCGCCCTTCTGGGGGTCGGCGCCGATCAACTCGCAGCAATCGCGTCCCGGAGACTGCCTCGTCCCCATCCCCTCGAAGAGCTCTCGTACTACCCGTCCGGCCAACGCCTGGAGCCCGCCACACTCGGCCACGCCGAGACGGTCGCCGATCTCGCCTGGCTGCGGGCGGTCCAGTACTACGGGGAGCATTCGCGAACCGACATGCGCTTCGCCAACCTCTACCATGTGTTCGACATCTTGACCTCGCTCTCGCCCCACTTCATCCCGGCCTATGTGTTCGGGAGCTTCGCGCTCGCGCAGGAGGGGAACGAATTCGGCCATGCCGAGGCCCTCATGCTGAAGGGCATCGAAGCCAACCCGACCAGCGGCCGGCTCGCCTTCGAGCTGGGCTTCCTCTACTACGTGCGCCCGGGGGGGCGGGAGCTACGCCACGCCGGCGAGTATTTCGAGCGGGCGGCCCGATTGCCCGACGGCCCAACCTCCTCGCGCCGGTTCGCGGCCTACGTCCGCCAGAATGCCGGTGACCTGGCGGTGGCGTGGGCACTGTGGCGCGACGTGGCTCAGAACTCCGACAACCGCTACCTGCGCGAGATGGCCGAGCGCGAGATGCGCCGGATCCGGCGGGCGCAGCGGACAGGCCGCGCAGAGCTGGCGCGGAACCGCGTGACCACGCCGGTGGTCCTGTTCGAGCGCAACCATTGAGCGTCGCCGCACCCACCAGCGGCACATGGGTTTGACCGCTCCAGCGAGTGCAAGGCGTCGCGTCGGGCCGATGCGAAAAGTACCCCTCAAGCCCGAGTGTGGAAGTTCCGAAAACACGAGGTGAAACGCCGGTGGACCAGTCCACCCACGGACGTCGGTCCCGTCGCGGAGGTCTCGGAAGCTCCGCGGAGCGACTCGGCGCATCGGTGGCAGCCAAACGCCTACAGGGAGTGAACGAATGCTCTTCGGGAAGAAGCAGTCGCTCGTGGGCCTGGACATCGGGAGCCATGCGGTCAAGGTGGTCGAACTCGAATCCCAGCCCAACCGCACCTACCGCCTGGTGAACTGGGGGATCTCGGCTCCCCTGGCGGAAGCCATCGTCGACGGCGAGGTCATGGATCGCCAGCTGGTCATCGATGCGATCGCCAACCTGCTCCTGTCGCGCGGCATCAAGACCCGCAACGTGGTCGCGGCGGTGAGCGGACGGGCGGTGATCGTCAAGAAGATCACCATGAACCGGCTCTCGAACGAAGACGCTCAGCAGGCGGTCTACTGGGAGGCGGAGCAGCACGTCCCCTACGACATCAACGACGTCTCGCTCGACTTCGAGATCCTCGGTCCCGCGCCGAACGACCCCAAGCAGATGCAGGTGCTGCTGGTCGCGGCCAAGAAGGACATGGTCGTCTCGTTCGGCGACCTCATCCGGGAAGCGGGCCTCCAGCCCCTGATCGTCGATGTGGACTCGTTCGCGGCGCAGAACGCGCTCGAGGCCAACATGGACTTCTCGCCCGAGGAAGTCATCGCGATCCTCAACATCGGGGCCGAGATCACCAACATCAACATCATCCAGGGCGGCGTGCCCTACTTCACCAAGGACCTCCAGGTCGGCGGACACAGCTTCATCGAGGCGGCCCAGCGCAAGTTCAACCTGAGCCAGACCGAAGCCGCCGCGGCGGTCCGCGGCGAATCGGGAGCCGCGCTGGAGATCGCCCCGGTCATCGAGCAGGCCTGCGAGGGGCTCGCGACCGCGCTCGAACGGGCACAAGCCTACCTGCGCACCGCCGGAGAGGCGGGCGCGGTGACCCGCATCATGCTGTGTGGCGGCGCCTCGCTCACGCCCGGGCTGCCCGAGTTCCTCAACCGTCGTTTCGGCGTCCCTGCCGAGATCGCCAACCCGCTGGCCCGTGTGACCTATGACCCGGCGCTGTTCGCCGGTCAGGACGTCATGAAGGTGGCGCCCTTCCTGACGGTGGGCCTCGGCCTCGCCTTGCGGCGCCTGGGAGACAAGAAATGATCCGCATCAATCTCCTCCCGCGGGAGGAAAAGGCCCAGCGCAAGGCCGCGATCCAGTTCAACGCCGGGGAGCTGGTCATCCCGGTGGCGGTCTTGGTCGCCTCGATCCTGGTCATCACCGGCACGGCGCTGTCACAGCACTCGCGCGCGACGTCGTTGGAACACTCCATCGCGGACGTGGACGCGCAGTCGCGCGCCCTCGCCCCGCAGATCGAGCGTGTGAACCGGCTGGCCCAGGAGCGGGCCGAGCTGGATCTGCGTCTCGGCATCATCAACAAGCTCGAAAAGGGGCGCACACAAAGTGTCCGAGTCATGGATGAGCTGGCGCGGTGTGTCCCTGACCACCTCTGGATGACGATGGCCCAGCAGGATGCCGGGACTCAGCTCAATCTGGAGGGGGTCACCTATTCCAACCTGGTCGTCTCGGACTTCATGTCCCGTCTCGAGCGTTCGCCGATGTTCGCGAACGTCGAGCTGGGCGTGGCCGAGACCGGCCAGATCATCGATCGCGATGTGGTGAAGTTCCGCATCACCTGCCAGGTGACGCCGGACGAGCCGGCCAACTAGGGAGGGCGCCATGGCGAGCCTGGATCTCAAGAATCAGACCCTGATGAAGATCGTCCTCAGCGTGTTGCTGGCGGCGGGGGTGTTGGGCGTCTTCTTCTTCACCCATTTCCTGCCGTTCAGCTATCCGAATCAGCGCGAACACCTCGACGCGCTGAAGGCCGACTACGAGAAGAAGTCGACGGACTTGGCACGGGCCCGCGCCGCGGTCGCCGACCTGCCCCGCTTCGAAGCGGAATACGAGCTGCTGCACGACCGCTGGACCGCGGCGGCGGAGCTGCTCCCGACCGACCGGCAGCTCGCGGTATTGCTGCGCAAGATCAGTCTCGCCGGACAGCAGACCGGCGTGTCGTTCGTGCTGTTCAAGCACGGAGCGACGAAGGCGGAGAACTACTACACCGCGCTGCCGTTGGACATCACCGTCTTCGGTGGCTATCACCAGGTCGGCTCGTTCCTCGCCGAGCTGGCGAACATGCGCCGGATCGTGACGGTCTCCAACGTCCGGCTCACCACCAACTCCAAGGGTGACGGGCTCGCCTCGACCTCGGCGTCCTTCACCGCGTCCGCGTACAGCCTCAATACCAATGCGACCGCACCCCCGCCGGCGACGACCCCCGAAGCGCCGAAGAAGGAAGGAGCCACCGATGCGCGCAAGCAGTCGTAAGCACTCGAACGATCCGCGGGCGCGCGACGCGCGCTCGCTCGTCGGGCTGATCGCCACCGGCGTGCTGCTGGGCGGCGTGGCGTGCGTGATGCTCCGGACCGCCGGGGAGTGGCTGGACCCGGCGACCGCCGACGCTCAGGCATCCGCGACCAAGCCGGCCGCGACCGCCAAGGTCTCACCGACGGCGACGAACAAGCCGGCTCCCTCGACGTCCGCGAACACCCCCGCGACGTCGAAGCCGGCATCGGTTTCGAAGTCGGCGCCGACCGGCGCGGTCACCAAGAACGTGGCCGTCGCTCCGGCCGTCCGACCGGGGACCGCAGCGGTAGGTCCTCTGCCCGGCAGCGGCGTGAACAGCGGCGTCAAGCCCTCCGGGGCGATGGCGCCGAGTGCGATCGTACAGTCCTCCGCCCACCTGGACGAGCAGTTGACCTATCAGTACAACGCGCTCGGCCGGCGGGATCCCTTCCAGTCGTTGCTCAACGGAGAGTACGTGGGTGCCGATGTGGGTGGCGACGGGCCGCCCGATATCGGTGGCATCAAGGTGGTCGGTATCGTGTGGGGCGACGCCGATCAGTTCGCTCTGGTGGAAGACGCTCGCGGGGACAGCCACATCCTGCGGCGCGGTGACAAGGTGATGAACGGCTTCGTCGAAGCGCTCAAGCGCGACGCGATGGTCGTGACCCTCACCCTGGACGGGCAGTCTCAGTCGGTTTCGATTCCTCTGACGCGGAAGGGAGACAAGACGAATGCGAATCGGTAAGGCCTCCATCGGCCTCATTCTGGCGACCGGCGTGTGCCTGGCGGTGCTGCTCGCGCACCCGGCGGCCGCGCAGGAGTCCACGGCCATGAAGCAGGTGGGCATGGTCCGGACCGGCGCGGGTACTTTCACCATGGACGTCGAGGGTGCGGACATCCGCACCGTCATCAAGGCGATCGCGGAGTTCAGCGGCCGCAACATCGTGGTCGGCAGGGACGTCAAGGCGACGGTCAAGGCGGACCTCCGCAACGTCGGCTGGCAGGAGGCGTTGCGCACGCTGTTGCGGACCAATGGCCTCGACTATGTCGAGGAGGGCGGCATCCTGCGCGTGGATGAGTCCTCCAAGCTGAATGCCGAATCCGTGGATCGGGAGGCGGCACGGGCCAAGCAGTCCGAGCTGGTCCCCCTCGACACCCGGATCATCAAGCTCAACTACGCCAACGCCACCGAGCTCGCCGCGTCGCTGTCGTCCTCGCTCAGCAAACGCGGTCTGATCCAGGTGGACAAGCGCACCAACTCGCTGATCGTCAACGATCTGT
Organism: Candidatus Eiseniibacteriota bacterium; assembly: GCA_041492985.1. Classification (GTDB taxonomy): domain Bacteria; phylum Eisenbacteria; class RBG-16-71-46; order RBG-16-71-46; family RBG-16-71-46; genus WS-11. Next base: position 15,299 of record JBGPXY010000043.1, read on the forward strand.
CGACCAACCTCGAGTCGCTCACGAAGATGGCGCAGTCGCTCGACTCGACGACGCCGCAGATCGAGATCACGGCCAAGCTGGTGGACGTCGATGCCTCGGCGCTGCGCGACATGGGCATCGAATGGAACGTCGCTCCGGCGAAGCCCGAGTTCTGGAGCGGCGTGGACGATCCCGCCAATCCCGGCAACAAGGTCCTTCCGGGCGGTGGTCCGGTCCACAACAGCGACGGATCGCTGGTGGCCGCGGCCGAGCACAACACGTCCATCAGCGACGCCGCGAACAAGCTGACCTTCGGCATCTTCAAGGACTGGGCGTCCATCGAAGCCCAGCTGCAGACGCTGGAGGAGAATCGCAAGGCCAACATCATCTCCAACCCGCGGGTGACGACCGTCGACAACCGCGAGGCGAAGATCCTGGTCGGCCAGAAGATCCCGCTCATCGTGCAGGACGTGGCCGGGAACCCGGTCTCTCAGCTGCAGACCATCGGCATCCAGCTCAAGGTCACGCCTCACCTGACGCAGGACAAGAAGATCGTCATGGATCTGCATCCCGAGGTGAGCGATCTCTCGACCCAGAGCACGGTGCAGGGTGGCGTCATCATCAACACCTCGGAAGCCGACACGCGGGTGATGGTGGACGACGGCCAGACCGCGGTGATCGGCGGGCTGATCCGCACCAATGATTCTCACGTGCGCCGGGGCGTGCCGCTGCTCAAGGACATTCCGCTCCTCGGCATGCTGTTCCGCTCCGACAACACGGTCAAGCAGAAC
>JBGPXY010000213.1:0-3749 GCA_041492985.1 Candidatus Eiseniibacteriota bacterium
GACACTCTCCTTGGTCGGGGGCAAGTTTGCCGCGATACATCCCGAGCCGAGTATATTCCGCCCGTGAGCCCTGCGCCTTCGCAGACTGACCCCGAGCGCTTCCAGCCCCACGCCGTCCGCGAGCTGGGGGGGATGTTCGACGACGTCTCGGGGCGCTACGACCTCCTCAACCGCATCATGTCGCTCGGGCAGGACCGGGCGTGGCGTGTGGCGATGTGGCGGGGCGTACCGGAAGAGGCGCACGCGGTGCTCGACCTGTGCACGGGGAGCGGCGTCTCGCTTCCGGGCCTGCGCCGTCCCGGCCGCCTGGTGATCGGCGCCGATGTCAGCCTGCGCATGCTGGAGCTGGCGGCCGACCAGCAGGGGCGGACCGGCTGGGCCCCACGGCTCGTGTGCGCGGACGCGTTCCACCTGCCGCTGGCGGATCGATCGGTGGACGCCGTGACGATCGCCTTCGGCATCCGCAACCTGCGGCCGCTCGCCGATGCACTCAATGAGCTGGCGCGCGTACTTCGGCCGGGCGGCACCCTGGCGGTGCTCGAAGCGGCAGCGCCGGCGCCGGGCCCCTTCGCGCCGTTCCACGGATTCTACGTGCGACGCGTGATCCCGCTGGCCGGCCGGCTCTCCGCCGATCCCTCGGCCTACGCGTATCTCAGCAAGTCCATCTTCGAGTTCGGCGCCGGACCCGAGTTCGAGCGTGCGCTCGCGAGCGCGGGCTTCACGGTGGTCTCGAGCCACCGGTTCATGCTCGGCGCGACCCGGCTGTGGGTCACCCGGCGGTCGTCTGAAACCGGCCAGAAAGTGGCACCCCCGGGCGAAAGCGCCATGCAATATGCCGGGCCGAGGCGGCAAGTTGGGGTGAAGGTCCCCATTCAGGAGGAAGGTCGGTCGTCGGAGTGGAGAGTCTGGACGGGCGTCCAACTGGCCCTGGCACTGGCGCTCACGGCAGCCCTGGGCTACGGCCTGTTCGTGGTCGTCAACTCCGGCGCCAGCTTGCCGTTGACCGCGTGGCAGCGATCGCTCGCGTGGTTCCTCCTGGTCGGTGGGCTGCTGCTTTTCGGCGTCCGCTCGCTGGTTCTTGTCCGCCGCCTCCTCGGCCCGCCCCCGCGCCCGTAACCCACCACAAGACCTTGGCATAGGCGTTGCGTGCTCTGTGGCGGATCAGTCCGTCACCGACCAGGACGCTTTCCCATGCTCTCGCGCGAGAAGATCCTCGAATCGCTGCTGGATCTCTCGGGCCGCACGGCGGCGCGCTCGCGCCCCGAGCTGCTCGGAACCGTCCTGCGTTGCGCCCTGGTGCTCACCGAGAGCGACGGTGCGGTCGCGGTCGTCACCCCGGGAAGGCAGGCCGAGCGCTTCACGCTCCGCAAAGGGCTCGCCGATCCCGAGGTCACCACCCTCGCCCGGCCGAGCGCCGACGGCGCGCGCCCCATGCTGCTCCATGGCAAACCGGTCCTGCTCGCGGACATCTCCCAAGGCGGGCGCGTCGGACCCGACGATCGTTGTCCGGACGTGGATGCGGGCCCGGCGCTGTTCGTGCCGCTGCGCCTCCGCGATCAGTCCCCGTGTTACCTCGCGGTGTTCCGCCATCGCGACTCGGCCCCCTTCGATCCCGAGGACGTCCGCCTGCTCACGTTGCTCGCGGCGTGGGCGGCGATGGCGCTCGAGAACCTCCGCCTGGCCCAGAACGTCGAGAAGCTCGCGGTCACCGACGATCTCACCCAGGTCTACAACTACCGGTTCCTGAAGAGCGCGCTGCGGCGCGAGATCAAGCGCGCCGGCCGGTACCACCAGCACCTGGCGCTGCTGATGATCGATGTCGACAACCTCAAGACCTACAACGACCGTCACGGCCATCTGCGCGGCAGCTTCCTGCTGCGGGAGATGGCCGGGCTGTTCGCGACCAACGTGCGTTCCTGGGACCTGGTGGCGAAGTACGGTGGCGACGAGTTCACCGTCATCCTGCCGCAGACCGACATGACGGGGGCGCTGTCCGCCGCCGAGCGGCTCCGCGTCGCCGTCGAGGAGCACACGTTCCCGCTCGCCCAGCGGGGAGAGATCACCGTCAGTCTCGGCGTCTCGGCGTTCCCCGCCGACGGCCAGACCACCAGCGCGCTCATCGAGACCGCCGACCGCTCGCTGTATCTGGCCAAGCAACGCGGACGCAATCAGGTCGGCAACGCCGAGCGGAAAGCGGCGGCGTAGGCCGAACGCGTTGACCATCCGCGGAACACGCTGCTAGACTGCGCGGCCCCAAACGCACCACGTGCGCTCGGGATCAGCATTCACGGAGGAGGCAGGCAGGTGGCGGACACGGTCGGCATCGCGGTGGTGGGCACAGGCGACTGGGGCGCGAACCTGGTCCGGAACTTCTCGGCGCTCCCCGGGGCCAAACTGGTGGCGCTCTGCGACACCGATCCCACGCGACTCGCCAAGACGGCCGCCCAGTATCCCGGCGTGCGGACCACGGGGCGCTTGGAAGACATCGCCTCGGCCCCGGACGTGCGCGGCGTGGTGGTGGCGGCGACCGCGATCGAACACTACCCGATCGCCAAGGCGCTGCTCGAGGCGGGCAAGGACGTCTACGTCGAGAAGCCGATGGCCCTGCGCGTGGACCATGCCGAGGAGCTCGTCAAGCTCTCACGCGACCGCGATCGCATCCTCATGGTCGGTCACCTGCTGCTCCATCACCCCGGTGTGCGGTACCTCAAGGAGATGGTGCGCAAGGGCGAGCTGGGAGAGGTGTTCTACATCTACTCGCAGCGCGTCAACCTCGGCAAGGTGCGGCGCGACGAGAACGCCCTGTGGAGCTTCGCCCCTCACGATCTCTCGGTCATCCTCCACCTGCTCGAGATGGAACCCATCGACGTGGCCGCGCGTGGCTCGGCCTTCCTGCAGGGCACGGTCGAGGACGTGGTGTTCCTCCACCTGCGTTTCCCGGGCGGGAAGATGGCCCACGTGCACGTGTCCTGGCTCGACCCGCACAAGCTGCGCAAGTTCACCGTGGTCGGCAGCCAGAAGATGGTCGTGTTCGACGACATGGAGGCCAGCGAGAAGCTCCGCATCTACGACAAGGGCATCGATCGGGCCGGCCAGATCGTCTCCTACGGCGACGCGCTCTCGGTGCGCAGCGGTGACATCGTGATCCCGAAGATCTCGCTGCAGGAACCACTGCGGCTCGAATGCCAGCACTTCGTCGAGTGCGTGCGGGAGCACAAGGCACCCCTCACCGACGGCGCCGATGGCCTTCGCGTGGTGCGCGTGCTCGCCGCGGCCCAGCAGTCGCTCGAGGCCGGGGGCACGCCGGTTGCGGTGGCCACTCAGCCGGCGGGGGTGTCGTGAGCGGCAGCGTCCATCCCAGCGCGGTCCTCGGCGCCGGCACGACCATGGGAGAGGGCTGCGTGCTCGGCCCCCTCGTGCGCACCGGTACGGGCTGCCGCATCGGCCACCAGGTCGTCATCCACGCCGACACCGTCATCGGCAACGACGTCCGCATCGACGATCACGCCACACTCGGCAAGCTGCCCATGCGCGCGGCCAACTCGGCGACCACGAAAGAGCAGGATCTGACACCGCTCACGATCGGCGACCTGTGCATCGTCGGCACCGGCGCCGTGCTCTACCGGGGCGCGGCGATCGACGCCAAGGTGCTGATGGCCGACCTGTGCACGGTGCGCGAGAACGTCTCCATCGGTCGTGGCACCATCGTCGGCCGCGGCGTGACGGTCGAGAACTTCTGCACCGTCGGC
>JBGPXY010000019.1:0-22977 GCA_041492985.1 Candidatus Eiseniibacteriota bacterium
GACCAGAAGGGGCGTCCCGCGCCGTCGGTGCCGGGCAGCGCGTGTGCCTCCAGGGCGTCCAGCGGTCTCACCCAGATCCGCGCGGTGCCGCTCGAATCGGTCGAGAGGAAGGCCAGCAGGCGCCCATCGGGTGAGAGCCGCGGCCAGTCGAGGCGCGATGCGCCGACGGGAGCGTCGACCACGAATCGCAGCACGCGCGGAGCTGCCGGGCGGTGCAGCAGCAGCCACGCGCCCAGGCCGGCAGCGACGATGAGCGCCAGCCCCGCCACCCACCAGGCCAGCGACTCGCGCTGCCGACGCCGCGCGGCGACCGGCGCGGGGATGCCGGCCTGAGAGCCGCCTTCGACGATCCACTGCAGGTGGAGCTTCACGTCGTGCGCGGTCTGGATGCGCTGATCGGGGTCCTTGGCGAGACAGGCGTGGATCAGTCGATCAAGGGCCGGGGGCGAGAGCGGCTGCACCTGGGAGATCGGTGGCGGCTCGTCCTTGAGGATCGATGCGATCAGGCTCGCCTGGCTGTGGCCCGTGAAAGCCTTTCGGCCGGTCGACATCTCGTAGAGGACCGCACCCAGCGCCCATATGTCGGCGCGCGCGTCGGCTTCGCCGCCGTCGAGCTGCTCGGGGGCCATGTACTGGAAGGTGCCGACGATCGAGCCCTCGGCGGTGAGCGGGCGGGTCATGGTGGGCGACTGGGAGAGCGAACTCGTGGCGTTGGAGAGGGCGGCGGCGCGGGCGAGGCCGAAGTCCATGAGCTTTGCGCCCGACTTCGCGAGCATGATGTTGCCGGGCTTGAGATCGCGATGCACGATCCCCGCGCGATGCGCCTTGTCGAGGCCGTCCGCGACCTCGATGCCGATGCGCAGCACGTCCGCAGCCGGCAGCGGTCCCTTCGCCAGCCGGTCGGCGAGGGTCTCCCCCTCGACCAGCTCCAGCACCAGGAAGTCGGTGTCGCCCTCGCGCCCGATGTCGTGCAGCGTGCAGATGTGCGGGTGATTGAGCGAGGAGACGGTGCGCGCCTCGCGTTCGAAGCGGGCGCGAAGCTCCGGGCTCGAGGAGAGATGCTGGGGAAGCACTTTGATCGCCACTTCTCGCCCCAGCCGCGGGTCGCGGGCGCGGTACACCTCGCCCATGCCGCCCGCGCCGAGCGGGGCGACGATCTCGTAATGGCCGAGCCGGGTGCCTGCCGCGAGGGTCATGAGCGCGGGAATATACACGGATTGGTGGCGACTGCTAGTGTGCCGCCTCCCCAAGATGGGAACGCCGCGCAGGCGACCGGAGGGGATCGGGTCGTCTCCGTGCACCTCTACCAGGAGAACCGGATGCGCAAAGTCCTGACGGAGTTCATCGGCACGTTCTTCCTCGTGCTCACGATCGGCCTCACCGTGCTGAGCGGCACTCCCTTCGCGCCGCTGGCGATCGGCACCGCGCTCATGGTGATGGTGTACATGGGTGGTCACGTCTCGGGAGCCCACTACAATCCCGCCGTGACGCTCGCCGTCGCCCTGCGCGGCAAGCTGGCCGCGAAGGAGGTCGTTCCCTACATGCTCGCCCAGTTCGCCGGCGCGCTGGCGGCGGCGCTGGTGACGCGCTCGATCACCGGCCAGACGTTCGCGCCGGCCCCCGCGGCATCGGCCTCGCCGCTGGCCGCACTGCTGGTCGAATTGCTCTTCACCTTCGCCCTGGCGCTCGTGGTGCTCAACGTGGCGACGTCATCGAAGACGCAGGGGAACTCGTACTACGGCCTCGCCATCGGCTTCACCGTGCTGGCCGGCGCGTTCGCCGGCGGACCGATCTCGGGAGGGGCGTTCAACCCCGCGGTCGGCGTGGGGCCGATCGTCGTGAACGCGTTGCTCGGCGACGGCACCTTCGCGCACCTGTGGCTTTATCTGGTCGGTCCAGCGGTGGGGGGCGTCCTCGCGGCGCTGGTGTTCACCATCCAGGAACGCGAGGCCTGAGCGCGTCGGGACGGAGCTGCACCCCCGGTTCCGCTCGCGCAGCCGGGCGGGCAGCCCCGGACGCCCGCTCCTGACGGCCAAGGCCGCCCCGCAGCCCTGCGGGACGGCCCTGGTTCGGGAGTCGACCGGCTCGAACGCCGGACCGACGTCTCAGATGACCTTGATCGGGATCGTGGTCCCCTTGGCGTCGGCTGCCTTGGCCATGACGATCGTGAGCACGCCATTCCTGAACGTGGCGGTCACCTTCGCCGGGTCCACGGCCACCGGCAGCTTGAGGCTGCGCGTGAACGCACCGTAGCTCCGTTCGACACGCAGCATCCGCTCGTTCTTCTGCTCGATCTCCTCCTTCTTCTCGCCCTTGATGGTGAGAACGTCATGCTCCAGCATGACCTGGATGTCCTTGGGCTCGATCCCCGGGACATCGAGCTTCGCGGTCAGTCCCTCGGGCGACTCGGCCACGTCCACCTTGGGGGTCCACTCCCCCATGCTGGTGGGTTCCTCCCCGTCCCAGATCCGATCAAAGAGACGGTCCACCTCGTTCCGGAGCCAACGTGCCCCGGGGGCCGGAGCCAGCGCTTTCATGGTCCGTCCTCCACCGCGCCTGAGAATCCGCGGCAGCCCCCGGGCGTCGGTCGCAGGGCCTGCCCGCCGGTCGCTTCTTGTGGCCGGCCGGTATGTGTATGGGCAGAGGTCGTGCCACACCCCCGAGTCAGACGGCGCACCGTCACCCCACGCTCAACCGGCTTTCTCTCCGAGGGTTGTGAATCCCGGCCGGCGTCGTGCCCGCGCGGCGCCGCGGCGTGATCGGCCGCGGGCGCTGTCATTCCGTCAGAGCCATTCCGAAGTGGCAGTTCGCGGTACCCGGATGGCAGCCCGGTGGGTTCGCGCACCGCGCCCCAGCGAACGCATGCCGGGAGCTCATCGCGCCGCGTCGAGCAGTTCCGCCACGGTGACGGCATGCAGGCCATTCCTGGCCGCGTGGGGCAGGATGATCTCCAGGGCCTCGAGCGTCTGACTCCGGTCCGGGTCGCCGATCGGACTGCCGTCGTGGAGGATCAGGATGGATCCATCGCAGAGCCGCGGCAGCACGCGTGCCACGATGCGATCCACACCCGGCCGACGGGGATCCTCCGGGTAGACGTCGCCCAGTACCGGCTCGAATCCGAGCGCGCGCACGAAGCTCGCTTGCGAGGGCATCATGAACCCGAACGGCGGCCGGTAGAAGCGCGCGCGCACGCCGGCGGCGTCATGAACGGCCGCGGCGGATCGCACGATCTCGGCACGGATCGTCCAGGGAGGGAGCAGCGGCAGAGGCCAGTGGAGTTCGCCGTGGATCGCCGCCTCGTGTCCTTCCGCGACCAGCCGATGCACGACGCCCGGCGAGCGGCGCACGTTTCCGGCCAGCGTAAAGAAGGTGGCGCGCGCGCCATGACGGTGCAGCAGGTCCAGGGCGGCGGGGGTGGTCCGGGGGCTCGGCCCGTCGTCGAACGTGAGCGCGAAGCGCCCGCGGACCCCTTCGACCCTGCACAGGAGATGACCGCGTGCCCATCCCGAGAACCGCGCGGAGTGAAGCAGCGTCACGCGGGGAGCCCCTCCCGCGCACTCTCCACGAGTTCGAGCAAGGCCGCGCGCGCGGCGCGGGCCCGCGCGATCTGGCGTGGCGCCCGGCGTTCCAACCGGATGAGCCGAAAGCGGAGCACGTCGGACTTCAGTCGTTGCCACCAGGCGATGGCCACGAACCCCAGCAGCAGGCCAAGGCCCAGTAGCCCCGCCACGGCCGGGTGCGGCAGGCCGGTGGCCCGCCGGAGCGCCCAGCCCCAGACGAGGTACGTCGCCGGGAAGAGGACGACCCCTGCGGTGATGCGAGCGAAGGCGATGCGGCTCGATTCCGGGGCCAGCCGTCGGACGATCCATTCCGTCAGCTGGTGGGGAAGGATGTTGATCGCGAGACCGGCCAGTGCCGGGGGAGCCCCGACCAAGCCAACCACGAGCAGCCGGAGCGCCACCGGCCACTGCCGTTCAGCCGGCACGGTCTCGCGCAGCACGCGATCGGATAGGCCGAGTGCCACACGCATCCTCCGGTAGACCTTGACCCGTCGCCACAGTTCGGCGAGCCGCAGCGGTGCTTCGCCGGCCAGACGCTCGATCGCCGCGGCCATCTCGCGTGCCAGCGTGAGCGCGTCCGCGCCGGGCCGAGCGGCGCGCCACGATGGCAGCACGATCGGCGCGAGCTCGCGCCCGAGCGCCTCGAGTTCTGCGTCGGGGAAGTGGACCACGAGGCCGGCCAGCGCCTCGAAGAGGCGGTGGGTCAGTGACCGAGCCGCCGCATGCAGGTCGCCGTTCGCCTGGTGCCGGAAGCCGGAGAGGTCGACCGGCTCCCCGATCACGATCTCCACGGTACCGCGGAGCGCAGTGCGATCCTCGTAGTAGAGGCCCACCGGAACCACCGCGAGGCGTCCCCTGCGCCCCGGCAGGGCATCGTAGCCGAGCGCGAGCCGGGCCGCACCGGACCTGAGCGGCTGGATCCGCCAATCCGTCTGGCTCACGCCCTCGGGAAAGGCCGCCACCGCCTCGCCGCGATCGAACATCCGGTGGCAGGCTTCGAAAGCGTCGTCGTTGCGCACCTCCGGCTGCGATGTGTCCTCGCGATAGTAGATCGGGACCGTCTCGTAGAGTCGCAGGAACCACTTCCGGATCCGGGGTCGGTAGAGCGACGCGTGCGCCATGAAGTGAAGCCCTCGGGCGAGCGCCAGATGGAGCAGCACCACGTCGGTCCAGGTCGCGGGGTGGTTGGCGATCACGAGCACCGCCGCATGTCGGGGGCAACGATCGCGATGGCGGATCGTGACGCGCCGGAAGAACACGCGGGCCGCGCCCAGCATCATCACGAACAACACCGACCGTGCGAGCGTGACGAGCCAGGCGACCGGTGGCGTGAGCGGCGACGGGGGCCGCTCCTCCGGCGCCGGTGATTGTCGCGCGGGCAGGGCTCCGCCCGGGCGAGCCGCGAGTCCCTCCGTCTCTGCCGTCACGTCATCCCGGCTGTCGTTTTGGCCGCTTCCGCGGGCGGCTCGCCCGCCCCCGCCTCGCTCAGGGGCCGAGGTCTTCGCCTGCCAGAGCGCCATAACCTGCCACGGGTCCCCATCTCACGGACCTCTCCAAGTGGCGGGCGCGGTGGCGCTTCTCGGCACGGGTCGTGCGTTTCGAACGCGCGCGTCAGCCGAGGCGCCGATTCGCCTGGAGGCTCCTCATGTCCAAGCTGGGCCTGACCCCTTGGTTCGCCCGCCGATCGGTGGTGCACCGGTCGCGCCAGATCGCCCGGGTCCTCACGGGACACGGTCTGGGGACCCTCGTCGACCAGGCAGGGCTCGCACGCTTCGCACCCCTGTTGCGGCGCCGGCCGCCTCCGGTGCCCCTCACCCAGGCTCAGCGGCTGGGGATCGCGTTCGGCGAGCTCGGCACCACGTTCATCAAGCTGGGCCAGATCCTGAGCACCCGTGCCGACCTGCTGCCCGTCGATGTGGTGACCGAACTCGCCAAGCTCCAGGACCATGCCCCACCCGTTCCGTTCGAGGACGTCCGCGAGACCATCGCCCGGGAGCTGGGACAACCGGCCGACCTGGTGTTCGCGTCTCTGGACCCGGAGCCCATCGCCTCCGCTTCGATCGGCCAGGTGCACGCCGCCACGCTCCGCAACGGCGCCAGCGTCGTGGTCAAGGTGCAGCGCCCGGGGGTGGCGGACACGGTCGAGCGCGATCTCGACATCCTGGCGGGGATCGCCGGCTGGATCGAGACCCACACCGTCGTGGGCCGCGACTACGAAGTGACACCGATCATCGAGGAGTTCGCCTACACCATCCGCAACGAGCTCGATTATCGTCGCGAGGGTCAGAACTGCGACCGCCTGAGGCGCTTCTTCGCCGGCGACGCCGGCATTCACGTCCCCTACGTCTACTGGGATCACACCACCGCGCGCGTGCTCACCCTGGAGCGCATGGGTGGGATCAAGATCTCGGACCTCGCGGCGATCGACCGGGCCGGCATCCCACGACGTGCCATCGCCGAGAACGCAGTGCGCATCTTCCTGCGCCAGCTGCTCGAGCTGGGCTTCTTCCACGCCGACCCACACCCCGGGAATTTCTTCGTACAGCCCGACGCATCGCTGGCGATGGTGGACTTCGGCATGGTCGGACGCCTGAACGAGACGGTCCAGGCGCATCTCCTGCGCGCCGGGCTCGCTGCGATCCAGCAGGACGCCGAGACCCTCGCCGAGGAGCTCTATGCGCTGGGTGTCGCCGGGCGGCACGCCCGGCGGCGGGCGTTCCAGCGCGATCTGGACCACATCATCGGACACTACGGCGGCCTCTCGCTGCGGGAGCTGAGCGCCGCCGAGGTGACCGGGGCCCTCACGGCGATCGTCTACCGCCACAGGCTGCAGCTCCCCAGCGAGCTGGCGTTGCTGTTGCGCGTGGCCTGCATGAGCGAGGGCGTCGGGCTGAGCCTCGATCCCGGGTTCCACTATCTCGAATACGCGTCGCCGCTCTTCCGAAAGCGCTGGGAGCAGCGTCAGTCGCTGCGATCGACCGTGGAGCGCCTCGGGCGGGCGGCGGCAGACGCGGCCGAATTGACGGTGGAGCTCCCGCGTCGCGCGGGGCGGCTCCTGGGACGCATCGAGCGCGGCGAGATGGAACTGAACGTCCGTCACGAGGGAATCGACGCGTTCGCGAACCAATTCCAGCGGATGACCAATCGACTGGCCCTCTCCGTGATCCTCGCCGCGTCGGTCGTCGCTCTCGGTCTGGCGCTCGGCGTCCACCGACTGCCGCAGCTGGAGCGCTATCTCGACTGGCTGTTCACCCTCGCGTTCGTGTTCTCGCTGGGATTCGGCGCCTGGCTGATCGTGAGCATCTGGCGCGCCGGGAGGAAGTGACCGGGCTCCCGAGCGCGGCGTGGGCCGCTGGCCCGGCGCGCACCGGCGATGCGCAAGCGCCGCCCGAACGCCGACGGCCGCCGCGACCGACATCGATCGCGACGGCCGTGCCGGCCGAGATCCAGCCGTGTCACTGTTTCATGCTCGAATCCGCGGGCGCTCCCGACCCCTCGTGCTGCACGCTGAGGAAGACCCAGACGCGACGCCAGCGCTGCGGCGCATTCGTCGCCGTCACCGACAGAGCGATCCGTTCGGTGCGCGACTTCATCGGCACGCGATAGAACACCTTCCACGTGTCCGTGGCCGCCTCGTAGACGAAGGGCGACTTGCGACCGAGACCGTCCGCAAGCGTCACGCCGACCACGTCGGGCGAACCTTCCGCCGTGAGCTCGACGCTGCTTCCGGGGAACACCAGCGTGTCGGCGACCGTGACGGCCACATCGGGGGGCAACGCGTCGGCCGACGCGGCCGCGATGCCCTCGCCCTGCGCCACCGCCATCTGCGCCGAGGTCGTGCCGCGCGCGGGCTCGACCGGCGTCGAGGCCTGTGCGACCACCAACGCCTGGCCTGAGCCGGTGCTACTCGCGGCCTGATCGTCCTTCTGACCGCCGCATCCCACCAGCAGCGTCACCACGGATGCCGCGCAGACGCACGCCGTCAACACCCGCCCGCGCCCCATGCGTGCCCGTCTCACACCACTTCTGCCGCTCGTCATCGTCCTTCTCCCACCGGCGGAGGTGGCTCCCGGTCGGGGGCAGATCGCCGGCCCCTCTTCACCGACCGCCTGGCTCAGGGCGTTGCCCTCGCGCCAAGGCCGCGTCGGCGTGCGCTCGCATCGCCTCCGCGTGCATGGCCCCTATCTCAAGCGTCGTGCCGCGTGGCGTGATGATTGCGGCACAAGGGATTGAGCGGTCTCAGGGGTCCGAGGGGCCGGCTGGTGTGTGTCAGGCTTGACACGCAGGCGGACCACGACCACGCTGCTGGTCGAACGCAACGCCAAGCGCGCCAATCGATCCGGCGCGGCAGCCCTCTCGGACCCGGAGATGCGCCATTGGGACACGCCCGGTGCCCAGCCGAACTCCCTCGCATCCCAAGTCCGTGATCGCGCCCTCCCGCATCGCGCTGGCGTTCACCCTGCTCAGCGTCGTCCCCCTCACTTGCCGCTCCGGGGCGGAGCCGCTCCCCGTGACTGCGCGGGTCGTGTGGGTGCGCAGTGAACGCGTCTACGTCGCGTCGCCGGAGGCCCAGGCGCTCGGACCTGGAGCGCAGCTGACCTTCCTCGATCACGGCAAGCCGATCGCGACCGGCGAGATCACGCGCGTCGTCGATAGCACGCTCGCGGTCGTAACCTTGACTTCGGGTTCGCTCGCGCGGGTGAAGGAGAAGGACCTCAAGCGTCTGCGGATCCTCTCTGCGCCGGCATCCGGTCCCACGACACTCCGGGTGGGCTATCCGTCGGCAAAGCGTGCCACGCTGTTCTTCACGTGCGATCTGCTGACGCTGGTCCCACCGTTCGGGGCGGGACAGGCCGAGACGCGGATCGAGGACCATCTCTATCGAGTCCTCGCGAACCCCTCGACGCGGTCCCGCGGAGCATGGCCCGAGACGCTCGAGATCCGCCTGTTCGACGAGGCGGCGGACGAGGAGATCGCGCTCGAGCGCGGCGAAGTGGACGTGGCCGTGTTCCGCCCGGGCGAGCTGTCGACCCACATGCGCGATCAGCCGCGGTGGCAGCACGATCTCTCGGCACCCATGCGGAGCGGTGTGGTGGTCGCGGTGCTCGCGGCGATCGGCGCAGACAGCACGGCGGGCATCCGTCCCGGCGATCCCCTGCTGACCACGCTGAACCGCGAGATGTTCGGGGGCGATCTCAATGAGCGGCGGTTCGGGACCGGATCTCCGGCGCGATCCGAGGCGCGCTACACAGTGGATGCCGCGTGCCCCGGTCGGGAGGTCCTCGAGCGCTTTCTCTCGCAGCGCCAGGTCCCTCCGCCCTCGGCGGGAGCGCCCCACGTGCGCATCCTCTTCGTGGATCAGCCGGCGTCGTCTCCTCGATCGGTCGCGCTGGCGGCGGCGATGTCGATGGAAGGGCGCACCACCGAGGGAACGGACCCCGCCGACGCCGCCGACATCCACATCCATGCGCTGTTCGCGATCGACTGCCCGGTCGTGTTCGACGCCCGGCTCCGTCCGTACGTGAGCGCCCTAGGAGCGAAGGCGTTCGTCGAGCTGTTCGACTGCACGGTGGGCACCGGTCCACGATGAACTCCCTCCGTTCCCGTCTCATCCTCGGCTCCGCGCTGGTGGCCATCATCCCGCTCGCCATCGCCATGGTGCTGCTCTCGCAGCGCGTCGAGCGCATGGTGCGCACGCAGGCGGCCGAGCGACTGGACGCGGCACTCATCGGCGTCGAGGCGCGGCTCGCCGCCGACAGCGCCCGCAGCGAAGCCCAGATGCGGTTCCTCGCGCGTGATCCCCAGCTCAAACGGCTCTACCTCGTGCGCCCCACGGGGAGCCGGGACCTCGCGGACTACCTCGCCGAGCGGCGCGTGCTGCTCGGGCTGGATTTCCTCCAGGCCGTGGACATCAGCGGCGCCGTCGCCGCGGAAGGCACCACGGGCGCGACCAGCGAGGACGCGGCGCGAGTCACGATCGCGGTCCACGACACGACCCGGGGCCTGCGCATCGTGCCGCTCGCGGGCGATTCAGCGCTGGCGATCGTGGCGGTGGAGGCCATCCTCTACCAGAACCGCACGGCGGGGTTCATCTCGGGCGGTCGGCTGCTCGATGACGGCTTCCTCGCCCGGCTGAAGCAGGCGAGCGGCGTCGACCTCGTGCTGCGCGACGCCTCGGGGCGCGCGGTCGCCTCCACGCTCGGCTCGGGCCCCCGATCGATCGACGCCGCGGGTCCCGCTCTGCCGGCGGATGCCGCGGTCGCGCGCGTCGTCATCGCGGGGCGACCATTCCTGGCGCGAGGCGTCGCACTCCCGATCGGCGCGCCGCCGCACGCTGCGATCGCCGCCCTCATCTCCACCACCGCCGCCGATCACACCATCGCCGCCCTCCAGCTAACCTCGGTGCTGCTGGGGCTGCTCGGGCTGGCAATCGCGGTGCTTCTCGGCGTGCTCTGGTCGTCGCAGATCTCGCGACCCGTGGAACGGCTCGCCGCCTTCTCCCACCGGGTGGCACGGGGCGAGTGGGACGAGCCGCTCACGCTCCACAGCGTGCGCGAGCTGGAGACGCTGGTGGCCGCACTCGACACCATGCGCAGCGATCTCAAGTCCTACCGCGACCGGCTGGTGGTGAGCGAGCGGCAAGCGGCCTGGGGTCAGATGGCCCGCAAGGTGGCGCATGAGATCAACAACCCGCTCACGCCGATCGGCATCTCGGTGGCCGACCTGCAGCGCAGCTACCGGGCACAGCGCGATGACTTCCCCCAGATCCTCGACCAGGCGGTCCGCACCGTGACCGAAGAGGTCGCGACCCTGAAGCGCCTGCTGCGCGAGTTCGCGGATTTCGCGCGCCTCCCCGCGCCCCTGCTCGCTCCTTGTCGGCTGTCGATCCTGTTTGCGGACCTCGCGACACTTTACGGACGCGATGTCGCGGAAGGGCGGCTGATCGTGAACCCGCCTGATCCGGACGTCACCTTCGACGCCGATGCCGGCCAACTGCGGCAGGCATTCGTCAACCTGATCAAGAACGGGCTCGAGGCGGTGGATGGCGCCGGGCAGGTGACGCTTTCCGCGACCATCGAGCGCGACGCCCTGGCGCTTGCGGTTGCCGACACCGGCCCCGCGCTGACCGCCGAGCAGCGCGCCCATCTGTTCGAGCCCGGCTTCACCACCAAGACCCACGGGAGCGGACTGGGACTGACGATCGTCGAGCGCATCGTCAGCGAGCACCGCGGCTCGATCCGCGCCGAATCGGGCGGCGAGCGTGGCACGACGTTCCGTATCCGCCTCCCGCTCACGGGAGCGAACGCCCCTGCGCCCGGACCCAACGTCGAAGGGAAAGGCTGACCATGCCCTCCATCCTCATCGTCGACGACGAAGCGAACATCCTCTCCAGCCTGAGCGGCGCGCTGGGACGCGAGGGGTACCAGGTCGACGGCGCCGCCACGCTCGCCGAGGCACGCGCGCGGTTGCGTGAGGCCTACGACATCGTCCTCCTCGACGTGTGGTTCCCCGAGGGCAGCGGGCTCGATCTGCTCTCGGCGATCCGGACCGACATGCCCGACACCGCCGTCATCATGATGTCGGGGCATGCGACGATCGACGTCGCGGTCTCGGCGACCCGGCTCGGCGCGTTCGACTTCCTGGAGAAGCCGATCGCGCTGGAGCGGCTGCTCGTGCTGCTCCGCAACGCATCGACCACGCGCGCGCTCCAGGCGGAGAACCGCCGGCTGCGCCGCCCCTGGACGCTGCCGATCGTCGGGCGGTCCTCGAGCCTCGAGCGGCTGCTGCGGGAGATCGAACAGGCGGGCCCGAGCGCCGCGCGGGTGCTGATCCAGGGCGAACACGGCACGGGCAAGGAGCTGGTGGCCCGGGCCCTGCACGAGGCGAGCCCTCGCCGGGAGATGCCGTTCGTGGCGGTGAACTGCTCGGCGATCCCGGAGGAGCTGATCGAGTCGGAGCTGTTCGGGCACGAGCGCGGATCGTTCACCGGCGCGACCCAGGCGCGCCGGGGGCGATTCGAGGAGGCGCACGGCGGCACGCTGTTCCTCGATGAGGTGGGCGACCTGAGCGCGCGCGCGCAGACCAAGCTGCTGCGCGTGCTCCAGGAGGGGGAGCTGTCACGCGTCGGCGGCAACCGGGTGATCAAGGTGGATGTGCGCGTCATCGCGGCGACCAACCGCGACCTGGCCGCGCGCGCCCGCTCGGGCGAGTTCCGCGAAGACCTCTACTTCCGCCTCGCGGTGGTGCCCATGAGCGTGCCGCCGCTGCGCGAGCGCCCGGAGGACATCCCGCTGCTGGTGGTGCATTTCGCGACCCAGCTCGCGCGCGAAACGGGTGGAAGCCCGAGGGCGTTCTCCGCTCCCGCCGTGGAGCTGCTGCTTCGACATCCGTTCCCGGGAAACGTGCGCGAGCTGCGCAACCTGGTCGAACGGCTGGTCATCATGGCGCCCGGGGCGACCATCGGCCCCGAGCAGGTGCGGGCCGTGCTCCCGCGACTGGAGAGCGTCGCCGAGGGGGGCTCACGCCTGAGCGAGTCCGTGCGAGAGTTCGAACGGCGGCAGATCGAGGCGGCGCTCCAGGCTGCGGGAGGCAGCATGACGCAGGCAGCCGCACGCCTGGGGCTGGAGCGGAGCCACCTCTACAAGAAGATGAAGAAGCTGGGCGTGCGACCCGAGTCCTGGGAGTCCTGAACGGGCGCCACCGGCCCGTGGCGCGACACGGCCGAGAGGTCGCTCAGCGCGGCGGCGTGAAGACGAACGGCGCCTGGAACGCGGTCACGCCGTACTCGATGGGCGGGAATCTCCACTCCCGGATCTGCGACAGCGCGCAGGCCGCTAGGCGGCTGGAACCCAGCGTGTTGTCGACGATGGTCGCTTCCAGCACCTCGCCCGATGCGGCCACGGTCAGGGCCACGACCAGCTTGCCGCTCAACCCTTCCTGGCGCTTGAGCTCATTGCCGTAGCAGTACTGGATGCCGGCCGCGTAGCGCTGGATGACCGCGAGCAGCGAGGCGTTGCTGCGGTAGACCCCCGGGGCGTACGCGCCCCGCTTGCCACCGCCGCCGGAGCCTGGACCTGTCCCCCCACCGGTCCCGCTGCCCACCCCACCGCCGGAACCGCCACCGGTCCCGCCGCCCGAACCCGGGCCGACGCCATCACCGTTCCCGCTGCCGAGGCCGCCGCCCGAACCGCCGCCCGAGCCGCCGCCCGAGCCGCTGCTGCGCCCGATCGCGGAGAGATCCCCCAGCGCCACCAGCGATCCCACCACCATCGAGTTGCCGAGATCGGCGGTCCCGCCGGCGCCGATGCCGCCGGACACGCGGGCGAGCTGATCGTCGGAACGCGCGGCCCGCACACCGCGTGCGCGCGCCCCGCCGGCGCGAGGCGCCGCCGACCGGTCGGTGGAGACCGCGCCCAGCGAGGACGATAGCCCCGCCAGGGTGCTGCTCAGCGCGCGCGTCGAGCTGGCCAGCGTGGCGCGGACCTCGGATTGCGCGCGCGCGCGACCCGCCTGGCCTGCGTTGGGACTGGGCGTGGCGAGGATGTCCGATCCGCTGAGCGTGGAGGGCGCGCCGGGCGCCGGCTCGGGTCGGACCAGCTTGGCCACCGGACCCTGATCACCACCGCCACCGCCGCCACCGCCACCCTCAGGCTTCCCGGGGATGGCGTGGGGCGACTGCGCGGCGGACTCGGTGATCCCGGCCGGGGTGGCGATCTTGGGCTTGGGCGGCTCGAGGATCAGCCGCGCGTAACGCGCGGGCAGCTGCTCGACCTTGTTGATGACCCGCGCCCGCATGGGCGCGATCAGGATGGCGATGGCCAGCACCGCGCCCACCATCGCGGAGATCTTGAGACAGCGCAGGTACAACGCGTCGTCGCCCGGGTCGAAGAACGGTCGACGATAGAGGTCTGCGGTCAGCGTCGCCATGTCGGTCGTCCCCTAGGCTTTCTTGATCACCGCGAGCGCGATGTCCTGGAATCCGCCCTGATTCAGCGTGTACATCACCTTCTGCAGGACGCGGAACTCGATGTTCTGATCACCCTGGATGGTGACGACGTTGGCCGCGGAGCTCGCGACGCCCTTCTGACGGGCCAGATCGTCCATCTGGTCGCGCGCCTCCTTGAGGCGGGCGGCCAGCGGCGCGATCAGCATCTGCCCGCTCACCTTCGCGTCGTGCACCGAGGCGATCCGCTCGCTCCCGACCAGGATCGCGTCATCGTCGATGGCGATGACGAGCGAGTTCGTCATCGGACTGTCGGCGGTGGAGCTGGGCAGATCGAGCCCGGGTGGCGGCACCGTCGCCTCACCTCCGGCGACGAAGCTCTTGAGCACGAAGAACAGCAGGCACGTCAGGATGTCCATCAGCGACGTGAGGCTGATCCCGCTCCGGTGCTTTCCGGGCGTCCTCGATCTGCGTCGGCGTGACCTGAGCCGTCTCACGTTAGTCCCCCTCGATCCGGGCGCCTTCGAGCGCCACGCGCGGCAGTCCGGCGGCCCGCGCCAGGTCCATCACCGCGACGATCTCCTGATAACGCGTCTTCGACTCCGCGACGATGCGGATCTCGTCGTGCTTCGGATGGGCGGCGACGATCCCGGCCAGCGCCGCGCTGATCTGGGCGGCCGTGGCCGGTCCGGGCGTGGCCGCGTCGCGCATGCGCGCGATGCTGTGCATCGCCACGCCGTTCACCCCGATCACGTAGACGTTCGGGGTGATGCGGATGGCCAGATCGAACGGCTCGACGGGGTCGTTCTCGGCCGCCTCGGCGGCCTGCGGCAGGGTCATCTCGATGGTCCGGATCTCCATGAAGACCGCGGACATGAGAAGCATCGGGATGAGCACGATGAACACGTTCATCAGCGGCCTCAGCTCGAGGTCGCAGTTGACACCCTCGCGATAGGAGCGCCGCTTGCCCGGACGGTTCGACATCACCTACTGCCCTCCGCCCTGCGCTGCCATCCCGGAGCGCGAGCCCCCCATCGGCATCGGCGAGCGCCCCGCGGCGTTCTGCGCGTGCATCGGCAGCACGTGCCCGGAACCGTCCTCGATCGCACCCTCGGAGAGCGCGTGGGCCAGTCGGATGCTGACCTCGTCCGCCGCCTCGGCGACCCGTTCGACCATGCCCACCAGGTAGCCCTGGATGAGGAGTGTCGGAATGGCGATGATGAGCCCGAAGGCGGTGGCGTTCAGGGCGGTCGAGATGCCGGCGGCCATGAACGCCGAGCGCTGTGCGGGGTCGGCGGCGCCGACCGCCGAGAACGCGGTGATCAGTCCCGAGATCGTGCCGAGCAGCCCCAGCAGCGTCGCCACGTTCGCGAGCACGTTGAGGTGCGGCAACCGCCGCGACAGCGGCGAGAGGGCCAGCACCGCGGCATCGTCGGCCGCGGCCTGTAGACGGGCCAGATCGCCATCGGCCACCTGGAGCATCGCCGTCGCCACCCGCGCGGCGGGGGCCTCCGACATGCGACACAGCTTGCGAGCACCGGCGATGTCGCGCCGGCTCACGTGCCGGATGAGGTCGTCCACCAGCTTGCGGCTGTTCAATCCGGCGGCCCGTCCGACGACGATGAACCGCTCGGCCGAGATGGCGATCACCACCACCGCGGTCGCGAGCATGAAGTACATGAAGATGCCGCCCTCCTTGAAGAAGGTGGCGACGGTCGAGAAATCAGTCATCGGAGCGACTCCTTTCTGGCATCGTTGCGGCGCCCGTCACGAT
Organism: Candidatus Eiseniibacteriota bacterium; assembly: GCA_041492985.1. Classification (GTDB taxonomy): domain Bacteria; phylum Eisenbacteria; class RBG-16-71-46; order RBG-16-71-46; family RBG-16-71-46; genus WS-11. The sequence continues at coordinate 15,278 of JBGPXY010000019.1, forward strand.
GATCCGCGACGGCACGGCCGTGTCTTCACCGATCTTCCGGCTCGTCCTGAGATAGCGGCGATACTGGAATCCCATGAAACGTCGTTGATCCCGCGTGGTGATGAACAGCACCTGCGGCACCGGGATCTCTCCCTCGATGTGGATGTCGTCGAGCGTGCGCTTGGCAGCCTCGGACCGATAACGCGCGGTCGCGTCCGCCGGCTCGGGGGTCACGGTCGCGCCCGCCTTCGTGCCGGACGCGGGCGCGGTGGCCGTCGCATGCGCCTTGCGCGCCGGAGCGCTCCGCTTCCCGGCCGCAGCGGTCGCCGAAGCCGGCGTGCCGGCCTTGACGGCCGGAGCGGCGGCGGCAGGGACGGTGCAGCCCACCATCAGGAGCGCCGCGATCAACGTCTGTCGTGGGGTCATCGGCTAGCGTCCCTTCTGCGCCACGCTCTTCGGCGCCTCGCCCGCGAACACGCCCATCAGGCTGTCCGGGTCCTCGTGCGATCGCTTCCAGTAGTCACGGAACCAGCGGCTCGCCGCTTCGTCGTCGAGGACGTAGTACTTCTCGAGGATCGCCAGGTTGTAGTAGGGGCCCGGCAGTGCCGGGTCCCGCTCGATCGCCTCCATGAATGCCTTGCGTGCCGCCTTGGGGTCGGCGGCCCTCAGCCGCGTGATCCCGTAGTTGTTCAGGTTGACGGCGCTGTGCGAGTCCTCGTGCAGCGTCGCGCGGGCGACGTCCGTCGCCGAATCGGGGTGCTCGCCGCGCAGCGTCACGTACACCATCGCCGGGCCGGTGCGCTTGAGATCGTCGTCCTCCCGCGGGATGGTCGCCTGCGCGAGGTCCGGCCGGCCGAGCGCGTCGAGGTGAAGTGCCATCCCGGCCATGAGCGCCTGCCGGGTGTCGCTCGGGAAGGCATCGGGGTGCGACCGCACCGTCTCGAGCAATCGCACGCCCTCCTCGTGGCGGCCGGTCTGGTAGTAGAGCTTCGAGAGCAGCGCCAGCGCCGGGGCGTAGTTCGCGTCGCGCGCGAGCGCCGACTTGAGCGCCGACTCGGCCGCCGGGAGCGAGTCCGCGTCGACATAGAGCTGGCCCAACCGGTAGCGCCAGTAGGGATCGGCGGGGAACGTCGCGATACGCTCGTGGGCTTCCGCGAGGTTCCCGGGCTCTCCCGAGTCCGGCAGCTTCGGGCCGCTGACCGGGAGCAGGTGCTGTCCGAGGACCTTGAGGCTGCATCCGGTCAGCGACACGGACGCGAGCAGGAGCACGACGAACACGGCGGCGTGAGCCGGACGAGCCCCCCTCGGGGGCGCGCACGGGCCGCTCGAGCCCATCACCGCGCGTTCGCTCATCGCTCGTTCCTCCGGCCCTGGGCGACCGGCCGGGCGCCCGAGGAGCTATCCAGTGACGACACCTTCACGCGGTCGGACTTCACGGTATCGGCGGGCACGCGTTTCTGAGGCGTACCGCCGACCAGCGGGTACTCCGTCTCGGGCCGGAAGAAGAACCGACTCCCGAGTCCTTCCCAGAGGATCGCCTGGGCCTGCGCGATCCACTTGTCCTCGGGTCCGTCGGGGTCCTTCTTCCGCAGGAGGTCGGTCCAGACCGCCTCGCCGCGCTCGTGGAACGTCCGACTCTGCTCCAGGAGGACATCCTCGTAGGCCCGGAGATCATCACCACTTAGATCGGCAGGACGCTCGCTCTTCTCCAGTGCTTCTCCGAAGGAGACCAGGGCCTGGCCGATGCGGAAGGCGGAGGCGTGGGCCCACTCGGGAACGCCCAGATCGACGCTCTTCCGGTAGCAGACCAGCACCGAGTCAAGCAGCTTCTGCTTGGCGGGGATCGACTTCGCCAGCGGCTGGTAGAGCCGGGCGGCGTTGTAGCCCGCGGCCAGCTCCTCACCGCGCAGGAACTGAACCTGGGCCTTCACGTCACGGGCGGCCAGCGTCGGATGGGCCGCCGCGAGCTTGAGGTAGGCCTCCAGGTGCGAGGATGGCGGCGGCGGCGGTGAGGCCGACGCCGAACGACCATTGCCCGACTTGCCCGGCTTGACCGCCGTCTTGGCGAACAGGCCCGAGACCGGGAACTCGGGCGTCACGCGCACGAGGTCCTTGCGCGCCAGAGCCTCCAGGATCTCGAGCGCGGTCTCGAAATCCGCCGGGTACCGCTTGATGTAGGCGAGCCTCAGTTCCTCCGCCTTCTGCTCCTGTCCCGCGGCGGCCCACAGATCGGCCGCCTTCAGCCACGCGCCCTGCGCGCTCTCCTCGTCGGGGTAGCGCTCGGCGAACTCGATGTAGGCCTGCGCCGCCTGCTCGCGCTCCCCGACCGCTTCCCACGACCGGGCGGTCTGAAGATGCGCTTCGCGCACGAACTCGCTCTTCGGGAAGTGGACGATCAGCGCCTGCATGGCCCGCACGCCCTCGCGATGCTTGCCCGCCTTGACGTAGGCGAGGCCGGCCCGGTACTGGGCCAGGTCGGCGTGCTCGTACTGCGGCCAGCCGGTCGCCACCTTCTCGAACAGCTCGGCGTGCTTCTCGTACGCGGTCGAATCGGCGGCCACCGCGGCTTCCGCGTTTCGGTAGTAGCAGATCGGGATCGCCTGCGCGGCATGACGCGCCAGCGAATCGCGCCCGGCCCGCTGCGCGGTCACCTGGGCGACCTCGAAGGCCGCGCCCGCGCCGGCGAAATCCCCGAGGCGGAACAGCGCGTCGGCGCGCAGGCTGGTCGCCAGCGGTGTGCGCGCATCGTCCGGATGGCGCGTGGCCATGCGGTCGAAGTCCTGCGCTGCGCGCTCGAGCCAGCCGTGCGCGAAGGCGAGATTGCCCTGGCGCCACCGGACATCCGCCGCGGCCGCGTGCTCGGGGAAGCGCTCGAGCAGACGATCACCGGCGGCCAGCACCTCGCGCGCCAGCGAATCGCTGCCCAGCGAGACGGCCGCCCCACGCGCGGGCGCTCGGGTGCTCTCGTACCAGGCATCGGTCACGGCCACCCGCTGGTGCAGCGCCTGCCCGGCGAGGCTGTCCGTGCCCGACCCGGCGGCCGCGTCGTAGTGGGAGAGCGCCAGCGCGTGGTCTCCGAGCTTGGCGCTCGCTTCCCCGGCGGCGAGATGGTACGTCGACGTCTCGGGACTCCCGGGCCAGCGCGTGAGCAGCTCCTGATAGAGCCGCAGAGCCTCGCGCCACTCGGCGCCGGCGTTGGCGCCGCCCTTGCGCGCTTCGAGGTGGTGGTAGACCGCGACCGTCTTCAGCGACGAGCGGGCGAACTCCTCCCCGCTCGCGCGCAGCGAGTCGGACTTCTGCGCGTCGTACCACGCGCTGCCGGGCGCGAACCTGGGCGCGTAATCGAGGCGCGCCTGGCGGGCGAGGGCCCCGCGATCCCAACGGTCATAGGTCTCGGCGAGCCGCTGCGCGCTCACCAAAGCCTCGGGCTCCAGCGGGTAGCGCGTGATGAACAGCTCGTCGGTGGCGGCCGCCTCGGCGAACAGGCTGAAGCGACGGAAGTGCTGGCCCATCGCCATCAGGACGCGCCGCTCGTAGGGACGCGGGCCGAGGTGGTCGAAGTAATCGGCGAACGCCTGCCCACCTCCCGCGCGCGCCAGCGTCAGGATGAGGTACGCCTCGGCTTCGTCCTCGATGTCCACCTGGATCGCGCCCTGGCCTCCGGACTCATAGACGTCCATGACCGAGCGGAAGGCGTCCGCGGCCGCCAGGAAGCGCTCCTCATTGAAGTGCGCCCACCCCAGCTTGTAGAGGGCGATCGCCTTGAGGCCCAGGTCGCCGCCCGCCGCGGCGTGCTCGTAGAGCGCGACGCAATCTCCGAAGCGCCCTTCATTGAAGTGCATGTCACCCATGCGGAGATAGGATTCCTGCGCGTAGCGGGAGTCGGCATGCGTGTTCACCAGCTCGCTGAAGTACCCTTCGGCGTCGGGACTGCCCTCGTCGGCGAGCAGCATCCCGGCGTTGAAGAGCACGGCGTCGAGGTGCTCGAAGTCGCGGTCCTCGCGCAGGATGGTCCGGTAGAGCTCGAGCGCCCCCGCCTGGCTCAGGACCGGCAGCGGCACCGCGTTCCCTTCCCCCTCGCCCTGCGCGCGCACGAACACCGCCATCTGCTCGCGATAGGTCTGGCGCGCGTCGAGGAGCAGCAGGTCCGCCAGACGGAAACGCATCTCGCCCCGCGCGAACGAGTCCGGATGGCGAACGAGGAAGGTGGTGAGCGCCTCGCGCGCCGTGGCGCGCCCGGCAGCGAGCGACGGGTCCTCGGCGGCATCGTCCGAGCCGGCCGCGACGCCGGTCGAGTCGTGCGCCACCACGGACGCGGTCGCGTCGGATCCCGCCCGGACGATGGCTGAACCCGCGCCGCTCGAGTCGAACCGCGCCAGCTGGACGCTCAGGGCGTACGCGGACGCGGCCAGGCCGTAGTCGATCCCCTCGCGCTCGTCCTCGAGGGACGCGAGTGCCCGGTCGATGGCGGCCTTCGCCACCTCGGCCCGCAGTGCGTCGTCGGCCGTGCGCAGCGAATCGGTCATGCGATCGAACATCGCGGCGCGGGCCACGAGGGTGCGCAGGGTGTCGCTGGAGTCGAGCGCCAGCTGGGTGGAATCGATGGTGGTCTCGAGGGCGCGCGCCCAGGCGAGCGACCGGTTGGCGTCGAGGGCCAGGCGCGGCCCGCGATCGATGATCCCGGGCCGCCAGGCCTGTTCGTAGGAGCGGGCGATGATGCCGGGCACGTCGGCGACGATGCCCTCCATCAGCTCCCGGATCGCCCGGGATAGAGACTTCTCCTCGATCAGCATGCGGTCGGGACTGGGCATCTCGATCGGCGTCACCGTCGGCCGTTCCCGATGCGGACCTTCCAGGTAGAAGTGGCGCATGCCGGCCATCCACAGGTCATTCTTCGCGCAATCCTCGAGGATGACCGCCGCCCGCGCCAGGATCCGCGCGGTCGCCGAGTCGCGCACCGCGCGCAACCCGGCATCGAGGGCCTCGAGCGAACGACTCAACGAGTCGAGCATCCGGGATCGATCCTCGAGCAGCGCCCGCTCCTCCTGGGCGCGGCCGACACCGATGCTCCGGTAACTCCGCTGGTCCGCGAGCCGCTCCCGCTCGCGCGCGATCGCCCAGCGCGTTCGCTCCCCCTCGTGCCGAGCCTCGCCGAGTGCTCGCGACGACGACGCGACGGCGCGCCACGCCTCGGGCGGGGGCGGCGGGACCTGCCACGCCGAGCCCGACGCCGGCGGGGCCGTGAGCGCGGGCGGTTCCAGCGTGGGACGGGCGTTCAGATCGGTGGAGGAGTCGGCGAGCTGTGCCGCCAGCAGCTGCGTCGGCAACGCGTCGAGCGGCAGCGCATCGGACAGCGGTACCTCCGCCTGCCACGAGGCCCAGAGGCGATCTCGTTCGGCGCCCGACAAGAGGCGCTGCAGCGTGTCGCGTTGCTGCGCCAGATCCCGGTCGATGCGCTGGTACGCCTCGTTGGCGGCGTCCCAGCGTCCGGCTTCGAGGGCCTGACCCGCGAATACCAGCTGGATCTCACGGCGGGCGGCGTAGGTGGAATCCTCCGTCAGCAGCGACGCGAGGATCCGCGTGCCGCCCTCGACGTCGCCGTGCTCCACGGCGGCCAGTCCGAGCATGTGGCGGGCGCGCGAGGCGTATCGGCTGCCGGGCGGCACACGGGCCAGCAGCTCCCGCGGGTCGCCGCCGCTCGCGAGCGCACGGGTCGCCAGTTGCACGATCGCCGCACCGGCGAGATCCCGCCCGAGCGTCGTCGTGGTGTCGGCCTCCGAGAGCGCGACCAGCGCCGGCTCGTCGTCGCCGCCGGTGGCGGCGATCGCGCGCGCCTTGAGCGAGAGCGTGATGGGGCTCGCTCCATGGGTCGCCTCGACGGCGGCGATGAGTCGCAAGGCCGCCGCGGGATCGCCCTCCTGGAGCACGACTCCGGCGGCGAGCGCGTCGGCCGCTGCCGTCCCGGTCCTCCGCAGATCCTCGCGGCCCATCCCGGCGGGCGCCGCCGGGACGCCGCCGCTGTCCACCACCGCGGACTCGGTGCTGTCGCGCAGGGTGTTCACGGTGTCGCCCGCCGCGAACGAACCGGAGCTGTCCGCGAGCCCTGCGGCCGGCGCGCCCGCCTCGGTCTCGACCAGCAGGAGCTGGTGGGCCAGCCACTGCGTGTAGACGCTGCGCCGCTCCCATTCGCCGACCGTGCGCGCGAGGCGCGTGAAGCGTTCGAGGCTGCCGAGCCGCAGATACGCCTGGCCGAGCAGGAACGCGGCGCGATCGGCTCCCACGAAGCGCCCGCCGGCCGACAGATCGATCGCCTCGAGATGATCGACGGCGCTCTGGATGTGCCCAAGGCTCCACTCGGTCGCGGCGCGTGACAGATGGTAACGATCCCAATCGGCGGGCGCCTGGGACACGCGGAGTGAGGTGTCTGGAGGTGCCTGAGCCCGATGGGCCGCGTCGACGGACTGCGGCGCGCCGATGAGCACGGCGATCCAGACGCCCAAGGTCCAGCCCGGCACGGCGGGGTGCGTTCTCACGGTGCCGGACCTCAGCGGTCGCCGGATGGGGTCCCGGCCGAATGAAGCCAGGTGCTCGCCTGGATGCTCGGCGCGCCTCGCCCAGCGTCCATGCCGGAAAGATCGAGTCGCAGAAGGGTGAGACGGTCGCGCGTCGGATCGAGCGTGGCATAGCCCGACTCGCTCGCCGGCCAGCGATCGCCTGTGACGGAGATCTTGATGACCTGTTCCCGGGGCTCCACGAAACCGTGGAAGACCTCGACGGTGCCACCCCGCTCGAGCGTCGCGCGCTGTTCGGGCGACAGGGCGACCGAGAGCGGCTCGCGGTCGTCGAGCGCGATCCCGAACCCGCCCAGCCCGGCGTCGGTCGGGTGCCCGGTCACGACCACCAGGAGCGCCGTCTGCTGGTCCCCCGTGAAGTCGTTCTGGAGCACGCCGAGCCGTGCGCGCTGCTCCGCGAGCAGCCGCTCCATCACATCCAGGCGGGTTTCGAGGGTGCCGAGCTGGGTGATGCTGGCGAACAGCTCCAGGCGCTGCTGCTGGCTGTTGGCCACCACCACCGACTCCCGTGCGGTCTGGATCTCGGCCAGCATCTTCTGATAGGCCAGGAATCGGGGATCGATGTCGGCGGCGTCTCCCTGACGGGCGGTGGTCTTCTCGCGCAGCAGGTCGAAGCGGGCGCGGATGAAATCCCGATTCGCCTTGAGGAACTGGAGGGTGGGATGGTCCTCCTTGTTCGGCTTCACGCGCTCGACCTTCACCTCGGTGACCTCTTGCGCGCGCGCGGCGGGCACGGTCGAGAGGAGCGCGACGCCGACCCCCAGCGCGGCGACGACGGTCGTGAGCCAGGCGTGCGCGTGGGCGGTGCCGGAGCGGCGGTCGCGTGTGCGATCCATGGTGTCAGCCCCTCCAGGTCCGACGCACCTTGCCTTCGGATGCGTCCACCACGATGAACAGCGAGGGCCCGTCAGGTGCGGTGTAGATGAGGGTCCAGGTGGTCTCATCGGGATCGTCCTCGGCGAAGGCGCCACGCATGAGCAGCATGGTGCCGAGCCGGCCCGCGTGCTTCTCGCGGAACTCGCGACCGCCACCGTGCTCCGCCGCCGCTAGGGCCGCGCCGCTGTCGATCCAGTCGGACGCCAGCGGCGGTGCTTCGAACCGCATCTCGAGATACTCGGCGACGACGATCTTTCCCTGCCGCAGCGAGTA
>JBGPXY010000059.1:0-13278 GCA_041492985.1 Candidatus Eiseniibacteriota bacterium
CCTATCCATCGCCGACGCGCGCCAATGTGTCCCTCGACTACAGCCTCGATTCCGACGCACCGGTCGCCATCGCCATCTTTGACCTCACCGGTCGACAGGTGCGCGCGCTGGCCCGCGCCGAGCAGCAGACCGCTGGACCGCACCACGTCGCGTGGGACACCCGGGACGACGCCGGCCGCGCCGTCGAGCCCGGTGTCTACTTCGCCCAGGTCACACTCGGCGGCGTCAGTCGCCAGCGCCGTCTGGTCGTCGTCCGTTAGGAGCCGGGCCCTCTCGCATCGCATCACGATTGATCCCGCGGCGCGTCGTGTCGCTATGCGATACTCGCGCCATGCGGGAAGGGCAGGGTCTGAGCGCACGAGCGAGGCAGCTGTGCACCATCGGCGCGGCCGTCGGCTGCCTCGCGCTCGGGGCCAGCGGCGCCTGGTCGCAGGGGACGGTCCCCATCGGATTCAGCGACCAGCAGATGGTGCCGGGCCTCGACAATCCATCCGGGATGGCGTTCATGCCCGATGGCCGTCTGCTCGTGCTCGAGCAGTTCTCGGGGGTCGTCCAGCTCGTCAACTTCGGCACTCCGAACACCGTGACGCCGATCTTCACGGTGCCCCAGGTCATCAGCGGCGGGGAGCAGGGCCTGCTCGGCATCGCCATCGACCGTGGTTGGCCGACACGCAACTACGTCTATCTCTATTACGACCACTCGGGTGACTCGAAGATCCGTATCACCCGATACCTCGTCACCGGCGACCTCGACGATACGGCCGGCGGCGATCTCGCCATCAGCGCCACGTCGGCCTACCATCTGATCGTCGATATCCCGGACAACGCGGACAATCACAACGGCGGCACGCTCCGCTTCGGCCCCGACGGGATGCTCTATGCCAGCATCGGCGAGGACGCCACGCCGTGCGCCGCGCAGGACTCCGTGACGCTGCGAGGGGTGATCCTGAGATTGGATGTGTCGCGCCTCCCGAACACACCCGGAGGTCCGGCGCCGAAGGGACTCATCGCCGCGCCGGGAAATCCGTTCGCCGCCCACCCCGACTCGAACGCGCGCCTGGTCTGGGCGCTCGGGCTCCGCAATCCGTTCCGCTTCCACATCGACGCGCCCACCGGCGATCTCTTCATCGCCGACGTGGGCCAGAGCCGGTGGGAGGAGGTGGACATCGCCTCGTCGGGCGGGCGCAACTTCGGATGGCCGCACTTCGAAGGGCCAGCGACCTACACCGCCAACACCTGTTCGGACCTGAACTCCGGCTTCACCCAGCCGATCCACGCCTACGATCGCACCGGTTCTCCCGCCGCCATCATCAGCGCCGGACTCTACCGGCGGCCCGCCAGCGGGAGCGATCGATTCCCTTCCTTCTACGACGGCGACTACTTCTTCAACGACTACTACCAGGGATTCCTGCGTCGGCTCACCGGAAGCGGAAGCGCGTGGACCATCGCCCCGGTGGCCGCCGGACAGCCGAGCGCGATGAACTGGGGTACCGGATTCAAGCACGTCTCGGACTGGGCCGTCGGACCTTCCGGCGCACTCTGGTATTGCAGGCAGTCGGATGACCTGTACTCGGCGGGGACGGGAGAGATCCGTCGCCTCGTCTACGCACCGGGCTCCGCACCTTCCATCGCGTCCGTGGAGGCCACCGCCGGACTGGACGGGACCACCGCGACGATCCGGTGGCTGACCGACGTCCTCGCCGACTCGCGCGTGGACTACGGCGAGGATCCCGGCATGCTCGACCGGGCCGTGGGCCTGACCGATCAGATCTTGAACCATGTCGTCTCGCTGGGCGGCCTCGAGGCAGAGACCGTGTACTACTACCGCGTCTCATCTGCCGGCACGACGGGCGGTACGACCGTCTATCCGGATCCCGTGAGCCCGCCCAACCAGTTCCTCACCTTCCCGCTCCCCGGTTCGACCCAGCTCCTCGCCCCGTTCCCTTCCCCCGCGGTCGGCGGTGCGACCCTCCCGTTCGATCTCTACGGCTCCGCCACGGTGACGCTGCGGCTCTACGACATGCGCGGGCGGCTGGTCCGCACGCTCATCGGCGGCGCGTCGCGGCCCGGCGGCGCCAACGCCGAGACCTGGGACGGCCTGGACGACGACGGCCGTGCCGTCTCCGCGGGGGTCTACGTGGTCCGCCTCGGCGTCGGCGGTGAGCACTTCGAGCGCCGCTTCGCGCTCATCCGCTGACGCGTCGGCCGCGGCCCGCGCCGTGATCCATCCGCAGACGAGCGCCCGGCTACCGGTCGCGCGCCGCATCCGCTAGACTCCGCGACCGCACCACTCGACGGAGCATCGACCAGACGTGCCTCGCCCGCCCCGGTGCGGCCTTGGAGGACCTCATGAACCCCACGACCTCGACCGGGATCGCTGCCGCGGATCCCGCCTCGCTGTCCGAGTACGCGCCGACGCCGCTGACCGACTTCAGCCGGCCCGAACACCGCGAGGCCTTCGAGAAGGCGCTCGCCGAGGTGCGGGGCCAACTGGGCCGCGAGTACCCGCTGGTGATCGGCGGCGAGCGGTCGAAGGGCGAGCGGACGTTCGAATCCCGCAATCCCGCGCGCCCGTCCGAGGTCGTCGGCCGCTTCCAGTCCGGGACGGCGGCCCAGGCCGCCCAGGCGATCGAGGTCGCGCACCGCGCGTTCGCGACATGGTCTCGCGTGCCGGCACCGGAGCGCGCGGCCTACCTCTTCGAGGCGGCCCGCCGCATGCGCGAGCGCAAGCACCTCTTCTCCGCCTGGATGGTGTTCGAGGTGGGGAAGAGTTGGGTGGAGGCCGATGCCGACACCGCCGAAGCCATCGACTTCCTCGAGTTCTACGCCCGCGAGATGCTGCGCTACGACACCCCTCCGCCCCTGACGCAGCTGCCGGGCGAGCGCGACGTGATGGTCTACGTGTCGCTCGGCGTGGGTGCCGTCATCCCGCCGTGGAACTTCCCGCTCGCCATCTGCGTGGGCATGAGCAGCGCCGCCATCGTCGCCGGGAACACCGTGGTGGTGAAGCCATCGAGCGACTCGCCGGCGATCGCCTGGCAGTACTTCCAGCTCATGGAGGAGGTGGGACTCCCGCCCGGGGTGTTCAACTTCGTCTCCGGCGGCGGCGCCACCGTGGGCGACGCCATCGTGCGTCATCCGAAGACGCGGTTCGTCTCGTTCACGGGCTCGAAGGCGGTCGGGATCGGCATCAATCGCATCGCCGCCGAGGTACAGCCCGGCCAGATCTGGCTCAAGCGGGTGGTGGCCGAGATGGGTGGCAAGGACGCCATCATCGTCGACGAGGACGCCGACGTCGACGCGGCCGCGCAGGGCGTGGCGGCTTCGGCGTTCGGCTTCCAGGGGCAGAAGTGCTCGGCCTGCTCGCGGGCGATCGTGAGCGAGAACGTGTACGAGGCGTTCCTCGCGAAGCTCAAGCCGCACGTCGAGGCGATCAAGGTGGGCGAGCCGGACCAGGCCGGGGTCGCCATGGGCCCGGTGATCAACGCCGCGGCGCGTGACAAGATCCTCTCGTACATCGAGGCCGGGAAGAGGGGGGGCCGGCTGATCGCCGGTGGAGGTGCCGTCTCCGGCAAGGACGGCTATTTCATCCAGCCCACCGTGATCGCCGACGTGAAGCCCGACGCCACCATCGCCCAGGAGGAGATCTTCGGGCCGGTGCTCGCGGTGATCCCGGTGAAGAGCTACGACGATGCGCTCGCCGTCGCCAACGGCACCGAGTACGGCCTCACGGGCGCGGTGTACACGCGCGATCCCGCCAAGATCGAGCGCGCGAAGCGCGAGTTCTTCGTCGGCAACCTCTACATCAATCGCAAGTGCACCGGCGCCGTCGTCGGCGCCCACCCCTTCGGCGGGTTCAACATGAGCGGCACCGATTCCAAGGCCGGCGGGCGCGACTACCTGCTGCTCTTCCTGCAGGCCAAGTCGATCGCCGAGAAGACCGGGTAGCGCCGGCTATCGGTAGACGATCTTGATCCGGCCCCAGCTCCCCGGGGCCACCGGCACCACGGCGCCGCACGAGTGGCCGACGTGGCGGGCCTCGATGCCCGTGTCCCCGTCCTCGAGCGCGGCGCTGCAATTGAAGTCGCCGGTCGGATCGTAGGGACCCAACAGCTTGGCCGCGAGGATCGCCTGATCCGCCGGGTCGACGCTGGCATCCCCATTCTGGTCGGGTGAGGCCACCACGCTTCTCTGCGCGAGGATGACGCCGTCGGCGTAGATCGTCGCCGGACCCCCCGAGCACACGCCGCCTGCTCGGATGTTAAAGTCCGCGACCCCGGCAGCGTTCGCGACCATCGTCGCGAGGCAGACCCCGTTGAGGCCGCCCCCGCCCCCGCCTCCGCCGGACGGGCAGAGGATGACCCCGGGGCAGTTACAGAAGTCCACCACGACAGACGAGCCAGTCACCGGGTTCGAGGCGAGATCCCTCACCACGACGTGGAAGGTCATGTCGCCCGCGGGGCACACGTTGATGCACGGATCGACGGTCGAAGTGGCTGGGCTCGGCACCGCCCCCGAGGCGACAGAGGCGAGGGTGAACAGGGCGCCGAGGGCGATGCTGAACGACGCTGAGGGGGGAAGCATGGCGACCTCCTGATTCGATGATGGGCCTGCTGCGGCGAGGTCATGATACCCGAGCGGCGGCCCGAGAATGCCGGAGATCTCGCCGACCGGTCCAGCGTCTAGCGGGGCGCCGTAACGCCCCGCCGGTAGAGTCTCGCCCCGACCAGCACCATCGCCCCCGCGATGGCCACCGGCACCCACACCGGCTGATACCAGAGGGGGCTGGGCGGGAGGAGGAACAGCACGTCCACGGCCGCGAGGCTCGGCGGCCAGCCCAGCATGGTGAAGAGCGCGATGTAGTAGACGATGTCCCAGGCGCCGAACATCATGAGGAAGGCCCCGAAACGCTCGCGCGCCCGCCCGGCGCCAAGCCACGCCACCGACACCAGCATCACGAGCGTCGCCGCCTCTCTGGCCTGCTCGGTGGGAAGCAGCCACGGCACGCGATGGAAGCGCTCCATCACCTCGGCGGGGGATGGGACGACCGGTCCGTGGGCGAGGCCGATCAGGCTGCGGATGTAGACCACCACCACGCCCTCGAGCCACCCCATCGCCGCGGCGAACAGCAGGAGCGCGACGAGGCGCGAACGGTGGGAGGGAGACTCGCCCGCTCCGGCGTTCATCGCCTCTTCCCTCGGGCCGGCTTCGTCGCGGCGCGTGAGCGCGGCTTCGAGGCGGTGCGCGCCCGCGACGACTTCCCGCCGGATGGCGTGCCGCGCTCGGTCTTTGCCGCCTTCCGCTTCGCCACCGGCTGGGCGGTCCTCGCCGTCTTCCTTCCCGCCGCCGGCTTGGTGACCTTCGTCACCCCCCGTCTCGCCGCCGGTCTGGCCGGGGTCATCGCCTTCGGCTTCGCCGCTGCCTCGGCGGGTCTCGCCGCCAACGCCCGGCCGGGGCGATGCAGCGCCTTCTCGAAGCGTTCGAACGGGAGCGTGTTGAGCACGTCCTCTTTGGTGAGCCCGGCCCGTCTGGCGGTGAACACGCCGAAGCGGATGTTCTCGAGCTGGACGGCGCTGTGCGCATCGGTGTCGATGACCAGGCGCACCCCCTTCTCCTTCGCGAGCCGCGCGTGCGAATCCTTCAAGTCGAGTCGATCGGGCTGCGAGTTGATCTCCATCGCCACCCCCAGCTCGGCGGCGCGGGTCAGCACCCGGTCCATGTCGAAGTTCGCCGGCGCGCGGCTGGTGATGAGGCGCCCGGTCGGGTGCGCCATCGCGCACACCGCGGGATGGGAGAGGGCCTTGAGGACGCGTTCGGTGACCACCGGCCCGGGTTGATCCAGGCGGGAGTGCAGGGAGACGATCACCCAGTCGAGCATCGCCAACCCGTCGTCCTCGAGGTCGAGGGCGCCGTCGGCCAGGATATCGACCTCGAGGCCGTGCAGGATGCGGATCCCGGGGAACTGCTTGCGCATCGCGGCGATCTCGCCGACCGAGCGCCTGACACGTTCCTCGTCGAAGCCGCGGGCGATGGTGAGCGACTTCGAGTGTTCGGTGATGGCGCAGTACTCGTACCCCCGATCGCGTGCGGCGCGCACCATGGTTACCAGCGTGTCGCGGCCGTCGCTGCGATCGGAGTGCATGTGGAGATCCGCGACCAGATCCTTCTCCTCGATGAGCGTCGGCAGCTGGTAGTAGCGGGCCAGCTCGATCTCGCCCGTGGCCTCACGCAGCTCGGGCGGAATCCACTTGAGCCCCAGGCCGGCATACACCTCCTCCTCGGTGCGGCCGGCTTCGGTGCGCTGTCCGCGTTTGAGCCCGTACTCATTGAGGCTCAGCCCCTGCTCGATGGCGATCTTGCGCAGCTCGATGTTGTGTTCCTTGCTGCCGGTGAAGTAGATGAGCGCCGCGCCGAACGAATCGGCGGGCACCAGCCGCAGATCCGCCTGCAGACCGTTCTTCAGGCGCACCGAGGTCTTGGTCTCGCCGTGCCCCAGCACTTCGGCGACCTCCTCGTAGGTGGTGAAGGCGTGCATCACCTTCTGGTGCGTGCCACCGACCACCAGCAGATCCAGGTCGCCGACCGTCTCCTTGCGCCGGCGGAACGAGCCCGCGTTCTCGACCCGGGTCACGCCCGGCACCCTGCGGATGTGCTCGGCGAGAGCGTGCGCCACCGGCCAGGCGCCGGCGAGCAGCATGCGTCCCGACCACTCGCTCGCGGTGGCGATCGCCTTGAGCACGTTCTGCTCGACCTTCTCCCCGAGCCCCGGGAGGTCGCGCAGCTTGCCCGCCTTCGCGGCGGCCTCGAGATCGGCGCGGTTGCGCACACCGAGGGTCTCGAACAGCAGCTTCACCCGCTTGGGCCCCAGGCCCTGCAGCTCGGTGAGCGCCACCACCTCGAGCGGGATCTTCCGCTTCATCTCCTCGTAGAGCTCGGTGGTGCCGCTCCTGGCCAGGTCGCGGATCTTCTGTGCCAGGTCCTTTCCGATGCCCGGCAGGGCCTCGAGTCCACCCTCCTGCGCCGCGAGCGCCTCGATCGGCTCGGCCTGGGACTCGAGGACGCGCGCCCCCTCGCGGTAGGCGCGCACGCGGAAGGGATTGGCGTCATCGATCTCAAGCATGGTGGCCAGACGGGCGAGGATGCGGGCGGCTTCGGCGTTGGTCATGAAGTCTCGATCACCTTTCTCCGATGCGTTTGAGGAACTCGGACTCGTCGATGACGCGGATGGCCAGCTTCTTCGCCGCGTCCAGCTTGGAGCCGGCATCGCCGCCGGCGACCACCAGCGTCACCTTCCTGCTGATGCCGGAGGCGACGCGCGCGCCCGCGTCCTCGGCCTTCTTCGCGGCCTCCGGGCGGGTCATGCGTTCGAGCGTGCCGGTGAAGACCACGGTCTCGCCCGCCAGCGGCTGCGGGCCCTTCGCCTTCTTCTCGAGCATCGGACGAACGCCCGCCTGCTTCAGCCGCTCGAGCACGCGACGGTTGCGCGGGTTCGAGAAGAAGCGCCGCACCGACTCCGCCACCTCGGGACCGATGCCGTGGATCTCCTGCAGCGCCTCCTCGTCCACCTCGAGCAGGGGTTCGATCCCGCCGTAGTGATCGGCGAGCAGGCGGGCCACGGTCTCGCCTACGTGCTCGATGCCCAGCGCGAACAGGAACCGGTCGAGGCGAGGGCGCTTGCTGGCCTCGATCGCGCTCATCAGGTTCTCGATCGACTTCTCGGCGAAGCCCTCGAGCCCGGCGAGATCGATGGGCGTGAGCCGGTAGATGTCGGCGGGATCCCTGAGCAGTCCCGTGTCCATCAGCTGGCGCACGGTCTTCCCGCCCAGCCCGACGATGTCCATGGCGCCGCGCGAGACGAAGTGCCCGATCAGCCCGTGCAGCTGCGCCGGACATGCGAGCCCGTTGGTGCACAGGTGGTAGGCGCCGACGCGGTCGACGCGGGCGCCGCACACCGGACACTTGCGCGGCATCTGGAAGGGGTGCGTGTCGCGCGGGCGCTTCTCCTTGAGCACCTCGACCACCTCGGGGATCACGTCGCCGGCCCGCCGCACCCGCACCGTGTCGCCCACCCGCACGTCCTTGCGCTCCACCTCGTCCTGGTTGTGGAGCGTCGCCCGGCTCACCGTCACGCCCGAGACGTCCACGGGCTGCAGCTGGGCGACCGGCGTGAGCTTCCCGGTGCGGCCCACCTGGACGACGATGTCGATGATCTTCGTCACCTCTTCGCGCGGCGGGAACTTGTAGGCCACCGCCCAGCGCGGCGAGCGCGAGCGCACGCCGAGCAGCTCCTGCCAGTCGCGCCGGTCCACCTTGATGACCACGCCGTCGATCTCGTACTCGAGCCGGTCACGGCGCTCGAGCAGCTTCGCGTGGTAGTCGAGCACCTTGTCGAGCCCCTGGCACACCGCGATGTTCTTCTCGACATGGAAGCCCCATCCGCGCAGGGCCTCGAGCATGGCCTGCTGGCTCGCGAGCGTCACGCCGTCCGCGCGCATCACCTCGTAGGCGTAGAGGTCGAGCCTGCGCGACGCCGTGATCTTGGGATCGAGCTGGCGCACGGTCCCGGCCGCGGCGTTGCGCGCGTTGGCGAACGGCTCCTCGCTCTCCTCGATCAGGCGCTTGTTGAGGGCGGCGAACTCCGGGAGCGGCATGAGGGCCTCACCACGCACCGACACCGTCCCGCGCGGACTTCCGCCCGGACCGGCGTCCGCGAGCCGCAGCGGCACGGCGCGGATCGTGCGCAGATTCTCGGTGATGTCTTCGCCCATCTCGCCGTTGCCGCGGGTCGTGCCGCGCACGAACACACCGCCCTCGTAGACCAGCTCGACCGAGAGACCGTCGAACTTGGGCTCGGCGACGTAGGTGACCACCTCGACCTCGAGCCCCTTGCGCACGCGCGCGTCGAACTCGCTCACCTCGTCGGCCTGCATGAGCGAGTCGAGCGAGAGCATCGGCGATGCGTGGCGCGCCTTCTTGAAGGCGGTGCGCAGCTCGCCGCTCACCCGCTGGGTGGGGGAGTCCGGGAACTTGAGATCCGGGTGCGCCTCTTCGAGCGACTGCAGCTCTCGCATCAGCTTGTCGTACGCCGCGTCGGCGATGGCCGGTTTGTTGAGCACGTAGTAGCGGTGGTCGTGCGCGCGGATCTCGTCGTCGAGCGCCTCGATCCGCTGCTTCGCCTCGGCTCGGTTCATGGCAGGCTCAGGCTGCGCGGGACTTGAGAAGTCGCATGAAGTGGTCGGCGGAAGACCCCACCCGCGATAGGATGGCAGGATGGACCCTCTGCGCGGGGCCCGGGCGTGGGAAGGAATCGATCACCACGGCAGAGTATCCTCCGACTCGTCGAGGCGCAACGGGCCGGCGCCCGGGAGGGTCGCATGTGGCAGGACACGGTTCGCTGGGGAAGCCTGTGGGTGCTGGCGGTCGCGCAGATCTTCTTCCTCGACGCCCCGTTCCTCACCATCGGGCAGCGATGGGTGATGCGGCGTCCGCACGAGCGGATGCTGCTGCTGTCGATGGATCTGAACTTCATCGCCCTCTGGGCCCTCTTCAAGTACTACTTGAAGTGGGATCCGGCGCCCGCGCCGGCGTGGCTCGAAGCCCCGATGACCATCGTCGGCGCGCTGCTGGTCTTGTTCGGGGCTGCGCTCCAGGTGTGGGGGAAACTCCGCCTCGGCCGGTGGTTCTCGGCCACCTTCGGCGTGAAGGCCGGGCACGAGCTGGTGATCGACGGTCCCTACGCGATCACGCGCCATCCCATCTATTCCGGAATCCTCCTCATGCTGTTCGGCTCCGCGCTCGCGTGGAACAGCTTTCTCACGCTTCTCCTCGCGCTGCTCCTGTCGATGACGCTATTCTTCCACACGGTCTACGAGGAGCTGTTGTTCGAGCGTCACTTCGGCGACGCGTACCGTGAGTACCGTCGGCGCGTGCCGAGGCTCGTGCCGTTCATCCGACCCGGAGGAGCGACGTGAAAGAGCACACGCGAGGGAACGCCCCCACGCTGCGACCCGACGCGTTCGCGCGTCATGCGCGCGCGGCGCTCGAGAAGCACGTTCCCGAGGCGCGCATGTCCGCGGCCCACTGGAGCGTGGGCGCCAACGAAGCCTGGGTCCGCTTCCCGCGCGCCGACGGACTCTACGGCTACGTCGCGTTGCGCCGGCATCTCGACTGGGTCGGCGGTGAGGCGGGGCTCTCGCGGGAGCCGCGCGAGTTCTGCGAGCTGATCCGGCTCCCGCGCCGACCGGCCGGTGGCGAGGTCGGATTCCGCGTCGGCCTCGGCGAGCTGCTCGACGGCGAAGATCGCTGGTGGCCGGCGGGGGAGAGCGAGGGCGAGCTGATCGAGCGTCTGGAATACCTCGCGCTCCAGCTCGCGGTGAAGGGTGGGGCGTTCTTCCGCCACTGGCCGGAGGCCGGGCGATGAGCGGCGAATCCACGCCCCGCGCGACCGCCGGCCCCGAGGCGCTCGAACGCGTCTTCGGCGCGCGCGCCAAGTGCAATGCGTGCGCGGCGCCGGTCGACGATTACCGGGTCGTCGCGCTGTTCCTGCACGAGACGGCGGTGGTGCGCGCCTATTGCGGCCAGTGCTACCCGGCCGCCGCGGAGGGCGACTATCACGCGGGCGGCGACGGCCTGCTCATGGACTACGCGGCGTTCGCGGCGCGCTTCGGGGCCCCGGGTCCACCGCCGCCGCCCGCCACCCCGGTGGATCGGAAG
This sequence comes from Candidatus Eiseniibacteriota bacterium, assembly GCA_041492985.1. GTDB lineage: Bacteria > Eisenbacteria > RBG-16-71-46 > RBG-16-71-46 > RBG-16-71-46 > WS-11. The sequence goes on from JBGPXY010000059.1 coordinate 10,714, forward strand.
CTCGCCGCACTGGTGCGCGACCCCGCGCTGCGACTGCTCTCGCCGGGCTCGGAGGCGTTCGCCCGCAAGCGGCGACGGTCGCCCTACCCGCTGCGCGCGGGATTCCTCATCGCCGGCAGTCCCCGTGAGGCGTCGTTCACGCTCGCGCCGGAAGGCGCGTTGGACGGACTGACCGGCGATCCGCTCGCGTGCGCCCGGGTGCGCGAGGTCCTCGGGCGCGTCTGATCGGCGCCCGAGTCCGATCCAGCGCGTCAGCCGCCACTCACCGCCGGGACGATCGAGATCTCGGCGCCGTCCGCGATCGGGGTCGCGAGCCCGCCGGTGAAGCGGATGCTCTCGCTGCCGACGAACACATTGACGTGGGGCCGGACCTCTCCCTGCTCCGTCACCACGCGGTCGCGCACGCCCGGGTGGAGGGCCCAGAGCGACGCGAGTGCTTCGGCCACCGTGGCAGGCGAGGTCTCGAGGATGATGCGGCTTCGCCCGCCGGTGAATTCGCGCACGTAGCCCGGGATGTAGAAAACGACCGACACGGCGATCCCCGGGACCCGGTTACTTCTTCTTGCGCCGCGCGCGCGCCGCGGGCTTGCGCTTCGGCGCCGGGCGCTTCGCGGACTTCTTCCGAGCGGGCGCCGCCGCCCGCTTGGTCTTCCGCACACCGGGCTTCGCGGTCGCGCGCTTCGCCGCCGCCCGCGCCTTAGGCACGCGGGCCTTCGCGGCGCCGCCCACCACCACCGCCCGCACGCACACGATCGGCGGCAGCCCGGAGCGGATCAGCTTCCACGAGGCGCCGCCATCGTTCGAACCCCACAGCTGGCCGCTGCGCGTGCCGAAGTAGATTCCGGCGGGGTTGAGCGGGTCGGCGGCCATCGCGTCGCGCAGGACCAGCTCGAGCGCGTCCTTCTGCGGCAGGCCGCGCGTGAGCGGCTCCCACGAGGCGCCGGCGTCACGCGTGCGATAGACGCGCAGCTTGCCCTCCGGCGTGCAGCGGAACTCGTCCGACTCGATCGGGACGATGTAGACCGTGTCCGGATCGTGCGGATGCATGACCATCGCGAAGCCGAAGTCGGAGGGCACGCCGTGGGCGATGTCGCGCCAGGAATCCCCTCCGTCGTCGCTGCGGTAGAGCCCCCAGTGGTTCTGAAGGAACAGCCGCTGCGGACGCGAGGGGTGGGCCACGACCTTGTGGACGCACTGGCCGAACTCGGGATACTTGTCGGGCATGAAGTCGGCGCGCACGCCCTTGGTCTTCGCCTGCCAGCTCCTTCCGCCGTCGTCGCTGCGATAGAAACCCCCGGTCGAGATGGCCACCGCCAGGCGGCTGCGATTGGCCGCGTCGAGCACGATGGTGTGCAGGCACAGCCCTCCGCCCCCCGGCTGCCACTGCGTGCGATGGGGATGGTCGAACAGGCCAAGGTTCAGAACCCAGGTGGCGCCCGCATCGTTCGATTCGAATAGCGCCGCCGGCTCGACGCCCACGTAGAGCCTGTCGGGCTCCTCGTCGCGCCCCGGACGGATCTGCCAGATCTGCTTGAGCGACACACCCGATGCTTCCGGAAAGCGGACGTTCGCCACCTCGGGATTGGTCCAGCTCTTCCCGAAGTCGTCGCTCGAGCGCAGCACCGCGCCCCAGTGCATGCTCCCGGTCCCGGCCCACAGGCGCCGCCGTCCGGTTCGCCCGTCGTAGGCGAGCGCGTAGACCGCCTGCCCTGGGAACCAGGGTCCGCCGGTCTCCCAGCGCGCGCGGGCGCCGTTCGAGCGAAGGATGAAGGCGCCCTTCATGGTGCCAACCAGAACGAGGACGTCACCGTCCTTCGCAGAGATCTGCCGGGGTGAAGCCATGGAAACCTCCAGCACTGGGATGGACGCGGGGATGCGCTTGCTCGCGAAGCAGGCTAGCAGCCGATGCGAGGGGAGACAATCGGCGGGCGGCCGCGCGTTGGCGCGGCCCCCACGCGCGTTGGGCTCAAACGATCACGGCCACACCATGGCGGCGATGCTCACCACCGAGCCGTTCTCCTCCTGCGACGGTTCGTAGCGTAGCAGCCGGCCCTGCCCGGGCTCGGCGCAGCGGAGCATCGCGTAGGTGGCGCCCCATCCGCACACGCGCGTCGAGTCCTCGTGTCCGGCGATCGCCTGGTACCAACCGTCGGCGTCGCCGCGTGCCGCGGCATCGAGTGCGGCACGATCCTTCGACTCGATCTCACCGAGCACGCGTTCGTCCACCGCCGGGTCACCGAAGCGCGGTCCCACGTGCGCGAGGTCGACGGCCGCCACGTGCACGGTGGCGCCGCCGAGCGCGCGCTCGGTCTCGCGCACCGCGGCGATCAGCGCCTCGAAGGTCGTGTCCTCGCGCGGACCCTCACCGGAGTCGAGCAGGTCATGGAATCCGCTGCACAGGATGGGCACCAGCGTCACGGGGCGGTTTCCGAACCGGCGCTTGAGATAGACTGCCTGGAACTCGATCGAGTGCTCGTGGCGATGCGCCAGCTCGCCGCGCCACGCGCTCTCGCCCATGCGTGCGGCCAGGGCGTCCACGAACGCGGTGTCGCAGGGGAGCGCTCC
>JBGPXY010000212.1:0-3953 GCA_041492985.1 Candidatus Eiseniibacteriota bacterium
GCTGGTGAGCCAGGCGCAGATGGAGAAGGTGCTGGGTTACGTCGAGACCGGCACGAAGGAGGGCGCGAAACTGGTCGCGGGCGGGCGGCGCCAGCCAGTGAACGGCAAGGGCTGGTTCGTCCAGGCCACCGTGCTCGACCGTGTGGACAACCGCATGAAGGTGGCCCAGGAGGAGATCTTCGGTCCGGTGCTCACGGTGATCCCGTTCGACGACGTCGCCGACGCGGTGCGCAAGGGCAACGACATCTTCTACGGGCTGGCGGCCGGCGTGTGGACGCGCGACGTCAAGAAGGCGCACGCGGTCGCGCGCCAGCTCAAGGCCGGTACGGTGTGGGTCAACATGTACAACATCTACGACCCCGCGATGCCGTTCGGGGGATACAAGGGCTCCGGGTTCGGGCGTGACCTCGGCGCCGACTGTCTGCGCGAATACTCCCAGGTGAAGAGCGTCTGGATGAACCTCGAATAGGGGCGATCATGGATCGGCTGAGTCTTGTGGTCCTGTTCACCGGCGATGTCGCCGGGCTGCGGCGTTTCTACGAGACCTGCGTGGGCCTCGGCGTCCGGGCGTCGTCGCCCGGGTGGGTCGAGTTCGATACGGGTGGCGCCACGCTGGCGCTCCATGCGATGCCCGAGGGCGGGAGGCCCGGCGTCCAGCTGCGATTCGCCACCGCCCGCATCGAGGCCCGGGTCCGCGAACTCGCCGACCGCGGCGTGACGGTCGATCCGCCCGGCGTCGAGACGTACGCATGGGGATCACTCACCCGGCTCCGGGATCCCGACGGCAATCCCCTCATGCTCTGGCAGTCCGCACAACCGCACGTGCCGGGAAACGGTCCCGGTCTGACGGTCGTGCTCAACTGCGCCGACCTGGCGAAGGCGAAGGCCTTCTATCAGGGAGTGCTCGGCTTCACGGCCTCCATCGATTCGCCGTGGTGGGTGCAGCTATCGGTCGGTGAGGCGGGGATGGGCCTCCACCCGCGCGTCGAGGGCCCGGTCACCGAGAAGCACCACGCGCGCCCCATCACCATCGGCCTCGGGGTCACGGATCTCGAGAGCTGGTGCGAGGACGCGCGCGAGCGTGGTCTCACGTTCACGGTGCCGCCGACCGATCGCGGCTTCGGCACGTTCGCGGACGCGGTGGACCCGGACGGCAACGAAGTGACCTTCCGCGACGTTCCCGAGCCCGAGACCCTGGAGGAGCGACTGGCCGAGCCGTTCGAAGCCGGGGATGCACCGCGGCGCGGCGCCATCCGCAAACCCGTGAAGAAGAAGGCGACGGCCGGGAGCCGGCTGGTGAACAAGCCCGCCTACCGCGTCCCGAAGTCGGCGCGCAAGCGGCCCCCCGGCACCCGGCCCGCGGCGCGCGCCGCCTCGCCGCGGGGCTCCGGTCCCGCGGGGACACGCAAGACATCCAAGCGCCAGCACGATCCCACGAGCACGCGCACCAAGCCCGCCGTCGGGCGGCTGCGCAAGGCCGAGCGCCGCACGCTCGAGCGCAAGAAGGTGGCGGTGGCGACCGCCGGGAAGACGAAGCCCGTGAAGGGTGCCGCCACGCGCGCCAAGAACCGCGCGCCGGCCAGACGCGCGAACAGCAGGGCCGGGCGCGGCGGACGCACACGATGATGCTGCCGTCGTCCGCGGCGCGCCGTCGCGGCGGGTCGCGATGACGAGCCCTCGCATCCTCCTCGCCGGCGGCGTGCGCACCCCGATCGGCAACTTCGGCGGCGCGCTCGCGGCTTCGTCGGCCGCGGAGCTGGGCGGATCCGCCGCCCGCGAGGCGCTGACGCGCGCCGGCGTGCCGCCGGCCGCCGTCGACGAGGTGATCGTCGGCCACGCCCGCCAGGCAGGGAACGGCCCCAATCTCGCCCGCCAGGTCGTGCGCCGCGCCGGGCTCGCCGACACGGTACCCGCGTTCACCATCAACAAGGCGTGCGCCTCGGGACTGCAGGCGATCGTCAGCGGTGTGCAGAGCGTGCGGCTCGGCGACAGCGCGATCGTGCTCGCCGGCGGCACCGAGCACATGTCGAGCATCCCATTCCTCGCCACCGACGTGCGCTGGGGGAAGAAGCTCGGCGACGAGCCGCTGGTGGACGCGATGTTCCGCGACGGCTACCTGTGCCCGCTCTGCGATCAGCTCATGGGGGAGACCAGCGAGACGCTGGCGACCGAGTTCAAAATCTCGCGCGGCGAGCAGGACGAATACGCGCTAGCGAGCAACCAGCGCGCCGCGCGCGCCTGGGACGAGGACCGCTTCGCGCGCGAGGTGGTGCCGGTCACCGTGGGCGAGGGCAAGCGCGCCACGACGGTGACGAAGGACGAACACTTTCGCGCCGATGCCTCGCTGGAGGAGATGGGGAAGCTCCGGCCCGTGTTCCGCAAGGACGGCACCATCACCGCGGGCAACGCGTCGGCCATCACCGATGGCGCCGCGGCGATCGTCGTGCTCTCCGAAGCGGCGGCCAGGCGGCATGGCGTGACGCCGCAGGCGGCCGTGCTCGGCTACGTCTCGGTGGGGGTCGATCCCGCGCGCATGGGCATCGCTCCCGTGCCGGCCGTGCGCGCGCTGCTCGAGCGCCACCATCTCACGCTCGAGCAGATCGACGTGGTCGAGCTGAACGAGGCGTTCGCCTCCCAGGTGCTGGCGTGCGACCGCGAGCTCCACTTCGACCACGAGCGGCTGAACCCGAACGGCGGCGGCATCGCCCTCGGCCATCCCACCGGATGCAGCGGCACGCGCATCATGGTGACGCTGCTCCACGAGCTGGCGCGCGTAAACGGTCGCTACGGCTTGGCGACCTTGTGCGTCTCGGGCGGACTGGGGATGGCCGTGCTCGTGGAGCGGCTCCAGACCTGACGCTCACCGGTCGCAGGGCGTCGTTCGCCGACACCGGGCGGCGACCGGCCGAAAGGCCCACGCCACGGGGTTGCGACGTCCGTAATCTTCCTCGTGTGAGAGCGCGGAGCAGATGGGCGCCGCGCCGAGAGGAGGGCAGCGACGATGGCACGGATACGAAGGGCGTTTCGGCAGGGGGGCACCGATCACATCTGGGGGCTCGCCCTCGAAGGTCGCAGCGGCGGGGTGGGATTCGGACTCATCCTCATCGGCATCGGGGTGGTGCTGTGGATGGAGCAGCAGGGCCTCATGCCCCCGGGGTTCTGGCGGAGCGGCTGGCCGTGGATCCTGATCATCCTGAGCGCCGTCCAGCTGGTCACCGCGCGTACGGCCAGCCGCATCGGCAGCGCCGTGTTCTTCGGCCTCATCGGCGGCTGGTTCCTGCTCGTGTTGGCGCACTGGCACGGTTTCACCTGGTGGAACGCCTGGCCGCTCACGCTGGTCGCGGCCGGCGCCTCCACCCTGGCGCAGGCGGTGGCCGGCATGTTCCTGCCCGAGCGCACGCCGAAACATGTCGTCATCGACGGCGTCAGCGGGGAGGAGGGTCGCCACGATGCATGACGCGACGCCGATCCGCCTGCGCCGCGCGCGCGAGATCGTGTTCGGTCTGTGCGCTCTCTGGCTGGTGATGCAGAACCTGATCCTGTTCGCGGTGGTCGCGTGGCGGCCGCTCGGCGGGCTGGGGCTCGCGGCACTCGTCCTCGTGAGGGTCGCGCTTCGCGCCGCGCCGTCATTGAGCTTCCTCCCGGGCGCCGGTCTCATCGACGTCGCCTGCGCGATGTTCCCGACCGTCACGGGGGTTCACCATGGCTGATCGTTCCTTCGACCACATGCCGTCCGGTCCCGCGCCCGGGCGGGCGCAGCGGACCCGGATCACGGGCCGCCTGGTGTGGGGGCTCCTCCTCCTGGGTCTTGGCGCCGCCTGGACCCTGGACAACCTCGGACTCGCCAATTCCGACATGATCGTGCGCTGGTGGCCGACGCTTCTGATCGCCTTCGGCGTCGCGACGTTCACCGGATGGGGTGCGAGGCGCTCGAAGTTCTCCGGCACGCTCTA
>JBGPXY010000045.1:0-15669 GCA_041492985.1 Candidatus Eiseniibacteriota bacterium
CACACGTTCGACGTGGTCAGAGACGGCAAGAAGAAGTCGATGACGCTGAGACTCAAGGAGATCATCTAGGGCATCGGGGCGGTCGCGTCAGGAAAACCGTGCCCGAAGGGCGCGAGTCTGCGATGATGCGGCCGTCCCGCACGACCCCGACGAATAAGTTCCGAGTGTCCGCCGCCCTCGGCGGGTGAACCAGAGAGGAGCCCACGTGGCAGCCAGCAAACGACCGTCATTCCTCAAGCGACAGAAAGAGCAGGCGCGCCTCGCGCGCGCGACCGAGAAGCGTGAGGCCCGCCGCGCGCGTAAGCACGCGAAGGCCAACACCGACGAGTCGGTCGAGAACGGCGAGATGACCGAGTTGACCGAGATGCAGGACGACTCGGTCGCCGGTGGCGACGAGAGCGAGGAGACGCCGCTCTAGCGCGTCGCGTCCGCCACGACATCGGCCACCTGCGCCCCGGTGAGCCTGACGATGTCGGCCGAGCGGATGCGCACCATCAGCTCCTTGCGGCCGCCGCCGGCCCAGCCCCACTCCTGCGCGGCGACGCGCGCATCCACCACCACCGGGAACCGTTCGCGGTGCCCGACGGGGGGTGTGCCGCCGGCCGGATAACCGGTGACGCGCAGGGCCACCTCCGGGCTCGCGAGGCGCAGGCCTGTCAGCCGTGTCAGCGCTTCGAGGCGCTTCGCGTCCACCCGTGCCTTGCCGCAGGCGATCGCCATGGCGCAGCGGCCGTCGCGTGACTCGAACAGGATGGACTTGAAGATGCGCTCGGGCGCGACCCCCAGCGCCGCCGCCGCCGCGTCGACGGTCGGCATCGGCACGCCAGGCGAGACCATCTCGGCGTCGAGCGCTCGTTCGCGGATGAACTCCGCGAGGTCGAGCGCCGGAGGGGTGGCGGATCCGCCATCCACGCGAGGGTCTGCCGCCGTCACGCCGGAAGCGGCGGGTGTTCCCGGTGGAATCCCGTGCGCGTCTGGTACAGCTCGCCCAGGTCGAGCAGCAGCGCTTCGTCCCAGGGAGCGCCCATGATCTGGAACCCGGCCGGCATGTGGTGCGCGCCGAAGCCGCACGGGAGCGCCACCGCCGGCAGGCCGCAGGCATTGCCGATCGCGCCCACCGGATCGGCATAGGGCAGCGTCTCGTAGAAGTCGCGGTCGATGGGTGGCGCCACCGACATGAAGTTGGGCGTGACGATGACGTCGTAGTCCGCGAAGAACGCCGCCATCTTCTCCTGCAGCACGCGGCGCATGCGCCAGGCTTTCACCAGGTCGGCGCCGGTGACCGCGCGATTGATCTCCGGCTGATGCGGCGCGTAGAGGTCCTTGAGCTTGCGCACGCTCCCGTCGCGGAAGAAGCTCTCGAACGTGGACAGCGCCTCGGCGGTGATGATGAGCCCCGCCAGCTCGCTGGCCGGGAACTCGGGCAGCTTGGCCGTCTCGACCGACAGCCCCGCCGTCGTCAGCTCCGCGACCGCCGCCGCGAAACAGGCCTTCACCTCGGGCTCGGCGCCCTTGGTCTTCTCGAAGTCGAGCGGCACCAGCGCCGCGCGGATCTTGCGAGGGGAGCGTCCGCGCGGGCGAAGGTCCACTGTTTCGTGCGCCGCACTCGGGTCATCCGGGTCGGGCCCGGCGATGGCCTGGAGGATGATGCGCGCGTCGGCCGCCGATCGCGCGAGCGGTCCGATCTTGTCGAACGTCCACGATCCCACCATGCCGCCGGCGCGGCTCACGCGACCGTAGGTGGGGCGGAGCCCGGTGATGCCGCAGAAGGCGGATGGGCAGAGGATGGAGCCCCAGGTCTCGGTGCCGATCGCGAACGGCACGAGTCCGGCGGCGACCGCGGCCCCCGAGCCCGACGACGACCCGCCGGTCCAGCGCTGGCGGTTCCAGGGGTTGCGCCCGGGTCCGTTCGACGAGGCGTCGGCGTAGCGGTATCCGAGGCATCCGGCGAACTCCACCATCGCGCACTTGCCGACCAGCACCGCGCCCGCCTCACGCAGCTTGCGCACCACGGTGGCGTCCTTGTCGAACATCTGCCCGCGGCAGGGCGTGGCACCCCATTCGGTGCCGATGCCGGCGGTGGCGAGCAGATCCTTGGCGCCGTAGGGGATGCCGTGCAGCGGTCCACGGTAGCGGCCGGCAGCGATCTCCTTCTCGGCCGCGCGCGCCTGAGTGAGCGCCAGCTCCGGCGTCACCCGCGCGAACGCGTTGAGCGCCGGGCCATGCTTGGCGATGCGTTCCAGGCAGGCCTCGGTGAGCGCCACGGGGGAGAGACTGCGCGCCCGGATCTGCGGGCCCAGCTCGGCGACCGACTGGTAGAGGACCTCGTCGCCCAGCATGGTCACTTCCCCCGCTTCGCGCGCATCGGCTGGAATTCGAACGCCATGGGGCTGCCGGGCGGCAGGGAGAAGTCGCGGAGCACCTTGAGCGTGTCGGCCACGTATTTCTTCTGCTTCTCGATCTCGGCCGCCACCCTGGGCGTGGGCGCCGGCGCCGGCGGCAGCCGCCTGGTCGCGGTCGCCGCACCCGCGGCGGCGATGAGCGGGCGGGCCGGCGCGGCGAGGGACGCGGCCGAGGCGCTGGCGAGCAGGGCCATGAAGCGGCGTCGGGAGACCGGCGGCCGGGGCGCTCGCGCCGCGGGGCGCTCCTTCGGACGTCGCTCGGGCGAACCTTCGGCGGGCTGCGCCGCGGCGCCGGGGCTCGAGGGAGACGGACGAGTTCTCATCGCGGACCTCCTGGTCTCAGGGATGTTGCCGTGACGTCGATGGCGCGCTGGGAGCTTGATAACAGACGCGCGGGCTCACGTCCATCACCGAGCGGCGGCTCGGGCCACAGGCTCACCGGACGCGCACCAGCAGCAGGGTCTGGTCGTCCACCCGCTTCCCGTGACGCTCGGCGGCCGCGAACAGCTCGCGCTCGATCTCGGCGAGCGGTCGCGCCGCGTGCTCGAGCAGCAGCGCCTCGATCCGTTCGATGCCGAGCTCGCGTTTGCCTCCGTCACGCACCTCGCTCAGGCCGTCGGTGAACATGACGAACAGGTCTCCGGCGGCGGCGGCGGTGCGTCCCGAGGTGAACGCGGCGGCCGGCTGCACCCCCAGCGGTGGGCTGGCGTTCTCGAAGCGCTCGACCGAGCGGGCATCCGACCCGACGCGCAGGATCGGCAGGTGACCGGCGAGCGCGTACTCGGCACGGCCCCGGCCATCGAAGCGCAGGCACGCCAGCGTCACGAAGCGGTCGGGCCGGCCGAGGTCGGCGATGAGACGGTTGAGATCGGCGAGCAGCGACCCGAGGTCGGCGCATGCGGGAAGCTGCATGCGCAGAGCACCGCGCATCATCGCCGTGAGCGCGCCCGCCGGCACGCCGTGCCCCGCCACGTCCGCGACGCACGCCGAGAGGGATCCGCCGCGGTCAAAGGCGTCGACCAGATCGCCGCCCACCTCGGAGCTGGGCACGGACGACCCGCGCACCTCGTAGGCCGGCGTGGTGATCGCGATCGCGGGGACGAGCGACGCGTGGATCTCCCTCGCCAGCTGCATCTCGGCGCGCAGCCGGGTCTGACGCGCGCCCTCGGTGCGGATGAAGCGGATGAACGCGATGTACCCGATCGTCACGCAGATGATCGTGGCCATCCCGTCCAGCACCGACCGGTGTCGGATGGCGTCGATGCCTCCCGCTCCCGCCGCGCCCATCGAGGGCCCGATCCAGAGGGGCAGGCTGAAGCGCGCACCCTTCAGCATGAAGAGGATGGCGATCGGCATGAACCAGGCGCTGCGCATCGGGATGAGCGCGAACAGCACCGCCACCATGCCCGAGAAGAACGCGGAATAGAGGGCGGCCGACCAGGGTCGCAGCGCATCGAACTGCAGCGAATCGACGATGAATCCCGAGGAGGCGAAGGTGAAGAACACGCCGGTCAGCACCACCGCGAGCGAGGGCAGTGAAAGACTGCGCCAGTAGCGCGTGCCACCGCGAAAGCGTCGGCTCACGGCCGGCGTGCCAGCGATCGGCCCTCGAACGCCTCGGCCCGGCGCCGCAGATCGTCCGGGATCGCCAGGCTTCGCTTGGCCGCGTAGTCGTAGCCGACCTGCACGCTCGTGGCCTCGACCACGGTGCGCTCGGTCGTCTTCTCCCAGATCGCGTAGGTGAACGCGAACGACTTGGTGCCGATCCACTCCATGCGGATGCCGGATTCGAGCACCTCGTTCACCAGCGCTTCCGAGCGGAAGTCGATCGTCACGTGGGCGAGGATGAAGGGGACGCGCTGATAGTCCGAGTCCTTCGCGAGTCGCGCCCAGTAGATCTGGCGCGCGACCTCGAGATAGGTGACGTAGACGGCGTTGTTGATGTGACCCATCGCGTCGGTGTCGCGGAACCGCGGGACGATCTCGTGCACCACGGTGAAGGCGTGTCGGGGCAAGCGGGTCTCCACGTCGGGGCCGGCCGTGGCGGCGCGGCTAGAAGAGGTTGAACGGATACAGGAACGCGGGCCGCGCGCGGAACCAGCCGTCGGCGATCTCGGCCGCCCCCTGGGTCGACTCGACGAGCCCCGCCTCGGCGGCGCGCATCGGCGAGAGCGCGCCGGCATAGATCTGGGCGAGCACATCCACCGGCGCGCGCAGGCTCGGCGTGCGCCGGCCCCGGTAGGGTGCGACACGCAGGCGGCCGTCGCGCGCGCTGACGCGGTAGGCGCGAGCGTTCTGGGTGAGCACCGGGTCCGTGACCTCGAGCGCGATCTCGCCGCGCCCCTGCGGCGCGATCGGCAGCATCTCGAGCGCGGCCTTCACGTCGGTGATGCGGAACATCGCCCCAGTCGCCACCCCGCCGGTGTCGAGGTAGGCCGCGATCTCGGCGCCCGGGCGAAGGTTCTGCGCGGTCTTGAGCAGCGAGAGCCACTGATTGTCGGCGGGCGCGGCGAAGTGGATCTCCTCGACCTGATCGGCGAGCGAGGCGAGATGGCCCACCAGCCCGCGGTGCGCCTCGGGTGTGGCCGCGACGAACTCGCCCAGCGTCACGGCGAGCTTGAACGGCCCACGCGACGTCTCGACCTCGTAGTAGAGATAGCCTTCGATCTGTCCGCGGCGTCGGCCCTCGCACACCACCCAGTCGCCGGGATAGGTCCACAGGCGTTGCGTCCACCACTCGGACCGGCGCGCGATCGCGAAATGCCCCTGCGAGGCGACCCGCTCATAGAGCCCCTGCACCGCGGAACGGTCGGGAAGCATCAACCGGCGCACGCGCCGCGCCTGGTCGGAGGCGGGCAGGTTGGACGCCGAGACGGCGAGCTGATGCACCACTTCGCCGACGCCGTAGCCGAGCTTGCGATAGTAGGCGCCCTTGAACGCGTAGAGCGCCGAGAGGTGGCTGCCACGCTGGCGCATCTCGCGCAGGGCCGCGCGCAGGAACGTCTCGCCGACACCGCGGCGACGGTGCTCGGGCGACACCGCGACCGAGCCCACGCCCGTGACCGGCAGCCCGATGCCGCGCACCCAGGCGGTGAGCGGGTAGAGCACCAGCGAGGCGACCACCTCGCCGTCCACCTCGGCGACCCGGACGTCGCGAAGCGAGAAACGTGGATGGTCGGTGTAGAACTCGCGTCGTTTCTCGACGCTCGAGACGCGGTAGGCGCGCGAACCCAGTTCGGCGAGCGTCTCGACGTCGGTGCGGCGGGCCGGGCGGTAGCGGACCGCGGGCTGGCGCGGCGCGCGCGTGGGGCTCACGGGGGACCGGCCTCGGTCGACATGCCCTGCAAACTAGCGAAGCGCGCGCCCGGCGGGAAGCGCGATTCTTGTCGCTTGTGGGCCGATGCGCCCGTTTGTTAGGGTTCCCCGCCTCGATCGTCCGCGCGCCGCGCGGCGCCCATGACCGGGCCAACGACTGCCAACGAAGGAGTGGATGCGTGAGGGACAGGGCGGGAGAGCGTCGTCGCCGGATCCGTGATGCGCGCGCGCTGTTCGGGATGATGGCGGTGATGACCGCCATGGCGATCGCTCCGATGCCGGCGCGGGCTGCCGACGATGCGTGGGGCGATGACGCCCGCTGGGTCTCAGTGCGTTTCGGTTCGGCCCGATCCGGCGCGCGCTTCGCCGGCGACGGGGCGGTCGGCTACGGCTTCGGCTACACGCGGTTCCTGGCGAAGCAGGTGGCCTGGAGCGCGACCGTCCAGCATGACCTGCTCGGACGTTTCGGCGGCGCCGCGGAGATCGAGATCCCGGTCACGGTCGAGTTCACCAAGCACTTCCGATTCAGCACCCAGGCCCGCCCCTACCTGGGCGCGGGGCTGGCCGGCATCTACCACAAGATCTACCGCACCGGATTCGACGAGTCGGGGTTCCGGCAGGGCGTGTACGTGGCCACCGGAGGGAACGGCATGCTCAACGGGAACAGCCTCATCGGCGTCGACGTGCGGATGATGCTCGAGCAGGACACCCGCAGCATCAATCCCACCTTCCCGAACGCCGAGCCCGCCTCGACCACGTGGAGCGTCAAGCTCAGCTACTCGCGCGTCCTCTAGCACCCCGGTCGTTCCCGAGGGGCGCCTCCTTCACGGGTCGCGCCCCTCGCGCTTTCCCGTCGCGCCGGCGACAGGCGTGACCACGCCGTGGGCGACGAGCGCGGGGGCCGAGGCGATGCTCACCTCCAAACGGTTGCGCCACCAACTTCGCGAACGGAACGGATCGCGGCACGCCGACTGCAATCGGATGTCGGCGCGCAGCGTCGTCGCGCGCGTGCGGTGCCCGCGCCCCCCGCTTCGTGAGGGAGCACCGGGGGCGCGGGCCGGGGCCGACGGGCCGTGACCGGGAAGGGATGCAAGGGAAGGGAGTCCCCGGGGTCCGCGGTACCCCGTTGGCTCGGCCCGCGCCCGCCGGTCAGCGACGCGCGTCGCCGGGCGGCTCACCGCCGCGCTCGGCGAGCTTGCGGTCGATGAACTCCAGCACCAGGAAGGCGAACAGCAGCCCGACCGCGAGCAGGCCCAGCATCAGCCACGCGTACTGGTGCGGCAGCGCCGCGATCACCACCGCCGTCACCCCCAGGTAGGCGCACAGGTACCAGAGCGTGAACAGGGCGTTGCGCGGGGAGAGTCCGAGCCTCAGCAGCCGGTGATGGATGTGCTCGGAGTCGGCACGGAACACGTGCGTGCCGCGCGCCGCCCGGCGCACGAACGCCAACACGCTGTCGGCGATCGGCAGGCCCATGGCGACCAGCGGGAAGAGCAACGTCACCGCCGCAGTGCCCTTGCGGTTCTCGAGCAGCGAGGTGGCGGCGAGCACCAGCCCCAGGAAGTGGCTGCCGGTATCGCCCATGAAGATGCGCGCCGGCGGGAAGTTGAAGCGCAGGAACCCGAGGGTGGCGCCGGCCATCAGCGAGCCCATGAACATGACGTAGGAATCACCGTGCATGCGCGCCACCCACCACAAGGACATCGAGGCGATGAGCACCGCGCCCGCCGCCAGACCGTCGAGACCGTCGATCAGGTTGATCGCGTTGATGACGATGAGCACCCAGCCGACGGTGAGCGGGATGTCGAGGATCCCAGAAGGGAACGAGCCACCGAACGGATTCGTGAGCATGGGCACGCCGTACCCGAACAGCACCAGCACCAGCGCCGCGCACGCCTGGATGATGAGCTTGACCCAGGGCGAGGTCCCGCGGATGTCGTCGACCGCTCCCAGCGCCAGGATGGGGATCGAGGCCAGCGTCAGGCCGAGCAGCGGCCGCAGCTCGAGCGCGCGCGCGGGGCCCGGCAGAAGGCGGGCCGCCCAGGCGACCCCGAGCACCGCGATCGCCAGCGCGAGGCCGCCAAGCGTCGGCACCGGTTCCGCATGGATGCGGCGCGGTCCGGGATGATCGAACGCCCCGGCCCGCCGCGCCAGCGCCATGACCGCCGGAGTGGCGAGCAGCGTCACCGCGAGTGCGGCGAGTGCCAGGCTCAGAGAATAGGGCACGCGCTCAGCGCGACCGGCGGAAGGTGGCGTTCATCGACACGACGGTGAACCCAGGTTCATCGCGGCCTCAGCGCGTTGGCGGTCAGCATCAATCCGGCGCGCAGCAGGATGAGGGTATCGGCGAAGAATGTCACGACCGGGTTGGTGGGGTGGTGCTTGTGGAAGTAGTGGATCATGCCGCGGTGTCGCTCGACGATCACCTTCGGCGCGACCTTCCTCCGGCTCGCGCCGATGTGGTGGACGACTCGCGCCTCGGGCACGTAGCACACCGCCCAGCCGGCGTTCTTCATGCGACGGCACCAGTCCACGTCCTCGTTGAACATGAAGAACGCCTCGTCCAGCGCGCCGACCCGATCGATAGCCGCGCGGCGCACCACCATGCACGCGCCCGAGAGCCAGTCCACCTCGCGCACCGAGGCGTGGTCCCAGTCGGTGAGCAGGTAGCGGCGCGAGTAGGGATTGTCGGGGAAGAGCCTGGTCAGGAGCGAGTAGCGGTTGAAGAGGAAGGTGAGATGGTCGGGGAAGGAGCGCGCGGAGAACTGCAGCGTCCCGTCGCTGTCGAGGATCTTGGGTCCCACCACCCCGGTGCGCGGGTGGGCGCGCAGGTAGCCGAGCAACGCGGCCAGCGCGCCGCGCTCGAGCACGCAGTCGGGGTTCATCGCCATCACGAACTCCCCGGTGGTCGCGGCGATGCCCTGGTTGACGGCCCGCGCGAAGCCCACGTTGTCGGCGTTCGAGATGCCGCGCACCTGCGGGAACTCGCGGGCGAGTGTTGCGAGCGTGCCGTCCGCGGGGTCGTTGTCCACCACCACCGTCTCGTGGGCAAGCCCGCCCGCGTCCGCCTCCAGCGCCGCGAGGCACTGGCGCAATGGCTCGCGCGAGCGGTAGTTGACGATGACGGTGGAGAGCTCCATCGGGGCCGGGTGGGACTCGGTGGGGCCGGGCAGGCGGGCGGTGGTCACGCGCGAAGATTCTAGCATCGCGCGGGAGACCCCAGGAAGAGCGGCCGCCGGTTCAGCGGCGCGGCGGCCGCGCCGGCGTGAAGCCGATGGCGAGCCCGGCGGGGATCAACGCCAGGTAGCAGAGCGAGCCCAGCAGCAGCGTGGTGGTGATCCCGAACGCGATGCTCAACGCGATCGCCAGCACCGAGCCCAGCACACCCGCGGCGCCGTTGATGCCCCAGAACCAGACCGTCGGGCGCCCGTCGATCGCGGCCGCGAGCCTGAGGCCGCTCGGGAAGCCGAACCCCATCAGGAGACCCGCCGGGGCGATCATCGCCAGGCAGACCGCGGCGCGGGTCACGATCTCCGCGGTCTGGAAGGACGCCATCACACCCGGCATCCACCACGGCAGGCCGGCCAGGTAGAGCGCGATCGCGGCGGCCCACGCCACGAACCGTGCGCGCGTGCCGAGGCGCGCCCGCTCGGAGATCCAGCTGCCGATCCCGGCGGTCAGGATGAGGCTGAACAGGACGATGCTCAGCGAGTAGACCGGATGTCCCAGGAACAGGCTGAGCCGCTGGAGCATCCCCATCTCGATCAGCATGAATCCGAGGCCCAGCAGGCCGAAGTAGAGCGTGCCTCCCACCACGAGCCCGCGTGGCGTCTCGCGGATGGCGGAGCGCAGCGGGATGACGATGGTGGCGACCACCAGCGCCAGCGAGACGAGCAGGATCACCCACAGGGTCAGCGTGGCCAGGAGATTGCCGCCGACCACCCCGACCCGGCCCACGTAGCGCAGCGCCAGCTGCGGCCGGTCGAGGGGGAGGAGGTTGAAGAAGAACGGCCGGTCGTCCGTGGGCGGGGTCAGGTCCAGATCGAGCCCCGACGTGCGCTGCTGAAGCGCTTGTCGGTCCCGCGCGGTGAGGATCCCGGCGAGCAGCGGTGAGCCGGGCTCGGCGTCCGGGCTCACGAGCACGTCGTAGCCCATCTCTCCGCACACCCGACGCAGGGCCGTGATCTCCTCGGGCGCCAGCGGCGAGCGCGAAAGGATCAGTGTCGCGACACTGCCCGAGGAGGCGACGAATACATGCGCTCGCGGGTCGGCGACCCGCGTCTCGATGAGCGCGGCTGTGGCGAGGCTGATCATGCGCCCGGTCTCGTCCACGTCTTCCGGTTCGTACCATCGACTCACCGAGAAGATGCCGCGCTCCTTGAGCCGCGACAGGAAGGTGGTCCAACCCTGCACGGTGTACAGCCCGTTCTCGGTGAGCGTGAAGGCGCCCGCCCCGGTAGCGGCCCAGGTGTCCGCCATGCTCATCTCCACGACGTCGAACCTGCCATCGGTGCGCGTGAACCAGCTGCGGGCTTCGTCGTTCACCAGACGCACGCCCTCGAGCCCCGAGAGACCCGCGAACCGCGCGAAAGGGCCCGGCCTCCGGAGCAGATCGACGAAGATCGGATTGAGCTCCACGCCGGTCACATCGTGGAACCCGAACGTCCAGGCGGAGAGCACGTCGCGACCCCCGCCCACGCCGATCACGGCGGCGGCACCCGAGGAGCGGATGGAATAGACCAGGTTGGTCACGTCGTAGGCGAGGTAGCGCGCATGCTCGGCATTCCCGTCGAAGCGGTACATCACCGTGCCGGCGTCGCCGTCGATGTCGAGCCATATCTGGTCCACCGTGCCCGGCGGCAGATGGGGCGACGGTCCCCAGAGTTTGGGTTCCAACCGGGCGGGTGGCCTGGCGATCACGCGCGAGAACGAGTTCCACTTCTCGTAGATGACGTCGCCGTGGCGGCGCTCGATCCGATCCTTGACGAGGATCGGTTGGAGCCCGTGGCCGCTGAGACCGTTCACCACCCCGAGGATCGCGAGCAGGACACACATCCTCCCGGGCCTGCGCAGGAGCGACAGCATCGGCCATGGTCGCTCGGGGTCCCGCCCGATCCGGGACCCGACGAACAACGTCGCGGCCGCGGCACCCGTCGCCGCGGTCAGGAGGATCGCCGACGGGGCGTCGGTGAGCTGGAGGACGCCCAGCACGCCGAGGCAACCCACCGCCGCGCCGGCCAGGTCGGCGGCGTACACCCGACCCGCCGGATAGGGGCTGCGCGTGAGCGCCAGGCTGACCGCCGCGCCGCTAAAGAAGAACGGCACGGCGATCGCGAGCGCCAGCTCGGCGAGCACCGCGACCAGGGTGGCCGAGACGACGATCGCCGGCGCCAGCGTCAGCTGAACGACGAGGGAGAGCGCGGTGGTGAGCGCGAACGCCGAGCTCATCCAGGCGAGATCGTGGGAGAGCGTCTCCTGCGTGTACCTCGCGCGGCGCAGGTACATCCAGACCGCCCCGGCCGTCATGCCGAACATGGCGGCGCTGATGACGAAGAAGGCGAGGTGATACCACATCATCACCGAGAGGAGCCGGGTCTCGATCACCTCGAGCATCAGCGTGCCGAGGGTGAGGACGAACAGGCCGCTGTAGAACCGACCGCGGCGCCCGGTGGACGGCTCGACCTGGCGCATCGTCCTGCTAGACGGTCTCCCAGCGACGGGCGAGCATGCGAGCCACGGCGAGGAACACCACCGTCAGCGACGCGAGCACCGCGAGCTGCGGCCACAACTCGGTGAGCGGGGCGTCGCGCCAGAACACCTTGATGTAGCCGTCGAGCGCCCAGGCGTTGAACGTGAAGAGCCCCATCTTCTGCATGGACTCGCTCATCAGGAAGCGCGGGAACATGCTGCCCCCGAGCGCCGACTGGGTGAGGATGAGGATGGTCGAGAGCCCCCCGAGCTGCTGGCGGCTCTTGCACAGCGTCGCCAGCACCAGGCCGAATCCCGCGGCGGCCGCGGCGGTGAAGACGGTCATCACGAAGAAGCCGGGCAGGTGGTGCATGAGGTCCAGCTTGAAGGCGAGCATCCCCCACACGAACATCACCGTGATCTGGAACACGCCGAGCAGCGCGATGAACAGCCACTTGCCCGCGAGCACCGTGCCCATGCTGGCCCGGGAGGTGAGGAGCCGCTCGAGCGTGCCGTTCTCGACCTCGTCGAGCAGGGTGCCCCCCCCGCCCGAGGCGCTGAAGAGCAGGAACATGACCGCGATGCCGGCCGCGTAGAAGGAGATGACCGGGTTGGTCTTCTTCTCGCCCAGCACGTCGACGACCTTCACCTGGACGAGGCTGCCGGATCTGCTGTCGCCGGCCGGCGGTGGGGTCGCGCCCTTCGGTGCGCCGGCGCCGCGCCGCGTCGACTCCGCCGCCGCGCTCTCCCGCGGTGCCGTGCCGTCGAGGTATCGCGACCAGCTCTCCATCGCCTTGTGCTGCTGCGCGGTGAGCGGGCCGCCGTACTTCTCGAACAGCCCCACGCCCTGCCTGGCCATGAGGTCCGGGGCGGCGGTCATCCCCACTTTCTGGAGCAGGCCGCCGACGATCTGGGGTGCCACCGGGTCCGACTTGTCGGCGAGCAGCAGGATCTCCTTGCCGCCGCCCTCGAAGCTGCCGAACGCGGCGCCATAGCCCGCGGGGATGACGATCGCCACCGGCAGGTCGCCGTCGCGGACCATCGCCAGCGCCCGCGCGCGGTCGATCGTCGCCTGAGGCGCCTTCGAGGGCGCCCCGGGCGGCGGTGCTTCGGTCCGCACCCTGAGCCCGGTCTCCTTCTTGAGCGCGTCGACCAGCCGCGCGCTCATCGGCGAGTGATCCTCGTCGACCACCGCCACCCGCACGCTCGCGGTGGTGTCACGGCCCTGCTGGCCGAAGACGCCGGCGAAGATCGAGAAGAAGATGATGGGCAGCAGGAAGGTCATCGCCTGCACCACGCGATCACGCCGCACGTTCGTGAACGCGATCTGCAGCAGGGTGGGGATCACTCGCGCAGCTCCCGTCCGGTGAGGTGGATGAACACCGCGTGAAGGCTGGGCGATCGCACCTCGACGTCGAGGACCTTGCATCCGGTGTCGCGCACGACACCGAGCAGCGACGGGAGCTCGCCCGCGACGTCGCGCACCTGGGCACCCAGGATCGTGCTGCTGGCGCCGATCTCGAATCCGGGCAGCGTCTCGGTGGGCGCGCGGTCGAGGGTGAGCGTCACGCGCCGCCGGGCCCCGACCGTCTGCTCCACCAGCTCGCCCAGCGTGCCGACGGCGATCATGCGCCCGTGATCGATGATGGCGATCCGCTCGCAGCGTGCCTCGGCCTCTTCCAGCTGATGGGTGGTCAGGAGCACCGAGACGCCGGCATCGCGCAGCTCGGCGAGCATGTCGTAGATGCGCTCGCGACTCTGCGGATCGACGCCCACCGTGGGCTCATCGAGCAGCACCACCTTGGGTTCGTGGAGGATGCCGCAGGCGATGTTGAGGCGGCGCTTCATGCCGCCCGAGAAGCGCTTGATCGGCTCGCTGGCGCGATCGGCCAGCGCCGTCCACTTGAGCGCGCGCTCGACCCGGGGGGCCAGATCGGAGGGCGGGACGCCGTGCAGTCGCCCCCAAGCGTGCAGGTTCTCGCGAGCGGTCAGCAGCGGATAGAGGGCGATGTCCTGCGGCAC
The DNA here is from genome assembly GCA_041492985.1 of Candidatus Eiseniibacteriota bacterium. GTDB lineage: Bacteria > Eisenbacteria > RBG-16-71-46 > RBG-16-71-46 > RBG-16-71-46 > WS-11. The sequence goes on from JBGPXY010000045.1 coordinate 13,428, forward strand.
CACGCCGAGCTGCTCGCGACCCTCGGTGCTGGCGCCGGCGAGTGGACGGCCGAACAGCTCGATGCTGCCTTTGTCGAGCCGGGCGCGGCCTGCGATCGCCCGCACCAGGGTGGTCTTCCCCGCGCCGTTGGGGCCGAGCAGGCCGAGCATCTCGCCCTCGTGAAGCTCGAGCGAGGCGCCATCGAGCGCCAGGGTCGGTCCGAACGACTTACGGGCGTCGAGGACGCGGAGGACGTTCACGGGCCGGGACTCTAGACGGAGTGCACCCCGGCTGTCACGCGCCCATAAACGAGACCGCCGAGCCGGACGAGAAGGTCGCTCGTCGAGGCCCGGCGGTTCGTATTTCTTGAGCGAGTGCCGCGACCTACGTGGAGCCGCTCCCCACATCCTCTCCGGGCCCCGGTTCGGTCTCGTACCCGCTCAAGCCTTGGATCCTGTTCGACAACGGCCGCACCTTCTACCCCGCGACCGCCTCATCCTCTCCAGCTGAGCAATGTCCACGCCAACGCGGCCATGAGCACCAGCACCACCGCCACCCCGAGGACGATCGTCCCCAGGCGTCGCCTCCTCAACCGCCGCGCGCGCGTCGACAACGGCGCGCTCTTGACGTCGGCCGCCCGGTAATGCGGCCAATCCTCTCTCGGCGTCTGTCTCACGAACAGCAGCGGTACAGGCCGGCCGTGCAGGGGCGCGATGCTCATGTCGAGATGAACCCGCGTCGTCCGGCCTGACCGCCGATGCACGTGGACACCCCACGCCGGCGAGCGGGCGCGTGGACAGCCGATGCACGGTCCCGGAGTCGGACGAGCGCCGTGCGTGCGGCGGATCCTCCGCTCTTCCGGACACCGCTCTGGCCAGAAGTCGACTGGCGGCGGTTCCTCATACGTCTCGTTCCTCGTGTTCCGCCGCGGTCGAACGGCGTCAGGTCTGGAGATTGCCTCTGCGAAATCGATGCCAGACGGGGCGGATCGGGCCCGTCACCGCGTTTTGGACCCCTTTCATTGGAAAACCGTTGGCCTGCAATGAGCGCAAAGCCTAAGCAAAGTCCCAAACAAAGCCTGCTAACCCTCGAATCACTAGGTAGAATCTTCCACCTCGGCAAAAACGACACATTCGAGGGGAGGGCATCGTTGGGGCTTCGTGTGCTGGTCGTCGACGATCACAAGGCTTCGGCCGAGGGTCTGCGTGACGAAGTCCAGGTGTGGGGCCACGAGGCGCACGCCGCGGGCGGGGTGGCCGAGGCGCTGGTCAGGCTCGAAGGATGGCGCCCCGACGCGGTGATCTGTGACCTGCTCATGCCTCCCGGCCCGGGCGGACTCGAGATGCTGCGCGAGGTGCGAGCGCGGGATCCGTGGACCGGATTCATCATGCTGACCGGCCACGGCAGCATCGAGGACGCGGTGCGCGCGACGCGCGACGGCGCCTTCGATTTCCTCACCAAACCGGTCGATCTCGACCGGCTGCGGCTGTTGCTCGAGCGGCTCGCCGAGCGCAACGAGATGCGCAGCGAGGTGGCGCGACTGCGCCAGAAGCTCGCCACCCTGGGGGACGCCGGGCTCCTCGTGAGCCGCTCGCCGGCGATGCGCAAGCTGGCGGATCTGATGGAGCGGGTCGCCCCGTCGGCAGCCTCGGTGCTGATCACCGGGGAGAGTGGCTCCGGCAAGGACTTCATCGCCCAGAGCCTGCACGACCTGTCGGGTCGGGCGAGCGGGCCTTTCGTCGCCGTCAACTGCCCGGCCATCCCCGAGGCGTTGCTCGAGAGCGAGCTGTTCGGGCACGAGCGCGGCGCCTTCACCGGCGCGCTCGCCGAGCGCGCCGGTCTGTTCGAGCACGCGGGCGGCGGCACGCTGTTTCTGGACGAGATCACCGAGATGGCCCCCGGACTCCAGGCCAAGCTCCTGCGTGTGCTCGAGACCCGGCGTTATCGCCGCGTCGGCGGACGCGAGGAGAAGCTCGCCGACCTGCGGATCGTCGCCGCCACCAACCGCGACCCCGACCAGTCGGTGAAGGAGGGACGCCTGCGCGAGGACCTCTATTACCGGCTCAACGTGTTCCACCTGCACGTGCCGCCGCTGCGCGAGCGTCGCGAGGACATCGCCCCGCTCGCCGCGCGGTTCATCGCCGCGTACGCCGAGCAGAACCAGAAGCCGGTCGAGGGGCTCTCGAACGAGGCGATGGCCGCCCTCGAGCGCTACGACTGGCCGGGCAACGTGCGGCAGCTGCGCAACGCGATCGAGCGGGC